>NZ_BFBB01000002.1:0-357907 GCF_003114855.1 Leptospira ryugenii | reverse complement strand
TCACTCGAAAATCGATCTGGTATTGTCATCACAATTGACCCAAATACAAAAAATACCCAAAAGGTCGTTGATGATATTAAATCTGCTATTGATAGGGTCCAAGACTTGCCCGAAGAAGCAGAAGATCCTATCGTTACAGAAATCACAACAGCACGTCAGCCAGTCATCGAAATCCATCTAACAAGCGCACAATCCAATGGAAAACCTGTTCTTGATACAAGCCAACTCAGAGACCAAGCAAAGATTCTAGAAGAAAAACTAAAAGATCTACCAACAGTTGCTCGCATAACCAAAAGAGGATGGCGAGAAAGGGAAATGAAGGTGGATTTGTATCCAGATAAACTCACTGCATATTCCATCTCTTCTACTCAAGTAATCAATGCACTACGCCTGAGAAATGTGAATTTTCCTGGTGGAAATATTTCCGAGCGTTCAAAAGAAATTATTGTTCGTACCGTAGGGGAATTTGATACAGCAGATGAAATCGAGAATGTATTTGTGAGGTCAAACGATGCAGGACGATCTGTTCGTATCAAAGACATTGCACGAGTCACTGAATCTTTTGAAGATAGTGATTATCTTGATAAATCAAACGGTGAGATTGCAATCGCTTTAACTGTCATCAAAAGGGAAAAAGCAGATGCCATTGTAACAGTTGATTCCGCTAAAAAAATTGTGGAAGAGTTTATCACAGCTTCACAAGGCAAAATCAAACACGCTTTTGTAAACGACCTGTCCAAATACATTCGTAGAAGACTAGGAGTGCTTACCTCCAATGCGATTTCAGGACTTATACTTGTAACTGCTTCCTTATTTGTTTTTTTGGGCTGGCGAATGGCTCTAATGACTGCTTTGGGTATCCCGATTTCCATTGCGATGACTTTTATTGCGATGAGTTACTTTGGGCTCACTTTGAACTTAATCTCTATGATGGGATTGATCATTGTTGTGGGAATTCTCGTGGATGATGCGATCATTATCTGTGAAAACGTCTACCGACATCTTGAAAATGGTGAAGAACCGTTTGAGGCAGCTCTGCGAGGCACCTCTGAAGTGTTGGCACCTGTAATGGCTACTGTGACAACAACCATTGCTGCGTTTGGACCCATGTTATTTATGACGGGTATATTTGGGAAATTCATCCACTCTATCCCTATGGTTGTGATCCTTTCTCTATCTTCCTCCCTTTTTGAAGCATTCTTTATGCTACCTTCTCATTTATACGATGTGAGTAAATCAACCTCTCTAAAAGGCGAAGTCAAAGAAGAGTCTCATTGGTTTGTCCGCTTCAAAAACAAAACCTATCTTCCCTTGTTACGATTTGCACTTAGTCATAAATTGAAAATGATTGCGGGACTACTTGTGATATTTATATTTTCCCTCACCCTACAAGGAATGTTTGGTAAGTTCAAATTGTTTCCAGGTGCGATTGAAACTTTCCAAGTCCGCGTAACGGCTGAAACGGGGCTTACTTTAGAACAGACAGATCGTTTTATACAAGCCATCGAATATTCGTTAAAGAGTTTGCCCAAGGAAGAGCTAGAAAACTATATCTCAAGAGTCGGAATCATTCAAAAAGATCCCAATGATCCATTCACAAAAAGAGGTAAGAACTATGCCCAAATTATGGTCTACCTTACTCCTGAAGAATCCCGCGAAAGAAGTACAGAAAAGATCATAGAGTTTGTCCGCCATAACACAAAGTATCTATTGAATGATAAATCCTTACTCCTCTTGGAAGAGAAATTAGCCTCGGAAAAAAAAGGCAAAAAGGAAGAAGAACCCATTCAATTATTGCCAAAGCCGGATGAATTTAAATCTTTAGAAGGAAAGCTTGTCAATTTGGAATTTGAAAAGTTAGCTGGGGGCCCTCCTGTTGGTAAGCCAGTAGCAATCGAAATCAAAGGAGATGACTTTTCTACCTTACAAAAGATAGGTACAGAATATAAAGAAGTCCTCAACCAGATCCCTGGTGTGGTTGACATTGGTGATGATTTCAATGATGGTAAAGATGAGATCCGAGTCACCGTAGATCAATCCCTAGCCTCCCTTGCAGGTGTGAACGTACAATCCGTATCTTTAGCAATAAATACAGCCTTACAAGGAACGATTGCTACAAAAATCAAACGAGCCGATGAGGAAGTAGATGTGCGTGTCCGCTTTCCAGAGGAATACCGAAGTTCCTTATCACATTTGAACAAAGTGTACGTGAACAACCTTACGGGAAATTTAATCCCTGTCTCAAGGCTTACGAGTTATGATAGGTCACCAGGAAGAGCGTCCATAAACCATTTAGATGGGAAACGATTGCTCACTGTGACATCCAATATTGATGAAACCAAAACCACCTCCCGAGCCGTTAACCAAAAAGCAAAAGAATTGGGAGAAGGTATAATTAAAAAGTACCCTGGTTATACGGTGCGATTTTCTGGAGAGAATAAGGATACAGAGGAGTCCATGCAATCACTCATGCGTGCTTTCTTGGTTGGACTTCTTATCATTTACATGATCCTAGCCTCATTGTTTAAATCTCTTTTACAACCATTTGTCGTGATGAGTGCCATTCCTTTTGGTGTTATTGGAGTCATATTTGCTTTTTTACTCCACGGACAACCCTTATCCTTTCTTTCCTTTTTGGGTGTGATTGGACTTGCAGGGGTGGTAGTCAATGACTCTATTGTGCTTGTTGATTGTGCTAACCAATTGAAATTAGAGAATCCTAATTATAAAACTTTTGACTTGCTTATAGAAACTGGGTCTATTCGTTTACGTGCTGTTATCCTGACAACTGTCACGACAGTACTTGGACTCCTCCCAACAGCCTATGGAATTGGAGGACGCGATCCATTTTTAGTTCCTATGGCATTGGCCTTTGGTTGGGGCTTAGCGTTTGCTACCTTTATCACTTTGATTATGGTTCCAGTCTTTTATCTAACAACCTACGAGTTTGTAGGCTGGCTAGGTGGTAAATTTAAAAGATAATGAAACTAGCCACTAGTCTTCTTTGTCATTCAAGACTTCGGATACCGTATTAAAATGGTATCCCTTCTTTTGCATCTTTTTGATAAACTCGGGCAATATATAGATGAGTTTATCAAATTTTCTAGGGCTTCCCAAGTGCATTAAGATGATAGCGCCATTCATTCCATGGGGATCGACACTCTCCCATAAATCCAAATAGTCTAGAGTTTCCTGGCTAGTTTTATAATATGGATTTTTAACAACAACACGTTTGCCATTCTGATTTTGGTAGACAAATTGTTTATGAATATAGTCAGGCAAATCCAAAGAGCCTTTATTATTTCTAGACCACATTATATGCTGCGTGTAACCTATGCTAGCATGGGCATCTAAAATCAACTGGTTGATGGCACCATAGGGCAAACGATAGTATTTTTTTAATTCCTGTTTAGTAAGGGCATAAAATATATCCTCAACTCTCTTAAGCTCTTCTGCCATACGAGTGAGATCTAATACCGATTTAGAGAGGTACTCAAGTACGGTGCGTTTTCTCTGGCTTGTTTCTGAAACGGATCTGGAATAATTGAAATGGCTCCACGTGTGATTGCCAAACTCTACGTTTCCCGTCTTTGCTAATCTTTTGATTAGGTCTAAATTTGACCTTACAAAGAATGAACCACTTGTATCTGAAGGTCTTTCATTCGATAGAAAGATCGTTATCTTTATATTATATTCTTTTACATATTGGTAAAGAAGTGCGAGCTCTTCACCGGTAGCTAAATCAAAAGTTAAGGCTATCTCTTTATACTTTTCATTCCCTCTGAGGATATTTTTACCCTTTGTTTCTTTTGAAACTTCTTTTAAATAGTTTATATTCTTTTCTACCTGTTTCTGAAGGGACTCATCAATTTCCGATTCTGAAGTAAGGTATTGTTCTTCCCGAAGTTGCTCCTGATACATAAGAGACGAAAGACTCTCTTCCATCTCTTGTAACATCTTATCCTTTGCCTTAACCTCCGTTTGCAATTGATCCACTGAAAACGAGAGGTACAAAAGGTAACTCAAAAGTACTACGACGGAAGAAATGCTAAGGGTAAGAAAACCCAAGAACAGAAGACGTTTCACCTGCTTGGCGAAGTTTCTATCCTTTTCTATATCTTTTGAGAGTTCATGGACGATGTCTTGAATCTCTTTTTCTTCTTCAATCGGATCTAAAGGCATACGTTACCTTAATCTCAATATCGGAAAAAAAGACTAGCCATCTTAACTCTCTGCTAAGTGAGAATCCTTAAAAATTTCCCTTTTTTTCCTTGGCGGATGAGGTATTCTTGTCCCTTTTCTAGCGAAATTTGCCACTCTGAAAGTTTCTCTTCGTTAAGGTACAGTCCACCTGCCTGCACCAACCTTCTTCCTTCGGATACCGAAGTTATAAATTGAAACTGGTTCAGTATACTGAGCAGTCCAGGATGACCTTCAACAAAGTAACTTTCATCCAACTGAATTGTTTTGATCTCTTCTGGTAAGGCTCTGTTCTTTGCGTTGTGGATCCGATTCCATTCCTCAACAGCTCCTCTATTTTGAGCAGGATCGTGCAATTGGTCCAAAATAAGAAGTGCAAGTTCACTTTTCACTTCTTTGGGATGAAGTGTTTTTTCGGAAATTCCCTTCTTTCGATTATCTATTTCTTCAAAGGAAAGATCTGTTAAAAGTTCGAAGTAATTCCACATCAGTTCATCGGAAATTGACATTACCTTACCGTAAATATCGATAGGTGCCTCTGTGATTCCAATGTAATTGCCCAAGGACTTGGACATTTTTTTGCTACCGTCTAGCCCAACTAATAAAGGTAATGTTACGACACATTGTGGTTCTTGGCCATATTCTCGTTGTAAGTCGCGGCCAATGAGTAAATTGAATTTTTGGTCTGTACCTCCAATTTCTACATCACTCTTCAAATGAACAGAATCATATCCTTGGAATAGCGGGTAAAGAAACTCGATCATGGAGATCGGACTCCCTGCACGGTATCGTTTTGTAAAGTCATCCCTTTCTAACATACGTGAAACAGTATACTTGGCTGTTAAAGTAAGGATATCCTCAGAGGTAAGCGGCATACACCACTCTGCATTGTAGACAACTTGTGTTTTTTCTCTGTCTAAAATTCGAAAAACTTGGTTTTGGTATGTTAAAGAATTTTCTCTGACTTCTTCCTTTGTCAGCCGTTTTCTAGTTTCTGATTTTCCAGATGGATCACCGATCATTCCAGTAAAATCACCTAACAAAAAGAGAATTTGGTGGCCTAAATCTTGGAAATGCCTGAGTTTTCGCAACAAAACAAAATGACCTAAGTGCAGATCAGGTGCCGTTGGATCAAATCCTGCTTTGATTCTGAGACTTTCTTTCTTTTTGAGTTTGTCTTTCAACTCGGGGATAGAGATCACCTCTACGGTTCCTCTTTGGATTTTTAAAATTTCTTGTTCAATCTGGGCTTCAGTTTTCATGATCTTTCGTCAAATTTAGATAGATAGAAAGGCGATATTTGACAATACTTACCTAAGAATCTCTATAGGCAAGAAAAGCGCAGACCGAAATGGCAATCTCAAAAGAAAGATTACAAACCTTAGAAAAATTAAACCAAACAAAATATGACATCCTAATCCTGGGCGGTGGTGCTACAGGAGCAGGCACTGCCTTAGACGCTGCATTACGCGGTTATAAAGTTGCACTCCTCGAAAAACAGGACATCTCGAGCGGAACTTCCTCCCGTTCAACTAAACTCATCCATGGAGGTGTCCGTTATCTTGCCCAACTACATTTCAAACTCATTTATGAAGCTCTCTCCGAAAGAAAACGACTTTTAAAAAATGCACCCCACTTGGTGAAGCCTCTCGCCTTTGTAATGCCTACTTACAAATGGTATGAAAAACCATATTTTTCTCTGGGGCTAACTCTATATGATTTACTAGCTGGTTCTCGCACAGTCCCAGGACATGAACGGATTTCTAAATCCCAAGCCTTGAACGACTTTCCAGCGCTTAAAACGAAGGGCTTGAAAGGTGGTATTAAATACTACGATGCTCAGTTTAATGATTCACGTTTGAACATAGCAACCGTTAGGGGAGCAAAAGAAGCAGGTGCGGATATTGTGACTCGAATGGAAGTGATTCAATTCATAAAGAAAGAGGGTCAGATTGTTGGGGTGGAAGCACTTGATTTAATCACAAAGAAAAAAGTATCCATCTATGCGAAAGTTGTTGCGAATACGACCGGTGTCTGGATTGACCAGATTCGAAAACTCGATGATCCCAGCGCACAGGACGTACTGAGTCCCAGCCAAGGCATTCATCTTGTTTTTTCGAAAGAAAAAATTCCCTGTAAAACAGCGATGATCATTCCGAAAACTGAGGATGGTCGAGTTGTGTTTGTCATCCCTTGGGAAGGAAAGGTGATTTTGGGAACAACAGATACTCCCAAAAATGGAATCGATTCGGAACCTCTTCCCTTGCAGTCTGAAGTTGATTTTTTATTAAAGACAGGAAACGATTACTTAGATACAAAACTCGATAAAAGAGACATCTTATCCGTGTTTAGTGGACTGCGACCTTTGATCTCCCTTGCCGGGAATAAAAATACAAAAGCGATCTCTAGAGAAGAAGCGATTCTTGTCTCTGCATCTGGATTAGTTACAATGTCTGGTGGGAAATGGTCTACGTATAGAAAGATGGGAGAAGACCTGACCAACCGTCTCATCGAGGAAGGGAATCTAGAGACCAAAAATGAATGTATGACCTACAATTTTGCCTTCCCAGGTACTTTGGGCTATACGAAGGATCTCCCAAGAAAACTCATCTCTCTATATGGCTTTTCGGAACCAACAGCTGTTCGACTTGCGGATACTTTCGGTGGAGAAGTAGAGTTGATTTTAGGAAAAAAACCTAAGGAGATCAAAAAAGGCACAGGATTTTTCGCAGAAGAAGTCTCTCATTTTGTGAAGAATGAATTTGCAATCTCTGTCCTTGATGTACTCGCTCGGCGTTGGCGTGTCTTGTTTTTGGACTTGGCTTTGGCAAAGGTATTGGCAGAGCCCGTTGCAAAGGTACTACAAACGGAACTGAAATGGACGGAAGCGCAAAAACTATCCTCCCTGAAAGAACTCAATGGACTTATTAGCTCTCTCGAAAAAACGATTCGCTAGTACCATACTGGTTTCGATTGGAATCTCAGTAAGGCACCTCGTAATTGTAAAAGGTAGCACCAGAGTTGTTTTCTTTTAGAAAAAGAAGATAGTGGGTCTTTGCGTTGTAGATGGAAGAGAATGATATGCCCATCTTTGTTTTAAAGTATTCGTAATCCTCATCGCCGACTTGGGCACGGCGGAACAACCAAGTATCATTCCTCTGCATCCCTCCCGAATCAATATAACTTAAATTCAGATCAATACCAGAGGGACTGGTTGCAAGAATGGTATATGTGCCTTGTTTGGGCTCAGATGGGAAAGCGTTCCCGATTTGTGGGTCCATAGCCTGCACCTGACCAAAACTGAAAGTTCCATCCGATTTAAAATACACTGGTAAAAAGGCATCAAAACTTTGGAAGCTAATCGAATTGGTTTCATTCCATACCAAAAACTTTTTGAATGCATAATAGTGCTTCGATGCTTCTTCATAACCTTGTAGGGAGGCTTTAACTCTTTGCTGGTTTGTGATTTCATAAGCAGAAAACTCTTTGTCTTTGAAATCGCCTAACGAAAATTCACTGAGACAAACATCAGTACCTTTACTTCCAGTATAACTTTCTAAAAATTCCAATTGGATCACATTTCCTCGAAACGATGTATCCAAAGATAGGATTTGGGGTACCACCTTTTCAGCTTTGAATTGAACGGGTTTTAGATCCAAAGTGATTGTGTTCTCCTCTATCCATTTGGCATTGGGGGCACTCGACTTTTTGGTGTAAGAGGTCAAACGAAGTTTCTTCACCTGCGCCATGGCCTTAGCATCTTTTGCCGAAATGGCAAGTCCGTTTGTGATTTGGACACCAGAAAATTCAGAGACATTTGCAAGGAAAAAAACAAGCCCTGCGCCAGGAGTTTGGATATCGGCACAAAATCCTGTCTGGGGTTTTCCATCTAAAGCATATTCAGGACTAAACTTCCAGGTTTGTTCAGGGGAGATTTGCCCAGTTCCCAAGGCGCTCTCAAAACTAAATGCATGTTCGGCTTTGGGTCCACAGGAGACCAAAACCAAGGTAATGAAGGGGAAAAAAAAACGTGTGAACCTAAGCATCAAAATCCAACAAACAGAGAGCTAACGAGAGACTCTTGCCAAGATACCACTTGGCAAGAAGAATAATCTAGTCGATGTAGTCTTTTAACTTTTTGGATCGGCTTGGGTGGCGTAACCTTCTGAGAGCCTTTGCTTCAATCTGACGTATCCGTTCTCTCGTTACCTTAAATTGGTAGCCCACCTCTTCGAGTGTCTGAGCATACCCATCATCCAATCCAAATCGCATCCGGATTACTTTCTGCTCCCTAGCTGGGAGCGTTTGTAAGACTTGTCGGATTTGTTCGCTGAGGATAGAGCTTGCCGCAGAATTCAAAGGAGAAATAACATCCTTATCCTCGATGAAGTCACCTAATTCAGAATCCTCTTCGGAACCCACAGGGATCTCCAAAGAAATAGGCTCTCTTGCCACGTTCTTCACTGCCTTAACCTTTTGAACAGGCCAACCTAGTCTTTCCGCAATCTCATCATTGGAAGGGTCACGACCAAATTCCTGGACAAACAAACGTGTTTCCCGGATCACTTTGTTTACCTGTTCAATCATGTGAACAGGAACACGGATGGTTCTTGCTTGGTCTGAAATGGCTCGGGTAATCGCTTGGCGGATCCACCAAGTCGCATAGGTAGAAAATTTATAACCCTTTTTGTATTCAAATTTGTCCACAGCTCGGATAAGGCCTATGTTTCCTTCTTGGATCAAATCAAAAAAGTGCATCCCTCGGTTCGCGTATCGTTTCGCAATTGAGACCACCAAACGTAAGTTTGCTCGAACTAATTCGCGTTTTGCTTGGGCAATTTCACGTTCTCCCTTGATTATCTTTTCGCCCCAATCTTTGATTTCATGGACTGGTGAACCAGCTTCCTGCTCCATACGTCGGAGTTTACGTTCATTATTGCGAATGTCTTTGATGACTTCCCGGACCTCTTCAATGTCACAGCCCATCATCTTTTCGATTTCGTCTAGGTTCTCATTCTTTTCAATGAACCTATTCAGGCCTTTGATTTCTCGAACGTCATGTCCATACTTCGCTTTTATCTTTAGAAAGTGTTTTTCGATTTCTTTAACGCGAAAGACCATCGACTTAATCTTTTGAGAGATTTTTTGAATCTCTTTCTGAGATACACCGATTTTACGGATGGCTTCATCTATTTTGCCAGAAGATGTATCTATTTTCTCTTTAAGTTCTTTAAACTTTTTTGAATTCTCTGAGTATTTTCGAATCCTATTCGTAGATTCATTCAGAACCTTCTCATCCTGTTGGATAAGCTCCATATTATCAAAGAAAACTTTTTCAAGTTTATCAGCTTGCTCCTGGTTTAAAGCGTACATTTTGTCCACTTTTACCAGATCATAAACTTTGATTTTTTTAGATTTGATCTTAGGGATTAATTTAGCAAAGTTTTGTCTCAAAATTGAAGAGCCAAGGATAGTCTCCTCAATGATTTTTTCACCCTTCTCAATACGCTTAGCTAAAAATACCTCAGTTTCTCCAGAGATTAATGAAACCTTTCCAATCTCTTTTAAATAAAGACGAATCGGGTCTTCCGAGTTGGAAGAAACGTTTGATTCTCTTTTCTTTCTGGCAGGTTTATTTTCTTTATTGGACTCTTCTTTTGTATTGGCAAGACTTGTAGACTCTTCTAAGGATTTTTTGGAATATTCTTCTACGATTTCGATCCCCATTTCGTGTAGGAGAGTGAATACATCGTCTATTTTCTCTGAGTTTAATATTTTATCTGGAAGGATCTCGTTAATTTCGTCATATGACACTTCTCGATTGGCCTTTCCGATCGAAATAATTTTTTGAACCTCAGGTAAACTTGCTAAATTTTCCATTTTTGATCTCTTTCCTTCTCGTTTAAACTTCTTGTACCTGCAGAGTTCTTAGATACTCCCAGATTTTATCCCGTTCACTTTTCAAATACGTGATCTCGGAAAGGACCTCTTTCTTCTGATCAACAGTGAGTTGTGGATTTCCCATTTTATCGAATAATTGGTTCATTTGGAATTCAAGGTGTAGCTTTCTATGCAATAGAATCAAGTCTTGGAATGACTTTCTCTGGGTGCTACTTTCCTCATTTGGTTCCATATCAAAATGACCAGCAAGTTCGCCCAAATATTCCTTAGGGATGTCCTCTTTAGACAAAATCTCAGCAACCGAAATTGGCTCACCTTGCAAATATTTCGTATACAAATAGTCCCATAGAAAGCTAGCAGACTCATCGTAAAAATCCATTTCCAAGATCTTTTCTGAATACTCAAATAGCTCCTGGTTCTGAACCAATTTCGCTAACATCTTTCTCTCACAGACTTGGATGGGCTCCGCTTTCTTCTCGGGAAGTTTTGCATTCGTTCTTTTAGTATCGACATTTGTGGGGGCAGAACTTTCCCCCGTCTTACCTTGAAAATCTTGAAAAATCGCAGAAAATGAGATCCCTAACTGTTTGGCACCTTCCTGCAAATAGACCTGCTTATCCGTCTCTTTCTCCATCGTTTTGACGAAATCCATGAGCTTTCGGATACCGGCCTGTTTGGTTTCGGGAAGTGACTGAACAGTTGCGCCTGCGAGAATCTGTTGGATCATAAATTGCGATGCTGATTGGGATCTTTCGAACACGTCTCGAATTTCGGATTTGTTGTGTTTGAGAGAATAATCAAAGGGATCTTTCCCTTCTGGGATTTGGGCAATCCGTACGTCGATTCCCTCTTTGTTTAGAAAAGTGACAGCTCGGAAAGCACCCTTTGCACCTGCAGCATCAGCATCCATCATCAAAATGACACGGTCAGCCATGTTTTTTAGGATTCTTGCATGAGAGTCTGTGAAACTGGTCCCTAAAGGGGCTACCACAGATTCGATCCCTTTTCGGAAGAGACCGACAGCGTCAAACACGCCTTCTACGACAATCACCTCTCTAGTCTTGCGGATGGAATCTTGTGCTAAATTTAAATTATAAAAACTTCTACTTTTATCATAGATACTGGAATTTGGACTATTGATGTATTTGGCTTCCTCAGAATTTCCAAGGATCCTACCCGAAAAGGCAATGGTCCTTCCCCTTGCATCTATGACTGGAAACATGATCCGATTGCGGAAAAAATCATACGGATCTCGATTCTGGTCCTGCCGTTTTAAAAGTCCTAAGGCTTCTGCCATCTTTGTTTCGGCTTCACTGCGAATGAAATCTTTCGCTAGATTTTGAAAGCCTGGCAATGCGTATCCGATTCCAAAGATACGAACCTCATCTTCGTATAAACCTCGTTCTAAGAGATACTTCATGGCAACTTCCCCTGCGCTTGTCTGGAAGTTCTTCTGAAAGTAGACCCGAACGCGTTCATTGAACTGGTAAAGCGCTTCTTTTTTACGGTCCTCTTCTTCTTCCTCTTTGGATTTTAAGACAAGTGGAATGCCTGTATACTCAGAGAGAATTTCTAAAGACTTTGGAAAATCTACCTTTTGGTAGTCCATAACAAATCGAAAGATATCTCCACTTGCTTTGCAGCCAAAACAATGGTAGTAACCAGAATCTGATTTTACGTGGAAGGAAGGTGTCTTTTCGTTATGGAATGGGCATAGACCAATATAATTTCTACCCGATCTTTTTAAGGGAACAAAACGTCCTATATAAGATTCAATGGAGACTTCCCTCCGAACTCTGTCTTTGAAATTCTGGTAGGAATTCACTGCCTTTTAGTTTGAACTGAGTGATTGTTTAACGATGAGAGATACCTTAGAGCCGTCGATGTTTTGCCCTTTGAAGACTGCCATCACTTTCCCCATCACCTTACCCATGTCAGACGGGGAAGAGGCACCCATTTCCGTAATTGCTTTTGTTACTGCATCTTGGATTTGGTCGTCGGAAACTTCTTTGGGTATGTAACGAGAGATGATGTCCGCTTCAGCCCTTTCTTTATTTGCCAAATCTTCACGATTTGCCTTTTCATATTCAAGAGCTGTGTCTTTTCTTTTTTTGTAATTGGATTTTAGGACTTGCATCACAAAACTATCGTTAAGTTCTGTTGCTCCAGTCTTAGTCATTTCATACTGCAAATCAGCCTTTATTAGGCGCAAGGTTCCCAAAAGAACCTCATCTTTCGCCTTTAGAGCCTGTTTTAAATCAGAATTGATTGTTTCTTGCAGAGTCATACAATAGGGAGCGGTTTAGATTACAGTTTGTCCTTTTTTGCGAACAATCGTTTCTTTTTGTCTCTTTTTCTTTTTGCAGCTTCTACAGCCTTCTTCTTCACTACACTTGGTTTCTCAAAGTATTCTCTACGTTTGATTTCGCTCATGATGCCAGCATTGGCACAATCTCTCTTGAATCTGCGAAGCGCTGCTTCGATAGACTCACCTTCTTTTAAATAAATCCCTACTTGTGGGGTCATAGACAGTGATTGTCCTCGTAAAAATAGTCTTATTTTAACAGATATCTGGAGGGCACGGAATTGTCAATCCTGGCGAATTTTGATTTAGACATTTTCCATAAAAAGATCACAGAACTCGTTGGGATTCTCGGCAATCGGCCTTGTGACTGGGTACAATTTCAATTTATAGTCCAGAATCATATGTTTCGAAGGGAAATAGAGGCCCTCGAGTCGGTTTGCAATGCTTTCGACTGTCTCCGAGGGGCTGAACAGGTAGATGGAACGGACATTTAACTGGAAAAATAACTCCTCCTCGTGGGTAGCTGATTGGAGGGTTGAAGAGACCTCCCTCAGGATTTCTTGGCTTTTGACAATCCCCAGGGGCTTAAAAAAGGGCGATAGGTCTTGTAGATAAAAGAGTGCGAGAACTCCCGACTCCCTACTTTCCAAAGAACGAAGTACTTTTTTACGAAATACTTCCGCAAAACTCCGGAAACTCAATAGAGATTTATCTCTCTTGGAGAGTGTGACTGAGAGAAAGGTCAAAATCGTCTGGCTCAGGTAGTTCCATCGTACCTTCGGAAATTCTTCCATTTTCTCCTGGTAGAGGACAGCCCAGACAAATAGGTCCTTGTGCGGAAACCGAAAGAACAAACATTGGCCTTTTCCTTCGGAAATTTGGCTTTCTTTCCAGGAGTAGAGCCTCTCTTCCTCCCTTTCCTCTTTCCAGACGGGCTCTTGGGTAATCCAAGAACGAACTACGCTTTCGTTCAGATTGAGTCCTACACGGAATACCAAGTCTTTTTCTAAGAACAGATAAGCAGATTGAGCTCCCAGCCCAAAAAAGGCCTGGGACATTCTACGGATGTGGTACTCAGTTAAGAGCAGACTAGGGTCGGCGGTGTAGAGCGCTTGGGATTCCATATTCCTGTCTCACTATTGTCGGAAATGCAGCTAAAAAAGCCAAGGAGAAAGGATTGCCTCCCTGTCCCATCCTCCAAAATGAAGAAAAAAACCTAAGAGAAAACAGTGAATAGCATCCCCAAACAAAAGAAACAGATCTCTCTATCTCAATTCATCATAGAAGAGCAACTCAAAATCCCAGGGGCCTCGGGAGAATTTTCAGCTCTACTCAACCACCTGGTCTATGCTTCCAAAATTGTCGCCCGCGAGGTGCGCAAAGCAGGTCTTTTGCATGACATTTTAGGTTCTACCGATGAGACAAATGTCCAAGGCGAAACACAAATGAAATTGGACCAATACGCAGACAATGCTTTCAACCAGTCTCTCAAGATTTGTGGTCACCTCTGTGCTCTTGCGAGCGAAGAACATGAAGAAATCATACCAATTCCGAGTGGTTATGCGATCGGCAAGTATACAATGGCCATTGACCCTTTGGATGGTTCTTCGAACATTGATACCAATGTCTCCATAGGCACCATCTTTTCGATCCACCAAAGGCTTGAGCCAAGCTCCAAAGCTCCTGGCACAGAAAAGGATCTATTGCAAAAAGGATCTTTACAGCGATGTGCTGGTTATATCATTTATGGCTCCTCCACAATGCTTGTTTTGAGCACTGGAAAATCTGTCGTTGGCTTTACTTTGGACCCAAGTTTAGGGGAATTTTTACTTTCCCACCCTGACATGAAAATGCCAGACAGCGGCTCTATCTACTCAGCTAACGAAGGCAATGCTAGCTATTGGGGCAAGGAAGTCCAAGACTATATAGCACATATTAAATCCATCGAAGGCGGAAAAAAACCAAAAACGGGACGCTACATTGGCTCGCTTGTGGCAGACTTCCATAGAAACCTCTTGAAAGGTGGGATCTTTCTCTACCCTAATGATACAAAATCCTCAAAATACCCAAATGGTAAGCTCAGACTCCTATACGAGGCCGCTCCTATGGCGTACATCGCCGAACAGGCTGGCGGAATGGCTGTAACAGTAAAGGGAGAAAGGATTTTGGATTTAGAACCAAAATCGCTGCATGAAAGAACCACTTTGGTCATTGGGAGCAAACAAGAAGTCCTAGAGTTCTTGAGTTTTGTAAAATAAGCAAAGAAAGAATAAAATCCTTTCCTAGCTTTTGCTTTCCCGTATCATTTGTCCATTCAAGACATCGAAGGAGAAACAAATGTCAAAAAAATCAATTCTGTTCGCTACCTGTTTGGGTTTAGCACTTGGGCTTACATTCTGCAAAAAAGAGGAAGCACCTGCTGCGACTGAGACTAGCGCACCTGCAACTGTAGAAGACACTGCGAAACAAGTATTGTCTGAAGCAGAGAAAAAAGCTTTGGAAGCAAAAAAAGCTGCAGAAGAAGAAGCAAAGAAAAAAGCTGCAGAAGGTACAAAAGCTGTTAACGATGCAGTAAAAGGTAAACTTCCTTAATCTTTTTCTAAAATACCAGTCCAATGTCCATTGGGCTGGTCCCCACCTTTAATCAAATTTCACTTTTTGTTGTAACTCTTCCTCTAGAGCGCATTTAGGATAGGTCCCCACTCCAAGGGTGGTTCCGATATATCCATATGGGTCCTGGGCAGAAATGATCTTTAAATCCCAGCCGTTCACTATGTACGGACATTGATAGTTCTTATCCTTACAAAGTACTTGTGCAGCTTTGGGTTTTGGATAGGCCCAGGCAGCTGGAGGGAATTTACATTTGTTTTCAATTTCAGCAATGACTCGAATCTTTTTGATGGCCAGGTCAAATTCGGTAAACCTATTGATCATAGGATCAGCAATATCTTTCCGAAAGGTCCCCTTTTCTGCATTGTAGGTAAACATAACAAGAAGCTTTTCCGAAACTTGTTCTTTATCTACACTCACTTTTAAATTTTCCATGATGAATCGAGCAATCTTTAAGGCAGCAAGTACAACTCCCGCAGTCTCTTCCGAATATTCTGTTGCCTCTTCCTCCTCGTCGGTGGATTCATCTTCCATCGGTGTTCCGTTTAACAACTCTTGGTTGAGTGGATGGTTTTTAAGGTCGCTAACATTGATTTCAATTAAGGTTGCATTTGGAATTTCAAAATTTGTAATGGGATGTCCATTGATAGCAGAGGTTATCTCATCCGGAAGAGCAAATTTTCTTGTGATCTCCAAAGACAGACTTGTGGTTTGCGTTAAGGTCTGTCCAAGCAAAGATTTGCGGTACAAATACTCTCTAGATGTTGAGATATCAGCACACATCCCTGCCAAAAACGAATAACGATTCACCATCTTAAAATGGTAGTTTTTCTGGATCACAGCACCCAATGACAAAAGACCCATATCTGCTAAATGGTTGAAAAATTCTTTTTCATTGAGAAGGATCCGAAAGAAAGAAAGAGCTAAAGATTTGGTATAGAAAGAATTTTGAATGATGCCTTTTAAAGAAGCAATCTTCTCTGGATTTTTTTCATATAAGTGTTTGATGAACTCATTCGATTTGTCTTCGATACGTTTGAGTACTGCTTTGGCTAACACTGTCTTTAGCATCTTCATGAGATCTTTGGACATCGCCAATTTGAAGCTTGGAATGAACTTCCCATCCATCGTTTCTAGTTTATTGATTAAACTCTCTTTGATGGCTACTTTCTCTTTCAGTAGGATCCCACCACTTTTGTCCACAATGGGTTCGCTTAAGGCGACAGAGCCTAACAATTCATAATCCAATACAAATCGTTTGAATTCTGGGAAGTCTTGAAATTCGATGCCGTTGCTAGTAATTTTCATGAAATAACGCTATATGGGAAGAATCTCGGATAGGATAAGATATCGCAAGATTTTTGCTTTCTATTCTCGTCTAAATATGGTAGTTTTTGCTGGTTTTCGGAGGTTCATTTGGTTTCTTCCATTCCTAAAGATCAAAAATCGATTCTTGAGTTGCGTGAGTTCTATCGCCAGATGGTACTCATCCGTAAATTTGAAGAAGCAGCTGCCAAAGCCTATAGCGTAGGTAAAATTGGCGGCTTTTTACATTTATATATAGGCCAAGAAGCGGTTGGGGTTGGTTCCATTGCTGCTCTTACACCCTTAGATTACATTGTGTCAACCTATAGAGACCATGGACATGCCATTGCAAGAGGTTTGCCGATTAACGCACTTATGGCGGAATTGTTCGGGAAAGGCACAGGAATTTCGAAAGGCAATGGTGGCTCCATGCACTTTTTTGATAAAAATGCCCATTTTATGGGCGGTCATGGCATCGTTGGCGGTCATATTTCTTTGGCTGCAGGGATCGCTTTTGCCTCCAAATACAAAAAAGAAAATTCGGTAACCATTTGTTTCTTTGGAGAAGGAGCGGCCAATATAGGTTCCTTCCACGAAGGTCTAAATTTAGCTGCCATATGGAAACTACCGGTAGTCTTTATTTGTGAAAACAACCATTATGCGATGGGAACCCCTGAATACCGTGCCCTAGCTGTGAAAGATGTATCCATCAGAGCTGTCGCGTATGACATTGCCCGTGACCACATAGAAGGTGATGAAGTGAGAAAGGTGCGTGACCATGTGAAAGTAGCTGTGGAAAGAGCAAGGCGCGGGGAAGGTCCCACCCTCATCGAGGTTTCTACCTATCGATTTCGAGGCCATTCTATGTCAGACCCAGCAAAGTACCGAACCAAAGAAGAGCTAGAAAGTTACAAACAAAAAGACCCATTGCACAGAGCAAGAACGGAACTCATCCAAGCAGGAGTGCCTGAGAAAGACCTTGACCAATTGGATCAGGAAATACTGACACAAGTAGATGATTCCTATCGTTTTGCCGAAGAATCTCCGGAGCCACCACTCTCCCAACTCTACCAACATGTCTATGCGGAGGATAAATAGATGGCAATACTTACCTACCGTGAAGCTCTAAACCGAGCTATGGTTGAAGAAATGGAAAAAGACCCTTCCATCTACCTCATGGGAGAGGAAGTTGGGCATTACCAAGGTGCGTACAAAGTGTCCCAAGGTATGTTAGAACGATTTGGGGAAGCAAGGGTGATCGATACACCTATCTCAGAAAATGGTTTCGCTGGAGTGGGTGTTGGGTCGGCTATGGTTGGTCTTCGCCCCATCATAGAATTTATGACCTGGAATTTTTCATTGGTTGCGATAGATCAGATCATCAATTCGGCAGCTAAGATGAATTATATGAGCGGCGGTCAATTTCCGATGCCTATTGTATTTCGAGGTGCGGGCGGAGTGGGAGGAAGATTGGGTGCGCAACACTCGCAAGCATTTGAATCTTGGTATGCCCATGTTCCTGGTCTCAAAGTCATAGCCCCGGCAACACCAAAAGATGCTTATGGCCTTCTCAAATCATCCATCCGTGACAATAACCCAACAATCTTTATAGAATCGGAAGTATTGTATGGGGTAAAAGGTGAAGTCCCAGAAGAAGAATTTAGTATTCCACTCGGAAAAGCAGAAGTCAAGAGAAAGGGAACGGATTTAACAATCGTTACTTGGTCTAGAGCTTTTCTATTCGCAGAGGAAGCAGCGAAAGAACTGGAAAAAGAAGGTATCAGCATTGAGATCTTGGATTTACGTTCACTTAGGCCTTTGGATGAAACCGCGATCTTAGAATCTGTGAAGAAGACAAACAAAGTTCTCATTATCGAAGAAGGTTGGCCTGTTGCCGGATTTGGAGCTCAAATTGCATACCTCATCCAAAAGAATGCTTTCGATTATTTGGACCATCCAGTAGAGAGAGTCACCCAAAGGGATGTACCTATGTCCTATGCGGCCAATTTAGAAAGAGAAACCCTCCCAAATGTGGAGCGTGTCATCCAGAGCATTCGCGAGATTTTGAAATAGGTAATACAAATGGCAAAACTAATAGAAATGACCCAACTGTCTCCCACAATGACGGAAGGAACAATTGTTAAATGGATCAAAAAAGAAGGTGATTCCATCTCCCCTGGTGAAGTCTTAGCTGAGGTAGAAACTGATAAAGCTGTCATGGAAATGGAAGCTTATGATTCCGGTGTGCTTTTAAAGATAGTAGAGAAGGAAGGATCCAAACTTAAGGTAGGGGAAGCACTTGCGATTATTGGCAAACCTGGAGAAGGGTTCGAAGATTTACTGCAAGAAGCCAAGGCCAAAAAAAAAGAAATTCCAGCGACAACAGTAGAGGCGCCGAAGCCAAGTCCCGTTGCCGAAACAGTAGCTCCAACTTCTATCTCCCTTGCCCAGGAAAAAACGACACCCACCATCGAAACAAAAGAAGTTGTTCCCGTCACTCTGCGAGGCGGGGCCCGCGTCTTAGCCTCTCCCCTTGCAAAGTCAATTGCCATTGAAAAAGGAATTGATTTACACTCCCTTCTGGGAACGGGCCCAATGGGACGAATTACCAAAAAAGATGTCTTGGATTATATCCAATCTAGGCAAAGTAGCCCTACACACCTAAGTGCTGCTATAGGCGTCAGTAAACAAGATGAACTTATCCCCCTAGGTGGGATGAGAAAAACGATTGCCAAACGGCTGACAGATTCCAAACAAAATCTGCCCCATTTTTATTTGAATGCGGATATCAATGCCAAACGCCTAGAAAGCTTTCGAAAGGAAATCAACGAATTCTTCCAACAAGAGAACCCAAAAGAGCCATTGAAAGTTTCGGTAAACGACATCATCACAAAAGCCGTCGCGAATGCCCTAAAATTGCACCCAAAAGTCAATGCTAGTTGGATGGAGGAGTCTATCAAACAACACGGAAGGATAGACGTAGGGATTGCGGTTTCCTTGGATGGTGGCCTTTTAACACCGGTCATTCGGAATGCTGACCAAAAGAGCATTGCTCAAATCTCTACAGAAATCAAAGAATTAGCAAAAAAAGCAAGGGACCGAAAGCTAAAACCCGAAGAATTTTCCAATGGGACCTTTACAATCTCCAATTTAGGCATGTATGGGATCAGTCGCTTTACAGCCATTATCAATGAGCCGGAAAGTGCGATTTTGGCAGTGGGAGCTATAGAAGATAAACCCGTAGTTGAGGGTGCCGAGGTAGTTGCTGGTCGAGTGATCTCTTTGACCCTATCTTGTGACCACAGGGTTATTGATGGAGCAGTGGGTGCCGAATTTCTAAAAACCCTTCGTTTGGTTTTAGAAAATCCGGCTCTTCTCACGGCCGTTTAGGACTTAAGCCGCGTAAAAATCTGCTTTTTGGATGTCTTGCAATGGGATACGAACGACACCTTGTGCCAGATTGCCAATCACAACATCGTCCTCCATTTGGCGGTTTTTGTCCAACTCAATGACTTGGCCGTCTTTTAAATGCAGTACGATATCAATGCCTCGGTAGTGAATGTATCTCTCCAAGGTATTTTTGAATTTGTGTGATTTATCCATCTGGTCTTTCCTTTTTGTTTGAAACTTACAAAGGGTATCGTACGAACTTGAGACTTCCTTGAGAAAATTTTGTCTCATTACCTAAGTTTTTTTTGACATAAGCATAGAAATCAAAGAATTATGTCACATGCTCCCCTTTTCCACAAGTTCCTCTCCTTCTGGGATCCGTAAGTCCGCCCTACTCCTCCTTTCTTTGGGCCAAGACCAGGCCGCTGAAATTTTAAAGCATTTGGATGATAAATTGCTAGAGTCAGTGATCCTCGAAATGTCAAAAATCCGAAGCATTTCCAAGGAAGAACGTGCGCAAGTTTTGCAAGAATTCCAAGCTACCATCACAGAATGGAAAGAAGGTGCACAAGGAGGCATTGACCGAGCCAAACACCTTTTGGAAAAATCGGTTGGGCAAGAAAAGGCAAATGTGATTCTTAAAAAAATCCATAAGGAAGAAACAAAGAATGATTTTGAATTTTTAAACCAGATCCAAGCTACTGTTTTACATTCTATCCTAGCTGAGGAGTCTCCCCAAATCATTGCTGTTACTCTTTCGCATCTGGATCCCAAAAAAGCTGCAGAAGTCTTAAAACAATTTTCTAAGCAAGAGCAAGCTCAGATTGCCGTTCGACTAGCAACCACTTCTCAGACACACCCAGATGTTTTGCAGAATATAGCTAAAATTTTAAAGAAGCGATATGAGGAAAGGGACAAACGAGAGTATTCGGAGGCAGGCGGTGCTCATGTCTTGGCAAACATTCTAAACTTTATGGATAAAGGTTTGGAAACCAGCATTTTACAAGAATTAGATGAAAAATCTCCAGATATCGCAAGCCAAGTGCGAGAGCAGCTGTATACCTTCGAGGACATTACCGCCCTCGATGGAAAAGAAATGAGGACATTGATCAATCGCTTGGCAGATGATTCATGCATTGCGTTTGCAATCAGAGGTGCGGGTGAGGAAATCAGATCGCAATTTTTAGCAAATATGTCCACCAACCGCGCAGCGGACATTTTGGACGTAATTGAGATGAAACCTCGTGTTACCTTACGAGAAATCAATGAAGCACGTAGTAAAATTGTGCAAGTGGCCCGGGAACTTGAAGAAGAAAGGCTGATCTTATTTAAGAAAGATAAAGAAGAGTATGTGGATTGAACCATGGCGGAGCTGACGGGACTCGAACCCGCGACATCCTGCGTGACAGGCAGGCACTCTAACCAACTGAGCTACAACTCCGTGATTCGTATGTCAGAATATTTAAAGACTACTTGTAGTCAATTGCAAAAAGTTTTGTTTTCTTGCCCTAATCAGTCTTTTTAAAAAGATGGAGAGGTATTCATGAGCCTCCAAGGAAAAAAAGCGAAAGAGATTTTCGAAGATCGCATCTTTACACTTTCCAATTTTTTTTCCATTTCGCGTGTCCTAATGCTTCCCTTTTTCTTTATCTCTACAAAGTACTACGCCGAAAATCCTAAAGACTTAAGCCACTTTTACCTTTCCATTTTCCTTTGTTTGGCGGCAGTCCTAAGCGATTTCTTTGATGGATTTTTTGCTCGGATTTTGAAACAAGAAACCAATTTAGGTAGGTATCTAGATCCTGTCTGCGATAAGTTTGTGACCTTAGGTGGTCTATTCATTGCATGGTACCACTTTGGTTTTCCCTTTTGGATCCTATGCATCTACTTGATTCGAGAACTTTTAGGAGTTTGGTTGGGTGGATTTCTCTACTTAAAAAGAGGGCTCCTTGGCAAACCGAATTGGTGGGGAAAGTTTGGTGTTGGCTTTGTCGCACTCTCGGTGCTATGGTATATGCTAATCCCCCACTTTAAAGAAATACAAGTCCATCCTGAATCGTTTATTATGTTTCCCGAATATTCCGCCTATCTACTGTTATTTGTTTTGTGTATGGGTGTGATTTTTTATGGAATTCGGTATTGGAACATTGTCTTCCATCCAGAACAGGCCGTAATCGACCCCCAAGACAAAAAACAGGCAAAAATGTACAAACAACTCTAAACTGGGATTGGATCAAGAAGGAAGGAAGTCCATTACTGCTCGAAGGGGGACTCGAACCCCCACACCTTGCGGCACTACCACCTCAAAGTAGCGTGTCTACCAATTCCACCATCCGAGCGACTTGTGTTTTCTTACTTTTGCCAAGATAGGGAAAAGCATGCTTTCGTCAAGGAGTTCAATTTTCTCTTGTCACTAGCCTGAGTACTAAGGGTAAGGTAAGAGCGAAACCATTTATGCAAGTTTCCGATCTGTTTTACCGCTTAAAACTCATCCTCTTTGGTTTTCTGAGTCCTTTATTCATTGGGCTTGGTTTTTTATTCCTTAGCCCCTACTTCCTTTCTGTATCCGATCCTTTCCAGAAATCAGAGTATGCCGTTCTCGAGGCCAGTGAATTGCCTAGCAAAAAGGGAGTTTTGGCGATCGCTTCTCTTTTCCAAAAGCAAACAATCAAAAAATTATTAGTGGTCATCAAAGAAGAAAAGACGCAAAACCATCTAATTTCTGCTAAATCAAAAGCCCAAATCCTAAGCAGTGAACTATCGGAAGCAAAAATTGATCCTAGTTTAGTAGAATTCTTTTTTATCCCACCAGGAAAGAATGGCGAGATCGAGGAAGCAGCAAAGTTGATCTTAAAACAACTCGTTACCAACAATGCGCAGTCTCTATTGGTCATTTGCAAACAATATGATGCAAAGATGAATCGAGATATCTTTCAGAAGAATCTCAATTCCCTTCAAGTAAAGATCTCCATTTACTCCTTTCCTTCTGAATACACAGCCTCCAATTGGTTTTTATCCGAAGATGGTTTTCGAGAAGTCGTACATCCCTTTGTTCGTTATCTTTATTTTAAAATCCGAGGTATCCTTTAATGGATGAATTCAAAGAAACAAATGATCTGATTCAACAGAGAATCCAGAAAATCACTGATTTAAAAAACAAAGGTGTCAATCCATACCCTTTGCGCTTTTTTCCAAATGCAGACTCTCAGAGTCTTATCGCTAATTTTGATCCCCAATCTACCGAAAAGAAAAGCTTTAAATTGGGAGGAAGATTACATGCAAAACGTGTCATGGGTAAGGCAAGCTTTGCCCACTTAAAAGACAAATCTGGATTGATTCAACTGTACGCTACTCGAGACGATCTAGGAGAAGAGGTTTATTCTCTCTTTAAAAGCCTGGATTTAGGAGATTGGATTGGCATAGAGGGTTGGCTTTTCCAAACTCAAAAAGGAGAGACCACGCTCCATCTAACATCAGTCACACTTCTATCAAAATGTATTCGTCCACTTCCCGTCGTCAAAGAAAAAGACGGAGTAGTCTACGATGCCTTCTCCGATGTTGAGCAAAGATACCGTATGCGCTATGTGGATTTGGTTGTCAATGACCATGTTCGTGAAACTTTTAAACTGCGCAGTAAGATCGTTTCCGAAATCAGAAGTTTCTTAAGCAAAGAAGGATTCCTAGAGGTAGAGACACCGATGATGCAACCGATTGCCGGTGGTGCCGCAGCTAGGCCCTTTGTGACTCACCACAATACTCTAGACCTAAACCTCTATTTGAGGATTGCGCCTGAGTTGTATTTAAAACGCCTCATTGTTGGTGGAATGGACAGAGTTTTTGAACTAAACCGTAATTTCAGAAACGAAGGTATCTCTACAAAACACAATCCTGAGTTTACTATGATGGAAGCCTATATGGCCTTTGGAGATATGGAGACGATGCTCAGTCTAACAGAACGCTTGGTGATCAGTGTAGCCAATGCGATTGGAAAAGGCACAAAGTTTGCGTATGGCAAGGATATGATCGATATATCGGCACCTTGGAAGCGAGTTACTTACATCGGCATTATTAAAGAATACTCTGGTATTGATTTCAGCCAGGTCAAAACCCTTGAGGAAGCAAAGGCAAAGGCAAAATCTGTCAAAGTGGATGCAGATGATTCAGTCAGCATTTGGAAAGTCTGCGACGAAGTGTTTAGCACTCTAGTCGAACCAAATTTGATCCAACCTATCTTCATTACAGACTTTCCGAAAGAACTCTCCCCACTAGCTAAATCTCGTGAAGATGATCCTAATTATGTGGAACGTTTTGAGCCCTATGTTGCGGGAAGGGAGATTGGCAACGCCTTTACAGAGTTAAACGATCCATTTGACCAAAAGGAAAGATTCGAGGAGCAAGTTCGACAAAGAGAGGCTGGTGATGATGAAGCTTTTATGATGGATGAAGATTATATTCGCGCTCTGGAATATGGTCTTCCACCTACCGGAGGCTTGGGGATAGGGATTGACCGACTTGTGATGCTCTTCACGGACAGCCATTCTATCCGTGATACGATCTTATTTCCTTTAATGAGGCCTGAAACAAACTCTTAAGGGGTTTGTTTCACTTCTTGAAAATCTGCATCTTCTTTTCCGATTCCAACAGGCGTTGGATCCGTACAAAAGAATCTTTAAGTGATTTGGTTTGTGTCTCGGAAAGCTGGTAGTGGTCTGTGCGAGCTCTGTTCGTATAGGCAATCTCCACCTTATTGGCAGCTGTAAAGGCAAGCAATTCTTCAGGGTTTAGAACGGCAGAGACAGTAATGGTATCAGAGTAATTGGTATTTGATTTTCTTAGGTTGTACCAAACATCTCCCAATTTAACCGAGAGACCCAGTGGAAGGTCTACATCAAACGATCCGATCTCATATTTGATATAATATTGAACGGAACCTGTATTGTTGTCCTTTTCCCCTCGAATGCTGACGCAGGGCTTTCCCGAGAAGAAATAAAGATAGGACTTCAAACAGAGTGCATCGGACTCGGCCACCATTTGTTCCAAGGTAGGTTCGTACTGGACAACGTTTTTCCGAGAGCTTGCGCAGTTTCCCAAAACGAAACTGCAGAGAATGAGGAGGACGAATAGGATTCTTTCCATTGCAATCTCATGTTTTTCGAGGTGCAAGCTTTCGCAAAGGAAAAAATGCTGTTCCTATATGGAATCTTATCCTAAGGGAAAAATCAAAGTTTTACTATTGGAAAACATCCACCAAGATGCCTATGACATCTTCCAGAGGGATGGTTTTGATGTGACTCTGGAAAAAGACGCATTGGAAGAAAAAGATTTGGTGGAGCGAATCGCCGAGGTCCATGTATTGGGGATTCGCAGCAAAACAAACGTTACTCCCAAAGCTCTCGCAGCCGCTCGTCGACTTCTGACCATTGGATGTTTCTGCATTGGTACAAACCAGGTGGCACTGGAAGAAGCAGAAAACAGAGCCATTCCCGTCTTCAATGCACCTTATAGCAATACCAGATCCGTTGCCGAACTCGTGATCGCGGAGATCATCATGTTAGCGAGGAAAGCGACAGACCAGTCTAGAGATGTGCATATCGGAAAGTGGAATAAAGTTGCCAAGGGTTGTTTTGAAGTCAGAGGCAAAACTCTGGGCATTGTGGGCTATGGACATATTGGGTCTCAGGTATCTGTCCTTGCGGAATCCATGGGTATGAAAGTCGTTTACTACGACATCATGACCAAACTTCCTCTTGGGAATGCGAGCCCTCTACCCACCTACGAGTCTCTACTCGCAAATTCTGATTTTATCACCTTTCATGTCCCAGAGACTCCAGAGACCTACCATCTTTTCAAAAAAGAGCACCTATCATTTGTAAAAAAAGGAAGCTATCTCATCAACCTTTCTAGGGGCAATGTAGTTGAAATCGAGGCTCTAGCCGAAGGGATCAAAAACAAAATTTTTGCGGGAGCAGGGATCGATGTCTTCCCAGAAGAACCAAAATCCAACGATGATCCTTTCAAAAGTCCATTGCAAGGATTACCAAATGTGATCCTCACCCCACATATCGGTGGTTCAACGGAGGAAGCACAAAGAAATATCGGCACCGAAGTAGCAGAAAAACTTTTGAAATTTATCAATAATGGTTCTACTACCTTTGCTGTCAATTTTCCCAATATTGAATTGGGCAATCTGAAACCTTCCTACCACAGGATCCTCAACATCCACAAGAACCAACCTGGATTTCTAAGAGATATCAACCACATCATCTCGGAAATGGGTGGAAATATTTTGACACAAAACTTGAGTACCTCAGCTAATATTGGTTATCTCTCGATGGAGATAGACAAAAACTTAGGTGACGAGCTAAAAAACAAAATCAAAGCCCACCCACATTCGATTCGCACGAGAATCCTCTATTAAAACATGGTGAGTGTGTTGCCTATCTATACACACTCACCTCTACGTAATTATTCCTATTTGATCATTGATAAAAAAGATAAACGAGCGGTTTGCATTGATCCCTTCTCTGCCCCTCAAATCTTGGAAATTTTGCATACATTCGAGTTGCGACTGGAGCTCATCCTAAATACACACGAACACAAAGACCATACTGCTGGGAATGCAGAGCTAAAGAAAGAAACCGGTGCAATCGTGAAAGCCCATGTAGGTGGACTTGGCATCATTCCTGAAATGGACGAAGCGATCCAAGATGGCGAGACCGTTTTTTCCTCAGGTCACTTCCAACTTCGCAGTCTCGAAACTCCTGGTCATACATTTTGCCACCATTGTTTTCTATTAGAACAGACGAACGAAAAAGTTGGCTTGTTTTCTGGTGATACTGTCTTCAATGCCGGAGTTGGAAACTGTTACCGAGGTGGGGATGCCAAGGTTTTGTATCGGACCTTACGAGAAAAGTTGCACTCTTTGCCAAACGATCTCATCCTTTACCCTGGGCATGACTATTGGGAGAACAATCTCCGATTTGCAAAGCAGGTAAACCCAAATGCTAGCTTAGATGCAGTGAGCCAAGTGGTGGCAAAAGAACACTCTTCGGATAGCCCTTACCTATCACGCTGGAAATTAGAAAAGGAGATCAATCCATTCTTCCAATTGCAGCAAGTGAAGGTTTCTTCCCCAAATCTATTTACAGAAACTAGGGAGCCAGATGTTTCCGAGGAAGAAAACCTCTTTTTACAACTCCGTTCTGTCCGGGATAAATGGTAGACTATAGACAAATGAAACAAACCATTCTATGCCTTGGACTCATCAGCATCTCAGTTCTCTTTGCCTTATCTAACCTTCCCTCGGAAACGGAAGCAGAGGGAACCAAATCCTTTCAAATCGATGATTTTAACAAAGCAAAGAAATTCCTCCGTAGGATTTACCGCAAAGGAGGCTATGATTTTTACTGCTCCTGTCCTTTCCAAGTTTCTAGTTCCCTAGAAGGGAGGTTTGAAATCCAGAGAGAACAATGCGCTCTCGAATCTCGCACGGGCAATGAAAGGAGTAAATATATAGAATGGGAACACAT
This sequence comes from Leptospira ryugenii, assembly GCF_003114855.1. Taxonomy (NCBI): domain Bacteria; kingdom Pseudomonadati; phylum Spirochaetota; class Leptospiria; order Leptospirales; family Leptospiraceae; genus Leptospira; species Leptospira ryugenii. Next base: position 330,667 of record NZ_BFBB01000002.1, on the reverse strand, counting down.
TGTCCCTGCACATGCCTTTGGTAAACATCGATCCTGCTGGACAGATGACAGCTGTTATGTCCAAGGCAAAAAGGTAAAGGGACGTAAATGTTGCCAAGGTACGGACCCTGAGTTTAGAGAAATAGAGGCTGATTTGCATAATTTAGTACCTGCTCCTGGAGAACTCAACCAGGACCGCGGTAATTTTGATTTTGGGATCATTCCTGGGGAACCCCGGCAATATGGTGCTTGTGATTTCGAAGTTAACTTTTCTGAAGCAGTGGCAGAACCAAGAGAGGCGATTCGAGGAGATATTGCCCGGATCTATTTTTATATGGAGAAACAGTGGGGGGTCGAAATCCAAAAGAGCAAACGAACGCTATACGAAAAATGGAACCAGGAAGACCCCGTTGATACTTTTGAAATCCAAAAGAATGAGGCAGTAGAAAAGGTGCAAGGTAGGAAAAATCCTTTCATTCCTTAAATCTGGAAAAATTGCCAATCTGATTTTTGCTTCATTTACAGAATCGGCTCTCTTTTCGATTCTGGCAAATAGATGAAGGAATACGATATCATAGTCATAGGAGCGGGGGCCGGGACCAAACTTGTCACACCACCGTCCCAAATCGGCAAACGCGTTGCGGTATTCGAAAAGGAGAGCCCCGGAGGCACCTGTTTAAACCGAGGATGCATTCCCTCTAAAATGATCATCTATCCTTCTGAAATCATCCGAGCGAGTGAAGAGGCCGAAAAATTCCCTGTCCGATTTCCGGCAAAGCCTGTTGCGGATATCTCTCACATTTTCCAAAGGGTGAATGCAACGGTAAAAGCAGATTCAGACTCGATCCCGATTGCCTATGACAAGAACCCCAATATTGATTTTTATCCGAGGAAAGCTACTTTTAAATCGGGTAAAGTATTGACAGATGGGGCGGATGAATATACCGCCAAACATATATTTGTTGCAACAGGAACACGTCCAAGCATTCCGAAAATACCTGGTTTAGAAAATACACCTTATTGGACTTCGAGAGAAGCCTTACAAGGAAACCCTTTTCCAAAATCCCTCATCATCATAGGTGCAGGATTTATTTCTTTAGAACTTGGAGCCGCATACCATGCCTACGGTACCAAAGTACAAGCTGTCACAAGAGCAGAAATCTTAAAGCATGCAGACTTGGAAATCAGAGAGGAACTGGCTAAACACCTTCCCTTTCCGATCGAGTCTCATTTTAAAATCGAATCAGTAGAATATGAGAACCAGGAATTCACCTTACGGGGCATAGATGCAACAGGACAAAAAAGAAGTTTCCAAGCAGAAAGGCTTCTGATCGCGGCAGGAGTGGAAGCGAATACTGATGACTTAGGACTTGAGCACACACGGATACAAACCCACGGTGCCGGTTTTCTTAGAGTCAATAACTTCCTAGAAACAGATGAACCAGGTGTCTATGCGTTTGGCGATGTGATAGGACGCTATTTTTTCCGCCACAGTGCAAATTTTGAGGGGGAGTATCTCTTCGAAAACCTGTACTTAAAAGAAAAAATGGAAGCTATCAAATACCCTCCTATGCCCGAAGCTGTGTTTACACACCCACAGATTGCAAGTGTCGGATTTACGGAAGAGGAGCTCGTCACAAAGAAGATTCCTTATTATAAAGGTAAAAATCCCTACTCCTCGAGTGCCACTGGAATGGCTAGGATGTCCAATTCTGGATTTGTTAAAGTTCTAGTCTCCAAGGAGACAGAACAAGTATTAGGTGCTCACATCATCGGCGACGAGGCCTCTAATTTGATCCACCAAATTGTTTTGGGTATGTATCTTAAGGCAAGGTTAGATGATTATTTGGGAATGATCTATATCCACCCAGCAATTTCCGAAATCACTCGTAACGCATTCCGCAAAGTGAGAGAAGAAAAGAAGAAGGCAAAGTAGCATGAAAAAATTTCTCTTCAATCGATTTGATAAGAATACTCTACAACGAAAAGTGGCAAGTGACCCTAGAGAGCGAAGGGTCATTTCATTTTATCGCTACTTTAAAATTGAGGATCCCTCTTCCTTTCGAGACCAATTGTATGATAGGCTTGAGGATCTTTCCGTCCTAGGAAGGATCTATTTAGCAAAGGAAGGGATCAATGCGCAGTGCTCCGTACCTATTGAAAACTATACTCCCCTTCGGTCTTTCATAGATTCCATTCCCGAACTCGCTGGCATTTATTTCAACGATGCCGTCGAAGATAAAAAAGAAAGTTTCTTAAAGCTCGCAATCAAAGTGCGAAAGAAAATTGTCGCAGATGGGCTGAATGATTCTGAATTTGATCCTTCCCAAGTAGGAACTCATTTATCACCCCTGGAATTTCACAATGCCCTAGAAGAGCCAGGAGTTTTGGTTGTGGATTTACGAAACAACTATGAATCTGAAGTTGGCCATTTTGAAAATGCCATTCTTCCAGATGCAGGAACCTTTCGGGAAGAACTACCTATGGTAGAAACGTTACTAGAGAATGAGAAAGATAAAAAAATCTTACTCTATTGCACTGGAGGAATTCGTTGTGAAAAGGCTAGTGCTTACTTAAAATACAAAGGATTTTCTCAAGTGCACCAGTTGCAAGGTGGCATCATTAATTATGCCAAAGCGATCCAAGATGCTGGTTTAAAAAGTAAATTCATAGGTAAAAATTTTGTCTTCGATGATAGACTGGGCGAACGAGTAACAGATGATGTTCTTTCTGTCTGTTACACCTGCGGTAAAGCCTCGGATAGACATACAAATTGCGCAAACCTAGGATGCCATGTTCTGTATATTCAATGTGAAGACTGCTCTGAGAAACTTAAAAATTGTTGCTCAGAAGAATGTAAATCTGTCGTTGAACTGCCTGACGAAATACAAAAGGATTTACGGAAACAAAAAAGAAAAATGCACCAATACCCTACCCACCATCTAACAAGGAAAATTGTAGGTAAATAAATGAAATCAGATTATGCGATAGAAATCCAAGGCTTACAAAAAACCTATAGTTCAGGTGTACAAGCCTTAAAGTCTCTTGATCTACGTATTGAACACGGAGATTTTTTTGCGCTTTTGGGTCCAAACGGCGCTGGAAAATCCACAACGATTAGTATCCTAAGTTCTCTTATCAAAAAAACTGAGGGAAAGGTCAAGATATGCGGTGTGGACATAGATGAAAACCAAGATCTCTCGAAAACTTTTTTAGGGATTGTTCCACAAGAATTTAATTTTGGAATCTTTGAATCAGTGAAAAACATTCTGATCAACCAAGCAGGCTACTATGGAATTTCCAAATCAGAGGCTCTCCCACGGGTTGAATTTCTTTTAGAAAAACTTTCCCTACAAGACAAAAGCACAAGCCAAGCCGGCCAGCTTTCTGGAGGTATGAAACGCCGGCTCATGATAGCGCGCGCACTTGTGCACGATCCACAAATTTTGATTTTGGATGAACCAACAGCTGGAGTCGATATCGAAATTAGAAGGTCCATGTGGGAATTTTTAACAGAGTTAAATGCAAACGGAAAAACAATAATCCTAACGACTCATTATCTGGAAGAGGCGGAGTCACTTTGTCGCAATATCGCCATTATCGATCATGGCGAGATTGTCCAGAACACTTCCATGAAACAATTGCTACGTGGCTTAACGAAAGAGACATTTGTGATTGATGTCAAAAATCCTCCAAAGTCAAAGGTAAATTCTAAAAAATTTCCTATGAAATGGATAGAGGACAACACTTTAGAAGTGCAAATTAAAAAAGGTCAATCTATGAACGAATTGTTTGCTGAGTTGACGAAACTTAAAATTCAAGTCATAAGTTTACGGAATAAATCCAATCGATTGGAAGAGTTATTCCTTTCTTTGACAAAAGGAAAATGATATGTTAAAACAAAATCTAATCGCCTTCTTGACCATTGTTCGAAAAGAGTGGATACGCATAGTTCGGATTTGGATCCAAACATTGATCCCACCTGTCATTACGATGGCTCTGTATTTTTTAATTTTTGGAGAATTGGTTGGCAAACAAATTGGAAAGATTGGAGAATTTACCTACATTGAGTTCATTGTGCCTGGACTTATCATGATGAGTGTCATCACAAATGCATATGGGAATGTAGTTTCTTCTTTTTTCAGCGCGAAATGGCAAAAAAATGTAGAAGAGTTGCTAGTTTCGCCCACGTCTCCTTACACAATTGTTCTTGGATATACGTTTGGTGGTGTTGTGAGAGGACTTAGTGTAGGCTTTCTTGTAACCTTGACTTCTTTATTTTTTACAAAGCTTAGAATCCACAGTCTTTTCCTAATAGCCATTACTGTTTTGCTGACATCGATTGTTTTTTCACTCGGAGGTTTTTTGAATTCTCTATTTGCAAAGAAATTTGATGACGTAGCAATGGTACCGACCTTTGTCTTAACTCCCTTAACTTATTTAGGAGGAGTATTTTATTCTATACACAATTTACCAACCATCTGGCAATTTATTTCCAAAGCAAATCCCATTCTCTATATGGTGAATGCCTTCCGTTATGGATTTTTGGGAACAAGTGATGTAAATATTTACGTTTCGCTCAGCATCCTTGTTTTCCTTTCTATATCTCTATTTATCTTTAATGTTCGTTTAATGAAAAAAGGCTATGGAATTAAAAACTAGAAAGGAAAGATTACAAACCATTCTAGAAGAAAAGTTCAAACCCGATGTCTTGGAAGTTTTTGATAAAACTGAGGAGCATTATGGACACTCTGCATATATTCAAGGTGGTGAAACCCATTTTAAAGTTAAGATCCGTTCAGAGGCCTTTCGAGGCAAAAAGACTCTGGAAATACACAGAGCCATATACTCAATATTAGAGGAAGAATTGAAATCAGGATTGCATGCATTAGAAATAGATGCAGGAGGAATTTAAATGCAAAAACCAAAATTGATCAGTTTTAAACTTTGCCCATTTGTGCAGAGATCGGTGATCGTACTGAAAGAAAAGAAAGTCGAATATGACATAGAATATATCGATCTTGCAAATAAACCCGATTGGTTCCTTAAGATTTCTCCTCTCGGTAAAGTTCCCGTTTTACAAATAGATGGTGAAGTTCTATTTGAATCTGCTGTCATCATGGAATTTTTAGATGAGACAAATCCGCCTTCTTTACATCCATCGAACCCAATCCAAAAAGCAAAGCATAGAGCATGGATAGAATTTGTGAGTTCCCTTTTTATCGACCAATACCAGGTAACTATGACCAAGTCTGAAGAGGAATTTCAAAAGAAGTTAGTTGATATCAAAAACAAATACAAAATCTTAGAAGCTGCGATCACAAAGAGCAAATCATTGGATCAGTTCTTTGCTGGAGATCAGTTTCATTTGGTAGATGCCGCGATTGCTCCTTATTTTATGCGCAATGCCTTCTTATCCGAAAAATTCCCTGAATGGTTCTCCTTAACAATGGAAAGCCCTATGCTAAAGCAATGGAGTGCTAGCCTACTCGCAAAGGAATCCGTTCAAACTTCTGTCTTGCCAGAGGTTCCCAGTGCCTATATCCAATATATCAAAGACCACCATTCGTATCTAGGAGGGCGTTTGTCAGCATGACGATACCAGAAATCCAAGCAAAAATTGAAGCGGGATTACCCGGCTCAACCGTCCAAATATTAGATCCCTACCGTGACGGCGTGCACATCAAAGCCGTTGTTACCTATAAAGGTTTTAGTGGAAAATCATTGATTGAGCAACATCGAATGGTGTATGCTACATTACGAGAAGAAATGAAAGAAGAAATCCATGCTTTGGCATTGGAAACAAGGAGTGAATGATGGAGGCGACAACGAAGTCTCAAATTGAAGATTTGATAAAATCCAAAAAAGTTTTTTTGTTTATGAAGGGCACGCCAGAGATGCCACAATGCGGTTTTTCTGCTGGTGTGGTGACAGTCTTAAAGAACCTCAAAATTGACTTTGGTTCCTTTAACGTACTTTCTGACATGAAAGTACGAGAAGGCATCAAAGAATTTGCAAATTGGCCAACCATTCCTCAACTCTACATCAATGGGGAGTTTGTCGGAGGCCATGACATTACAGTCCAAATGGCGAGTTCGGGTGAACTGCAAAAGATGGTGTCCTAACCTTGTTTCGTCTGTTCCAATTTGACAGTTGTCCCTATTGTGCTAAGGTCCGAAGAGCTATCCAGGACCTTGGCCTACAAGAGGGGAAGGACTTTGCCTATGTGGAAGCATCACGGGGCACACCGGGACGAGAGGAAGTGATAAAGTTGGGTGGTTTATCGCAAGTCCCCTTCCTTGTGGATGGGAATGTACAGATGTATGAGTCGCAAGACATCATCGGCTATTTAAAAGAAAAGTATTCTACTTAAGCAAAGCCGAGAAGATCGAGGATCTTCCTTCCAACCCGCCTTTGTTTTCCCTCATATGGGAATTCATGGATATAGAGAACAGGATTGAAGTTGATCTCTAGGATCGCATACCTTTTAGGATCTGGTGCTTCTTCGATCGCACTCGATATGATATCAATACCACAGACCACTGCTTCTGCAGCCTTCGCGGCAGCTTTCGCGATTGCAACATAACCAGGATGCACGACATCCGTAACATCTAAAGAATCTCCGCCCGTTGAGATATTAGAATTCTTTCTTAGATAAATCCTTTGACCCTTTTTGGGGATAGAATGAAAATCCAATCCTTGCTCTTGCAGTATGCCCCTTTCCCATTCCGACATCTGAATCTTTTCCAAGGGAGTTGTATGGCCTTCCCCGCGTCTAGGGTCTTTGTTTTTTTCCAAAACGAGATCTGCGATCGATTTCTCTCCGTCCCCTAATACATTTGCCGGTACACGATTGCATACAGCAACTACTTCCTCGCCTAACACTAAAAATCGATACTCTGGTCCCTCGATAAATTCTTCAATGAGTATGGAGGTCGAATGTAAAAAAGCATTCTCAATCTGTTTTTCATAGACTGACATATCTGCATTTGCTTCACAGATACCAATGCCTATTCCAAAATTTGTAGTAGAAGGTTTAATCACTTTTTTGAAAGGAAGAAAGTAGGAAAAATCCTCCCGAGCTGCGTTTTTATCTTCGTAATGCCTTCCTTTCGGAACTCTGAGCCCTGCCTCTTCTAAAATAAGTTTGGAAGCAATTTTGTTTTCCATGATTAGGTAGGTCATATAACTATCTAAACGGGTTTTGCTCGCCTGTTTGATAAATTCCTTTTTTTTACCATTCACTAACCTTAGAAAATTTTCTTTTCTATCGATGATTTCAATCTGTATTCCAGCTAACAAAGCTTCTCTGATAATGATCTGAGTGGATATTTCAAGGTCTTCAAAACCTTTTGGAAGAGAAAAATCGATCATCCTATACTGCCCGAGCAAAGTTCCAAGGGATTTACGAGAATGGTTCTTGTCTCAGAGATTTTGGAAATTACCTCTCTAGCCTCAATGGATTTTTGTTCTTCAATTGAGTCCTCTGCCATTTTTTTGTATTCCTCCAACAAATTGTTGGATAACTGTTTTTCTCTAAAATACAATGCGTGGCTTTTGCTAAGTGAGGTTCCGAAATCAGCATAGGACATCTGGTTGATCATCAAATCAACTTCAGTCTGCGTCGAATGCAGTAAACTTGGATCAGCCCACTTTTCCCACTGAGCTTCCCAGCTCAGATTGAATTTGCCATGATTACTTTCCTTTAAATCCAAAAGGTCAGCAATCGGTTGCAATTCAGTGAGAACCGAGAATATGAAATCGCGGAAGTTCCAATCTTTTCCTAGGAAAGAAATATTCAATTCAGGATCTCGTCCTCTCCAGGTAACCTTATCCTGGTTTTTTCTCCACTCTCGCATTTCTTCGGGTTTTGCTTTCGGAGAATCGGAAAGTAAACAGTACAATAGCAATAGATGGACAAATCTCAATTCTGTCTCATCTACTCCTATCGGAGAAAATGGCAAAACGTCCAAAAGACGGATTTCTAAATATTCAACACCGCGAGTTGATAGCGCATCTAATACACGCTCCTCTCCCTTTGGGATTTGTTTGGGACGGACCAATGAATATAACTCATTCTCAATTTGTAAAATGTTGTCATTTAACTGTTCTTGGCTAGTGGAAGAGAAATTTTTGTAAGGTGCATAAGGTTTGGATACGGCATAGCACATATCACCCACATATTCTTTCAAAGAGTTGAGGGAGATATTTAATTTGGACTGTACTTTGCTAGTATATCCAATAGAGGATAAACGTAGAGAGGTAGCCTTCTCTGCATTGAGGGTGTCCTTAGTGAATGGCCTGAGACCTTTTGCTTTTGCGCCAAAACTTTTATCTATGAGGCTCGAGCTTCCGAACAAATAGAAAAGTATCGGCGACACCCGATAAAAATTGCGAATCGTATCAAAGTAGATCTCAGATTGGGTAAAGGGATCAAGTGGCTTTCCATACCGAACTTCGGAGACAGTAGATAACAAACATTTGTCAAAGGATATATTGTAATGTACGCCCGAGATGGTTTGCATCTTCCTACCGTAACGATGCCCTAGACCTTTCCGATAGATGTGTTTCTTTCGACCTTCGATACTTTTTCCATACTTTCCGATAGGAATTTTCTTTTCTTCTGGGAGTGGACTTGGCATGCTAAATGGCCAAAGAGATTCATCGCCTATATTCTGAAAGGTGAAGACATGTAAATCCTCTAACTCTTGTAGTGTTTTTTCTAGAGTTTGGTAGGCTCCAGTTGCATATTCGATCTGGGGTTCAGCAAAGTCGGTTTTAATCTTGGGATGGGTTAAACTAGATCCCAATTCTTTTGGGTGGTCTAGTTTGGATAATTTTCCTTTGGAGTCAATCCGCAGTGCTTCGCGCTCCAAACCGTGTTTTGCTGAGTTCAAACAATTCACTCGGCCTGGGACAAGTAGTTCCTTGGCCGTGTCTTTATAATATTTTGATAGTACTTTCTTCATTAAAATCCTAATGGGATCCCTTCCCCTCTTGGATCGGATACTCCGATCAGTTCATTTCCTTCTCTGGCGACTACAAATACTTTGGCGCGATGCCTATTATATTGGACTCGATAGAAAGGCAATTTCGACTCAGGAAAGCCATTCTTTGCCTCAGGTTCTACAAATAAAATGTCTGGCTGGTATTGGTGGTGTAGCCTAGGAAAGGCGGCACTTTCGTATAGACTTCGGTTCTCGATCAAATATCGATAGAGGGTATTGAAGATGGTTGTTGGGATTTGGGAGCCACCCGGCGCTCCAATGACAAGGTCTGCTCGATTTTTATCGTCTAAAAAGACCATGGGTGACATACTGGAAAGGGGTGTTTTCCCTGGTGCAATGAAATTTGCTTTGGTTCCAACCAATCCGTAGAGATTGGGTTTACCTAAAGCCAATGTGAAATCATCCATGGTATTATTTAGCACTAGACCCGTACCTGGGACAAGCTGTACCGCACCCAAACTACCATTAATCGATTGAGTAGATGAAACCGCATTTCCTTCTCTATCTAAGACGGAGATATGAGTTGTGTTATATGATTCTTTCTTTGTGGCATCGGAATGGTTTGGCCATGCACCAGAGACAACCTTTTTCTGGATTTCGAGAGCTTCTTCTTCCGCATAGGGCGTACTCAGCAAATGCTCGACATCTATTTTAGTAAACCTCGGGTCTCCGCCTAATATTGCGCGGTCCCGAAACCCGAGCCGCATAGACTCCGTCAATTTAACAATATCTCCAAGTTCACCATCAAGGAAATTTTTCTTCTGGTTCAATTGTTCCCAGACATGGACCATCGTTAGCAAATGGACTGCAGAGGAAGGCGGAGGCATAGTCAGTACGCGTTTGCCAAATGCCTGAGAGACCAAGGGCTCACTTTCCAAAACCTCATATCGTTCAAGGTCATTTTTGGTAATCCACTCATTGGCTTTCAGGAAGTATGCGAGAATAAACTTTGCTGTGTCCCCTGTTCTCAATTCGCTCTCGCCGTTCTTGGCAATCCGCCGGATCGCAGAGCCTAGGTCTTTTTGTACTAATGCCTCTCCTCTAAGTAAAGGCTTACCATCGCGGCCAAAGACCACTTTCATTTCGGGATTCATATGTTCCCAGTTTGTTTGTATGCTCTTCGCTAAATCTTCATAAACAGCAAATCCATTTTCAGAAGCTTGTATGGCGGGTTCCAATACCTCTTCTAAAGGAAGCCGTCCATATTTTCGTTGTATCGAAAGTAAGCCGAAGACCATTCCCGGAACAGCAGCACTCCAAGGACCGAGCACTGATTTTTTGGGGATAGGATTGCCATCTGGGTCTAAAAAGACATTTGCCTCCGCTCCCAAAGGTGCTCGTTCACGAAAATCAAAAGCCCTCCCACCAGACTTATTTTTAAAATGAACAACAGCAAATCCTCCACCTAACAAACCAGTAGAGTGGGGTCTAACAACCGAGATAACAAAACTAGCAGATACAAAGGCATCGACGACATTACCGCCTTTTTTCCACATATCAACTCCGGCTTGTGAGGCAAGTGGGTGGTCCGTCGCGATGACAAACTCCCTACCAGAAAACTCATATCGATTTCTCTTTTCTTCGCTTCCCTCAATCCCTTGGCTAAGTGTTCGGGGAGCTTGGGTTTGAAATCGTCTTAAGAAGTCTCCTCCACAGCCTAGTAGTGGCAGGGAGAGAAAAAGAAAGCAGAGAAAAACCTTGATTTGGTATTTCAATCGAAGATACCCATATGCATCTTTGCCTCTTCACTTGCCATCTCACGGGGATCCCATTTCGGCGACCAAACAACTTCTACGGCAGCCTCATTGATACCGTCTACCCGAAGAGCGTGGTTGATCACATCTTGGCTCATCTGTGGTCCGGCGGGGCAAGCAATGGATGTATAGGTCATGATGATCTTTGCTTTGTCCTCCACTACTTGGACTTGGTAAATCAAACCAAGTTCCACAAGAGAAAGTCCAATCTCTGGATCTTCCACAACCCGAATGCTTTCATACACTTCACGTTCTTTATCTGTTTGTGGCTCAACTAACATACTTTCATCCTGAAAAAAATTTGATCAATGCTTGGTAAGGTAATAAGGCACATCTGTGCCGACCTGGTTTTGTTTTAAGGATGTCCCAAAATGGCTTCTCGTCAAGTGGAATGTCATTCAATAGACCCTCCAAGTATTCCGAGTAAACGGACTTTTGTCTTTCGGCTTCCTCTTTTGACCAGACAAGCTTCTTATGAAAGAGTAAACCACTTGATGCCTGGCAGACGGAGCAGGACTCACCAGACATGGACTCTATCAGAAAACCACCCTCGACTTGGGAAAAATCTAAATGCAACTCATCACCACACAATGGATTGTGCACAGATATGGTGAACTGACTTTCCGGCTTATGAGACCATTTGCCTAGCCCCTTCCAATGGAGAAAGAGCTCAATATCAGATTTATTTTCTTGCGACACGGGCAAAGATACTTTTCACCTTTGCTAATCCAGCAATGAGTGCATCCACATCCTCTTTTGTGTTGTAGAAGTAAAAAGAGGCACGGCATGTCCCAGGGATTTTCCAAGATTTCATCAAGGGTTGGCAACAATGGTGTCCCACGCGAATGGCGATCCCTTCTTCATCTAACATAGCACCTACGTCATGTGGATGCACGCCGTCCAAAGAAAAGGAGACGACCCCTCCTCTTTTCTCACGATCCTCAGTTCCGTACAGCTGTATGCCACCTAGTTTACACAGTTCATCTAATGCATAAGAGGTTAGCATTTGCTCATGTTCATGGATGGCATGCATCCCTACTTTTGAAAGATAATCCATTGCGTGTGAAAAGCCAATCACACCCGCTATATTGGGTGTGCCTGCTTCTAGTTTCGCTGGCAAATTTGCATAAGTTGAACGCTCTAAATCTACTGTCTCGATCATATCCCCGCCGCCCATCCAAGGAGGCATAGATTCTAGGATCTCTTCTTTGCCGAAGAGAACTCCTACTCCTGTCGGACCCAACATCTTATGTGCTGAGAAAACAAAAAAATCAAAATCGGAGTCTACCAAATCAACTCGCATGTGAGAAGCAGATTGAGCCCCGTCCACAAGAATCTTAGCACCTACCTGCCGCACACGGTCGACAATAGGCCTTAGGTTATGTATTGTGCCGGTGACATTTGACATCTGAGAGATGGCAACTAATTTGGTCCTCTCATTGATCAATTCTTTTAGCTGGGAGAGGTCGTACGTTGTGTCCTCAAGAATAGGTATAAATTTTAATTTGAGGTTTTTCTCAATGGCAAGCATTTGCCAAGGGACCAAATTGCTATGGTGTTCTTGGATTGAGAGTACAATTTCGTCCCCAGGGTTTAGATTTGTCCTTCCCCATGACTGTGCTACAAGGTTGATAGACTCTGTCGCACCCCGTGTGAAGATGATTGCTTTGGCGCATTGTGCATGAAAAAAATTCGAAGTTTTAATGCGAGTGCGCTCAAATAATTCAGTGGCATGTTGGGATAAATGGTAAACACCCCGGTGGATATTTGCATTTTCTTCCGAATAGTACTTGTTTGTTGCCTGGATTACAGAATTGGGTTTTTGCGAGCTTGCAGCATTGTCCAAATATACAAGTGGTTTGCCATTTGGGTGATTGCTTTGTAAAATCGGAAAATCCTTTTTCAATGCATAAGGATCTATACTCACGAGCCTTCCTCCCAGTCTACAAAAACCTCTCCGCCCTCCACTTTCACAGGAAACAGCGAAAGGGGTTCGGTAGCAGGACGTTTGAGGACTTTACCAGTTGTGATGTCAAATTCTGCAAAATGCCTGGGGCAAATAAGAGTTGTTCCACGCAGTTCACCGCAGGAAATCTCTTCTCCATCATGACTGCAGGCATCTTCAAAGGCATAGATCGTTTTTTCTATGCGCACTAAAGCAAGGATCAAATCCTTCGTCTTGACAGTGCGTATTTTTCCCTCTTCTAATGCTTCTAGTTCTATCACTTTTTGGAACGACATACTAACTCCCAAATACTGCCTCTTTGATTCTAGCAGATAGCTCGGCTTTGGTCAGCTCAGAAAAACCAATGATAGATAGGGAAGATTCATAAAATGCTTCAAGTAGAAGTGCTTTTGCTTCTTCTGGGCTCAAACCTCTCGTAAGAAGATAAAAAAATTGTTCTTCATCAAGATCCCCAACAGTAGCACCGTGGGTGCAGGAAACATCCTCTGCCATAACTTCTAATTTTGGATTCGCTTCTGCTCTTGCTTTTTTATGTAAAGATAGATTGTTTGATTCTTGGTGAGCAGTTACTTTTTTCACTTGCCCAGGTATGTAGAGGTCACCTGTGAAAATATGATGGGCTCTATCGGCTACTATGGTTTTGTATTTGATTTTACTAGAAGTGTAGTCCGCACTGTGCACAACCTTTGCATCTATATCCAAAAGCTCACGTTTCTTTCTGACACTGACTCCAGAAAGAAGAAACTCCGCCCCCTTACCAGCTAACTCGGGTTTGTAAAAAATCTTTCCACGAAACCCTTTTTTCGGGAAACTATGGATCACCAATTTAGAATCCCGTTTCTGGTGAGAACCAATCCACTTCAACTGGATATGATTTGAGTCATACTCTTCTTCGGTGAGGATTTCCAATGAGGCATTTTCTTCCAAATAATAGAAACATACTTGGTTGCTAATATGTAGATCTTCTGATTGCAGGTATGACCCAAACGATTCATGTAACTTCACATTGGTGTTTTTGGGGATGTAGTAGATAATGACAGAGACAATGTGTTTTCCTTCCGTCTGGTTCCAAAGGATTTCTTTGGTGTCGGGCACTTCTTTTGCACCCTCAAAGGAAATCCATTGGAATTGTCTGGCAGTCGAAAGGGCATGAAGAGCAAAGTAATTGGCCACACAGGCTGCTTTGAGTGCGTTTAGTACCTCCAGACGTGGGAATGGCGACTCGATCCCTTCCACTTCAGCAAAAAAAGTTTGGAAAGCATTCGCATTTTGGAAGTATGTTTCCAATTCCAAAGCATGCAGTGGAAACTTTCTCCAAGCCTCGTCCTGCGGACTTGGGAAAGAAAGTCCATCCAAAGAAGCTTTGGCTTCTCTTTGGAAGTCCTCTTGTATTTGTATATCTTTCCCAGGTAAGGAACTTTTTTTCTCTTCAGAGACAGAGTTCACTTTATGATACCAGCCTTTTCCAAAATCCAATCATAGCCCTTCTCTTCTAAGACAAGAGATAATTCCTTACCTCCCGTTTCCAATATCCTGCCACCAGCAAAGACATGGATAAAGTCAGGGACTACATAGTTTAACATCCGTTGGTAGTGAGTGATGAGTAGAATGGACCTTTCTTTGGATTGATTGGCAGTGATGCCCTGTGAGACAATGCGCAGTGCATCTATATCTAGACCTGAGTCTGTTTCATCCAAGATGGCTAATTTTGGTTTTAATAAACTCAATTGTAAAATTTCTGCTTTTTTCTTTTCCCCACCAGAGAAGCCATCATTCACATAACGAGCGATAAATGCGTCAGGGATTTCTAAATGGGACATTGCTGCTTTCAACTCAGCTTTGAATTCTTTTACTGGAACTTCTTTACCTCGATGGGCCTTTAAAATTGTTTTTAAAAAATTACCGATGCTGACCCCAGGCAGGGCAGTTGGGTATTGGAAGGATAAAAACATACCCAACCTAGCTCTTTCTTCTGTGGGTAAATGGAGAACCGACTTTCCTTCCCAAAGAATATCTCCTGCGGTTACTGTATATTTTGGGTGGCCTAGGAGGACATTGGAAAGGGTACTTTTGCCAGATCCGTTTGGCCCCATGATGGCATGGATCTCTCCTGGGAGAATGTTTAGGTTCACTCCTTTCAGGATTTCTTTTTCCCCCACAGTAGCATGGAGGTCTTTGATTTCAAGAAGACTGGACAAAATGGAGCTCCGCGTATAATTTAGAATCGTTCTATTTATAGACGGTTCTCAGTACCAGGAAATTCCGCTATCTTAAAAAAACAAATGATTCCTAATCCGACCAATCAACTTGTGCAATCAGTACCCGATCGCCAGGTAAGGAGAAGGTAAAGATCACGTATTGATTTTGATTCCTAATGTCATATAGGGGATAGGTCACGCCCCATTTCTTATGGTAGCGATCTGATTCGGCTTGGTGCTTTAGAAAGTATGGTTTCCAGGCATAGTTATTTCCGATTTGGTTTAGTTTTTCATGGTAACCACCCACAAACCGGTCCAGGTCATACGTGGGCGTGATCTGGTAGCCTTCTTTATCACAGACAAATACTTTCAGAATACTTTTGGGCAATTGTTTGAGAATCGCTCCAAATTGAGAAACAAACTCATCTTCTTGCGAAGCCGTAAACCCTTGCATCAAATCCTGCAAATGGTCTATGATCTCCTTCTCCCTTTTTTCTTTTTCTCTGAGTTCCGTGGACCGGATCTTCGTGAAATTTTCCAGGATAATGCTCATTTTTTCTGAGAAGGTATTGCGGTTCAAAAAATTTGGATTGGGTTGCGAGAAATAGAATCCTTGGAGTAAATTGGCTCCCATCGAGAGGGCTAGGTTGACTTCTTCTTCTGTTTCTATTCCTTCAAATAACAACTGTGAGCCTAGTTTCTGAGACATTTCGGAAATGGCACCTAATACCTGCTTAAATGAGTTCTTGTTTAAACTCTCGCGCATGATTTTGATGTCGACCTTCATGATATCCGGGTGGAGGTAGCCGATTCGCTCCAAATTGGAGAAGCCGGTGCCTAAGTCATCAATGGCAATTTTTAAACCATAATCCCGAAAGATCTGAACGATTTGGATGAGTCTCTCGATTGAGCCTTCAAACTCATCTTCTGTGATCTCGATGACCACTTGGTTGCGATCAATCCCGTAGGTTTCAATGAGCTGAATGATATGGAAATTTTCTGCAAAGAGATCTTCTTTGTGAACCCGATTCAAAAAATTGGGCATCATATTGAAAAATAGCTTTGTGCGTTGTTGGGAATCTTTCAAGATCTGGATCGCTTTTTCCCGAAGGATACGATCAATGTTATAGATGGGCACCATATCCTTTTCCCGGCTATGGAAAAGACCACCTAAAGAGTGAAAGGTTTTGGCTTCGGGATCGTACTGCCGACCTAGCACCTCATAGGCGGAGATCGAACGATTGATCGCGTTTACGATGGGTTGAAAATGAGGAACAAAGTGATTTTCATTCCAAAACTGACTTCCGTGTTCTGTTTCTGTTATGAACATAGTTCTAATTGCTATCTACAAGGCTAGGGTCCGGCCAAGTGAGAAAAAAACAAGAACTTTTCGCTTAAATCATGTCAATTTAAAACAAATTCGTGTCAATTATGGCATTTATGGGTCAATCAAATTTCGTAGCCGTCTGGAATGGTTGTGTGCCTTGGCACCACAATGATGCCTTCGCGGATTCGGACAAACTCATCCTCGAATTCTGTCACATTCTTGAGGTTCAGCAATTTAACCCCTTCTCCTATGGCACAGTCTTTATCCACGATAGCATTGCGGATTTCGCAATTCTTTCCGATCCCGTGCGGGATTTTTCCCGATTGGCGGTCTAGAGAGCCGTATCGATTGAGACCCATGATGATGGAATCGTAGATTTTGGTGCCGTGGTCGATGAACTGACGCACACCCACCACGGAACGATGGATCTCGCAGTGGTTCAATATGGTTCCTTCGGAAATCAAGGCCTTATTCACTATGGCATTGTTGATTTTGGTCGGGGGAAGAGACCTAGCCCGGGTATAAAAAGGTGTTTTCTCTAGATAGAGATTAAATTTGGGGATGTCATCTGTGAGCATTAAATTTGCTTCATAAAACGCTCGTATGGTTCCAATGTCTTCCCAGTATCCATCATAGACATAGGCCTTTACCTTTTTTTCCTGGATTGCTTTAGGAAGTATTTCTTTTCCAAAATCAGTCAAACTTTGGTCTTCTAAAACTTCTATCAAGGTCTTTGTATTGAAAATATAAATCCCCATGTTGGCTAAAAATTGGCCTGATGTTTGGCGGCAAGACTCGACTTGCTCTAGATCCTGTGGCTTTTCGATAAATTCCTTGATGGAATCACCGATCCCGGTTTTGACAATGCCGAGTCCGTAGACTTGGTCTTCAGGGACAGCATTGCAAGCCAAACTGATTTCTGTTTCAGGATCAATCAAATGGTTTTGCATAAAGTCCGCCAAATCCATGTTGTACAATTGGTCACCCGATAAAATGAGAACATACTTGGGTCTTTGCTCACGGATGTAAGGTAGGACCTTTCGGACGGCGTCGGCAGTCCCTTCAAACCAACGAACACTCGATACTGTTTGCTCTGCCGCAATGATTTCGATAAACGATTTCTGGTGCACGGCATTGGAAGCATAGGTTCTATGCACATGACGATTTAGAGAATAGGAATTGAATTGGGTGAGCACAAAGATCTTTTCAAAACCACTATTCAAAGAGTTGGAGATCGGGATATCGATCAAACGATACTTACCACCGAAGCTCACGGCAGGTTTGGAGCGCTTTTCAGTCAAAGGTAGAAGGCGTGTGCCTTTACCTCCTCCTAAAATCACTGTTAATACTTCATCTTTTCGGAGAACGAAGTCCACACAATCAATGGATTCTTCTTGGAAATGCATATATCACGATTATGAGATATCCCAAGAGAAAAAGCAAGCCTAGACTGGATTGATATTTTACAAGTTTTTGAAGATGGATTCGAAGATTGCCTTTCCGTCCATCTTACCAGTATAAGGATTCATGGCGCGTTCTGGGTGGGGCATCATTCCAAGGATCTTGCCTTTTGCGTCAGTAATCCCTGCGATATCATGTAGAGATCCATTTGGATTCTCCGCATACCGAAAGGCGACAAGAGAGTCCCCTTCCAAACGCTTCAACGTCTCTTCATCGGCGAAATAGGCTCCCTCCCCATGAGCGATGGGAATGCTTAAGGCTTGCGAAGAAAGACCTGCCGTTACCTGATTTTGTTTGTCGGGTAGCAAATCCACGTCTTTGCAGACATACTTCAAGGATCGGTTATGAAGGAGAGCTCCCGGCAGGTAGCCAGCTTCTGTTAAGATTTGGAATCCGTTACAAATCCCTAGCACAAATCCGCCACGCTTTCTGTGCTCATCAACACTTTTCATGCAAGGAGAGTACTTTGCCATCGCTCCGCAACGAAGGTAATCTCCAAAAGAGAAACCACCTGGCAAAACGACTAGGTCTGGCCGGTTGTCAAATGACTCCTTGTGCCAAACATAGTGAACATCAGCTTGGAATTCATTGGCCAAAATGGATCCTATGTCTTTATCACAATTGGAACCTGGAAACGTAATGACATTTGCTTTCATAGGGCTTGTATCTGGTAGGAATAAGATTCAATGACTTGGTTGACCAAAACCGATTCGCACATTTCTTTTGCGAGTGACTCTGCTTCTGCTTCGGACTTTGCATCGACCTTCACTTCTATGTACTTACCTACTCGTAAATCTACCACGGATTGTTTTCCTTGGTCATGAAGGGCTTTCAAAACCGTTTGCCCTTGCGGGTCCAAAACAGAGGACTTTAGAGTGATGTTGATTTTGATTTGATACATCTTGTAATTTTCTCTTCTAATTCTAAGTATTTATCCATTAATTTTTGAATCAATTCTTGTGGCAAAGTTGGCGGTGGTGGATTTTTATCCCAGGCACTTGCCTCAAGCCAATTGCGTAAAATCTGTTTGTCTAAACTAGGAGGAGTCGTGCCTACTTTGTATTCCGATTGTTCCCAATAACGACTGGAATCTGGTGTTAAGATTTCATCGATCAAGATCACTTCTCCGTCCAAAATTCCAAATTCAAATTTTGTGTCACAGAGAATGATTCCTTCAGCTAACATGAGTGCATGGGCTTTGGTATAAAGTTCGAGGGACCTTGCTTTTAGCACTTCAAAAAGTTCAGATCCTATCTCTTGTCTCATGGTATCTTCGGAAATGTTTTCGTCATGGCCTACATCATTCTTCCGAGCAGGTGTAAAGATAGGCTCAGGGAATGCTTCGGATTCTAACATACCTTCGGCTTGCGGAACAAAGGCAACCTTCCCCGTTTGTTTGTATTCTTTGAAAGCGGAACCTGAAAGGTACCCCCTGACCACACATTCGTAATCAATCCGTTTTGTTTTTTTTACAAGGACGGCCCTATCTACAAAATTGGGATCTTCCGAAAATGGTTTCGGAAATAATTTACTATCGGTAGCTACTAAATGGTTAGGAATATTTTGAAAATAAGAAAACCACAGGTTAGAAATTCGAGTAAGAGTTTTTCCTTTGCCAGGCACTAATTCATTGAACACAACATCGAACGCCGAAATCCGATCCGAGGCTGCTAAAATCAGATGGCTCCCGAGATCATAGACATCTCTTACTTTGCCAATATAATCAGGTGTAGGACTCATAACTGAATGCAAACCATGGCCATATCGTCCATTGGTTGCTTTGAACCGCAAAAATCCAATATTTTTGTCCGTACGCGCTCTAAAATCTCTCCACCTTCCGTTACGGAATCTGCAAAAATAGTGCGCATCCCCTCTTCACTTAGAAATTGATTCGATGCATTCATAGCTTCGCTTGCCCCATCGGTGTAGAGTAACAATTTGGATTTAGGCTTTAATTTGAGAGTGTGCACTTCGTCTTTTGCGTTCAAATCAATGTTCATGATCATTGGACTGATCCCTTCCAAAAGGGATGTTTTGCCCTCACTGAAAAGAATCGGCGCCGGGTGCCCCCCATTGATATAATTTAATTCGAGGCTTTCATCTAATATCGCATAACAAAAGGTAATCGAATAATCTTCTGGAAGGACAATTTCCAAATTTTTCCGTATGTGGTAAACACGCTCCTTTAAGGTCATGTTTGGGTCTAGATTGAATAACTGCATTTTGAACATCGCTCCGATGAGTGCCGCACTTGGACCATGGCCTGAACAATCCGCTATGACAATGTGCAGCTTTTTGGAGTCCGCCCAACAATCTACGAAATCTCCACCAATTTGAAATACAGGATGGAACATTGTTTGTGCTTGGATGCCATTCCAGATAAATTTCTTTTCTGGAATCAGCTGCTCTTGCACCTTCCTTGCCGTTTGCAACTCCTTTTCATATCGGATTTTTTCCTGGGAGAGTGCATCTTGTAACAACTTGATTCTAAGGATGGATCCTATCTTTGCCACCAATTCACGCTTATTAAACGGTTTGTTGATGAAGTCATCTCCCCCATTTTTCATTGCTTCTTCATACCCAATCTCTCGTTCAATAGAGGTAATGAAGATGATGGGAAGGAGTTTGAATGCATCCATTCCTCTGAGCTCCCTGCAAAAGGAGAATCCATCTTGTACCGGCATATTCACATCTAAGAGGAGTACGTCGATTGTAGTGTTCAAAAGGATCAAACGTGCTTCCTCTGCAGAAAATGCAGTATAGGTTTTGAAGCCGTGAGTGGAGAGAAGGTATTTTAACAATTCTACATTCTCGGAAACATCATCTACGATGAGGATATGATGGGCTTTCGATTCTACAGTTGCCAATCTATGACCTCAACTGCCAGATTTGATCACGGATGTCCAAAATCTTTTCTAATCGATAGATAAGTAAGAAGAGAAGTAAAAAGAGAAAATGAAAGGCAAGGATACTGATCCAAAAAGTGATTCGCATATCTGTATCCATTCCTCCTTTTCCTAATACACTTCCTGGGTGGTTGCCAGGATTTTCGATCCAGCGAATAGCCCCCCATGTAAGGATTGCACTGAAGGCACAGAGAAGTGAAATATAGGAAGACAGTAGGGATTTTTTCTGAGGGTCAAGAATCAAATACCTAAAAACGAAGTATGACACCAAACTAATGACAAGTATAAAGAAGGATTGCAGCCTAGCATCTGTTCGGTCCCAGGGAACTCCCCAAGCACTGTAAGCCCAAATAGGCCCAGAGAAAAGTACACCGATTGCAAAGAAGAAAGCGATTTGGTTTGCCGTAAAAGAGAGTCTGTCCCATAGACGATTCTTGGAAACCAAATAGAAAATTGAAAAAAGACTCGCAAGCACTGGTCCATACAAGGCCACCCAGGCAACTGGCACATGGAAATAAAAAATCCTATGGCTCATCCCTTGTTCCAAAATCACATTGGGGTAGTACAATCCTAGGAAAATGGCCAAAGGAAAACTAAAAACTACCAGTGCGTACAGGATACAATCGAGGTATAGGGGAAGGATTGGAATTTTTGTATTCACTCTTGCCTACTCTTTACGATTTCTGATAAAATTCTAGGATAATTTCTTTTTAGGAGTCTTTCTGTAAAACTTCCAGAAATAATACTCCCAGACTGCCATAAAAAATAGCAAAGAAAAGTAAAATGCCCACACTCGGAAGATAAAATTCCACCTCCTGGTAAAACCGAGTTTCTGCCTCCATGCCAAATAAAAATAGAGGTATCGAAAATGGGAGCTGCAAAAGAGGGAGAATGATTTCTTTCATACGACTCGCCTCTGAAAGCAATCCCAGAGTAACACCCAAAAACACCAATGAGAGTGATCCTAGATTTGCAAACATCCATTCAGATAAAAACCGATCTACATTTGCCTTTTGGAAGAACAAACATAGGAGGAGAGAAACCATTCCATTGATTATGACGGTTGACAACCAAATCACCAAGCACTTGGCAAAGTAGAGGATAGCGAGAGGCTTTCTACCAAGGGAAGCATACCATCCCCCCTCTTCTCGTTCCTCCCATAAAGACTGTCCGATCAAAACAAAATTGAGGATTACAAGGATGGCCCATTTGATCCCACGGACACTCCTTTCTTGTAAGGATTCATTGACTTCGATGGAAGAATAAAAGATAAAGAGAAGGCACAAACTGAGAGAGATCTGGGAGAAAAAACCACCCATAGACCTTCCCAACAATAAAAATTCTTTGGTGGTGCTGTCCCAAAATGCAGAGAAGTTTCCTTTCACAGTTGGATCCTTTCTTTGCTTTGTAAGTCCTTAGGCACCTCATGGAGTACCAATAGCAAACAAGAACTTTCTGACCAGAGCTTGAGGTGTTCGCAGAAAAGGCCTGTGGCTTTTGTATCCAAACCTGTAAATGGTTCGTCCATAAGGACAAGATTTGCTCCTTCAAAATAAGTCCGAAGGATTGCGGCCTTTTGTTTCATTCCTCTAGAGAAGGTGGAAACAGGATCGGGCAATCTCTGTCTCAAACCATAGTAACTGGCCCAATGCAGAATCGTTTGCTCGCTTTGCGGAGACTGCCGCGCAAAGTAACGTAAGTTTTCTGCAAGTGTGAGTGCAGGATATAAACCTAAGTCATGCCCCAAGTACGATATTGCCTTCGGGCCGTCTGTCCACACCCAATCTTTCCGATAAGGAGCATGGCTATAGATTTCTTTGAGGAGACTTGATTTACCGGATCCATTTTCACCTAAAACAAGAACCAAACCTGTTTTGGGTAAGGAAATCTCTCGGTTACGAAAAAGGGTTTTGTATCCGACATTCAATGTGAGAGACTGATTCTTAAGAAGAATCTCTTGCACCATATGCATACCAACTTAAAGACCCTACTCAGTTATGCACTTCTGTTTTGTCTGGCCCCGCATCTTTTTGGCCAAAAACAAATTGGAGAAAAAGAATATGCTGACTTACTTTGGGGTAAGGACGAAGAGTTTGACTTGAACCAATTCCCAAGTGGATCCTTTATCTACCATAGTTCTGATTTTATCCTGGCTCGTGGCAAAGCCTTCCAAGGAGAACCTCCGACTAGTCGTGGCAGTTTTACCTTTGAGGGTATTGAGGTAAAGAATTGTGGGGACTGGAATAATGAAACCATACAAATGGTAGTCACTGGCAAAGAAAAGGAACGCGCCCTTGCCAAAAAACGCTTACAAGCTGGGATTCGTTTTGATCCTCAATTCTTTCCCTTTCGTTACAATTTGGGCAGACTTCATTCCATAGACTATGAATACAAAGAAGCCTTGATTCAGTTTGAATATGCAAAAGCGGAAATGCCTGATTATTATAAAACCTATTTGCATATTGGCATTCTATCCGAAATCACCAGGGAAGCCTACTATGCTGTTGAGCACTATAAATTAGCAGCAAAAAAGAATCCTTACGATACAGAAGCCCTAGTCCGTTTAAGTGATCATTATTTAGCGAGTGGATTAAAGAATCGCGCCTTTCAATACCTGACAGAAGCTTCCAAAATCCAAGAAACAAGTCCGAATGTTCGCCTAGGATTTGCTAGGCTAGAAATGGAAAAAGGGAATTTTCATATTGCTTACAAAATTTTTGCTAAAACCTCTCTCACAAGCCAAGAAGGGAAACCGATTCCCTATGATAAAAAATTTCATTATTACTTTGCGGAAACCGCTTCGAAGGTGACTGACTATGAGACTGCGGAGGAAGAGTATACTAAAATGTTGAGTTTTCCCAATGATCCGTTTTTTGCAACTGTCTCGCCAAAAGTGATCGCAAGGCGAAGGGACATTGCGAAAAAATTTGCCGAAGCCAAAAAAACCCAATTGGATGATTCGGAAGCGGTGCCCGTCGATTCAGATGGAAATTAAGAAAACTTAAGTTTTCTTGCTAGCAAAAGGGATTCCGTAAAAGGATGTTTCGGCTGGGAAAAAACTTCCCCCGTTGGTCCTGATTCAACAATTTCTCCTTGGTGGAGCACAAAGACTCTTTCTGTAATTGATTTCACCAAACCAAGATCATGTGACACCAATACAAATCCTATCTTTTCTTCTCGATTGATTTGTTGGATGTACCGGACTATATCCAACTGTACGATGGCATCCAAAGCGGTCACTGGTTCATCTAATAATATCATCTTTGGTCGCGCAAGAATGGCACGAAGTATCGCCAACCTTTGCAATTGACCACCACTTACATCATGAACTTTTGCCAAAAGCACTCGAGATGGGATCTGGAATCGATCCAAAAGGTTTAGAATTTTTTCTCTTTCCTCCTGGATGTTTTTTGAGAAATACCCATATTGTATATAAGCAGGTTCTAATAGAGATTGTTCAAGACTTAGATAAGGTGAAAAAAAGGTAAAGGGATCCTGGAAAACAGGTTGGATGACTTTTTGTCTAAGGCTATGGATAGGCTTTCCCTCCCAAAGGATTTGGCCTTTCACTTGTAAGCCCTCTAAAAGGGAAGGCAATCCAAGGATGCATTTAAAAATTGTGGATTTCCCAGAACCAGATTTTCCAATGATTCCTGTTATTTTTCCAGATTCAGCTTGCAGACAGATATTTTTGAGAAGGATTGCATTTCTAGATTGTACTTGAAGAGAATCGATGACAAGGCTCATATGAAGTTAGGCACGTGGACTTATCCAAATTCAAAGATTAGGCTTGGCGAGAAAAGGATTTTCACTTGGAAACAATTAAAATAACAGAAGTCGGACCGCGAGATGGCCTTCAAAATGAAAAGAAAGTTCTCTCAACTGAGAGCAAATTTGTCTATATTCAAAAATTAGCGGCCGCAGGTCTCAAAAGGATAGAGGCAACCTCCTTCGTTAAAAAAGAAAAGATCCCACAAATGGCAGATGCAAGTGAACTTTCGGACGAAATCTTTCAACATCCACATCTTTCACAAACCATTGCCTTCTCTTGCCTTACACCAAATACCATTGCGTATGAGAAAGCTCTGAGTGCTGGCTATAAAGAAGTGGCAGTGTTTACTGCTACGTCTGAGACATTTACAAAGAAAAATATCAATAAAACCGTAAGAGAATCCTTAGATGCATTTACAGAAATTTTCCAGAATGCGCGAAGAGACAAAATCAAAGTACGAGCTTACATTTCAACTGTGATTGCCTGTCCCTACGAAGGAAAGATCCTTCCAGAAAAGACCAAAGAGATTGCAAAACGATTGTTAGATGAAGGTGCTTATGAAATTTCACTCGGGGAGACCATCGGAGTGGCGGTACCCAATGAAATAGCAAAGCTATTTTCAAATCTCCTCTCGGATATTCCCAAAGAACTCTTTGCTGGTCATTTCCATGATACCTATGGAATGGCGATTGCGAATGTGAATGAAGCACTCAGATTTGGAATTCGATCGTTTGATTCTGCAAGCGGTGGCCTTGGTGGCTGTCCATATGCCAAAGGAGCGGCCGGTAATTTAGCCACCGAAGACTTAGTATATTTTTTAGAGCGACAGGGTTACGAAACAGGCATTGATTTAAGCAAACTCGTAGAAGCGAGTGCCTATATGCAAAACCAAATTGCGCGCCCATTAAATTCGCGCACCTTTATCGCTCGTGAAAAAGATTCAGCAGTTTGAATATAAACTCTCCCCATTACATGCTGCTTTGGAAGGTATCAAAGCAGAATTTTCAAACGATGATTTAATTTCGACCGACCCAATCTTATTTCCAAAACGGTATCAGAATCCCTTAGACATCGAAATCGTTGCACTTTTGTCCGCTCTCTATGCATACGGAAATGTGATCGCCATACAAAGATTTCTAGAACCAATCTTCCAAGCCTTAGGTGAAAATCCTTACTATGCTTTTGCGACTAGAAGTGAACGTTTTGAACAAGCAATAAAGGTCGTACAAAAGTACAGATTCCAAACAAAAGAGGACAATGAGAACATTTTGTACGCACTTTCTGAAATATTGAGAGTCCATCGAGAGACTGATGATAACAATGCGATATTTGAAGAGTTTTTTTTATTCAAGGGCAGTAATTTTGAACCTGTCTCATCCATTGCTCGTTTCCAAAAGAAACTTCTAAGCCAGCTGGAAAGCAAAAAGCCAATCACAGGCGGAATACGATTCTGGATCGGTGATCCCGAAAGCCATTCTGCGAAAAAAAGAATTTGTTTGTTTTTACGTTGGATGGTAAGACGAAATCATCCTGACTTTGGGATCTACAAAAGGATATCCCAAGCTGAAATCCCATTTCCCCTTGACACCCATATCCAAAGATTGGTCCAAATCCTTGGCCTTTCTACAAGGAAAACATATGGTATGAGAGAGGCAATACTGGTAAGAGACCAATTCCTCAGGCTATCACCAGAAGATCCTTTGCAATATGATTTTTATCTAACGAGAGTGGGGATCATCCAAAGGTGCAAAGCAAAACGAATCGAGTCTATTTGTGGTGGATGTGGACTTAGATCGGTGTGTAATATTTGGTAGTGCCACGGGGAATTGAACCCCGGTTGCAAGGATGAAAACCTTGTGTCCTAACCACTAGACGATGGCACCGTATGTATCAAGCCTTCGTTTGGAACTCAGTGATTCCATGAGTCGTCGGGGATTCGAACCCCGGACCCATTCCTTAAAAGGGAATTGCTCTACCAGCTGAGCTAACGACTCGTGCTCTGTTGCCAACAATATCGACCTACCCTACACGGTCAATCAATACTAGAAAAATCTTGGCACCGATTTCTTTTTTTAATTCATGATGATCGTGTCTTCTCGGTCAGGCCCAGTTGATACAATTCCGATCTTTGTTCCAATCAATTCTTGAAGAGAGTTAATATAACTTCTGCAATTCGGTGGTAATTTATCAAATGAAGAGATACCAGAAATATCATCCTTCCATCCTTTAAACTCAGCAAACACTGGTTTGACGTCCTCTAGTCCTTGTGATGGAAAATGTGTAAGTCGTTTTCCTTTGAGTTCATACCCAACAACAACGGGAATCGAATCATAATGAGATAGCACATCAATTTTTGTTAATGTAATATTGTTGATGCCATTTACAACGATGGAGTGTTTGATCATTTGAACATCAAACCAACCACAACGACGAGGACGACCGGTAGTTGAGCCATACTCTCCACCAAGTTTTCTCAATACTTCCCCTGCTTCTCCCAAAATTTCAGAAGGGAAAGGACCCTCCCCCACGCGTGTCGTATATGCCTTGGTAATACCGATAACATCTTTTAAGTAGCGAAAACTAACCCCTGAGCCTGCCAAGGCCCCGCCAGATGTTGGATTGGAACTAGTGACATAGGGATAGGTTCCATGGTCAATGTCTAGGCCAGTTCCTTGCGCACCTTCTAATAAAACGCGTTTCCCTTGTTGCAAGGCATCGTTCAAAAAATAGATGGTGTTTATGATATTATTACCCATGATATCTGCAAATTGACTGAGACTCTTAAACAAATCATCGAGTTTCACTGGCTCTAAGTCATAGTATTTTACGAGTTCTTGGTTTTTGACTTCTAAAATGCGAGCCAATTTCCTTTTCAACATATCTTTGTCTAAGAGGTCACCGGCACGTAAACCGATGCGTAACATTTTATCCGCATAGCACATACCTATGCCTTTTTTTGTGGTTCCAATCTTACCCTCTGGGCTGGAACCCAACTCTCGTACTTCATCGATTAGGCGGTGGTGAGGGAGTAATATATGGCAGGAGTCGCTGATCAGGACTTTATTTTTAACGTTAAATCCACTTTTTTCTAAATCAGCACATTCCTTCAGAAAGTACTCAGGATCTAAAACAACTCCGTTACCAATGACACAAGTTGTATTGTCATAGATGATCCCTGAGGGAACTAGATGGAAAATATACTTTTTTCCACCCACAACCACAGTATGACCTGCATTCGCACCACCTTGGTACCTAACTATGATATCCGTGTCCTTGGAAAGATAATCGATTACTTTCGCCTTACCCTCATCTCCCCATTGTGCCCCGACGACTAAATTTGCAGGCATACTAACCTCTCGTTTCTAACTTTTCTTCTATGGGATCTACATGTAGTGCAAACCCACATGCATTTTTTTTCACTTCTGTATATGATTCATACAATTGGTTATACACACCACCAGCAAAAACAGGCTCAGAATAACCTTCCATATATCCTTGGAATACTATGCCTGTATAATAATCTAGATCGCGTATCAAAGTCGCATCAAAAATTCCATCAAAGGATGGATGGGCTTTAGACCAAAGTTGGATGATGGATTCAATCTCTTCCAAATAAGGAACAAAGGCTTCTAGAGAAAAAGAAGCTTGCTGAAACGAAAGTAGTTTCTCTTTGAATTGCGAAAACTCAGCAAAGGGAGTTGGCTTTAAACAGAGTTTTAGAAATTTTTGCCTCTCATCGCTTACATTCCAAAGTTTGAGGTATTTCTGCAATTCGGGAGCATTTTTCGTAAAAAGTATCTGGGCAAGTTTGCCTTCCTCATGGTTTGGAACCTTTAGCCAAGTGAAGAGTTCGGAAAGGAAGGCCGCATGACCTAACACGAGTGTGGCTGGAACTTTTGGCAAAACTTTCTGCCACATTTTGGAAAGCAATTCCATTTGTGAAAAGACTTTTGGCAGAGAGCTATCTCCAATTGATTCCCCACCAATTTGTAAGATTTCTCGGCGAGATGCATTCTTCTTTTTATGATCTCTAATCCTGCGTCCTATATAGTATACATTTTGATTCTCTTTCCAATGGGAACGCGCAGCCATTCCCTTTACGACTTGTAAGGTCAAATCCACACCAGGGGAAAGGGAATAGCCATCGAAGTCTTTTGTAGCTAAAAATGCGGACGTATCTGTGCCACTGATCTGAGATTGGAAGGAGGAAGTATAATCGAAAGCGGGTAGATAAATCTCAGAATAACTAGCTTCTTCTAAACACTGGCTCAATCTCTGTAGCAATTCTCGCCTACGTTTGCTTTCCTCAGGCCCCAAGAAATGGAAACCGTCAGGGATCCATCTTCTCTCTGCTAATTTTGATTTTTTAATCGAATTCATAGTTGGGGAACGAGCCCAAGAAGTCAGATTAAAGAAATGAAGGAATTCTGCAATCAAATGTAAAAATCGGATAGACAAAAGGAAGAATGGGATTAGCCTAATTTCGTTTTTAGAGGAATCGCATGACAGAAAAAGAGGCCACCTTAGGTAGATGGCATAAAGAGTTTTTTGAAAATATACATCTCTTCATGAAATCAGGACTTTCTCAGTCCGAAGCAAAATCCATATTAGAAGAATTCTTAGTACTTTCGCAAGCCACTCCGAAGCCCAAGGTAATGGACATCTTCCAAGAGCCAGAGAAGTTAGAAGAAATCGGTGTTTATACCGATATTCGAACGGAGCCTCGGGACTTTATGCTAAAGTTCCTAGACCCAATCATGAAAAAATTTACGGTTGAGGGAGCAGAAAACCTAAACCTACTCATGGATGTTCTGGGCAAATACCCAGTTACCCTCATCTCTAACCATTTAAGCCATTTGGATGCACCGGCCATCTTTACTCTACTCTACAATACAAACGACGCAGGCAGAAAGATTGCAGAATCTTTAGTTTTTATTGCAGGTCGCTTAGCCTTCGAACCAGACTTCACCCGTCTCGGTCTTTATATGTTTGGTACCTTACTCGTCTGCTCAAAGAAAGACATGGCAGATAACCCTTCTCTTTCTGATCTGATGACAAAGATCAATATGCGTGCATTTCGTCATTCTCAGAAGTTACAAACGGAAGGTAGAATTATCTCCATTTTCCCTGAAGGTACTCGATCTCGGGATGGTCGGCTTATGCCTTTTGTGGACACAGTGTACCATTATGTTGCCAACAAAGTCATTTTACCTATCTCATTAGAAGGCACCGATAGGATTCTTCCCATCGAAGGTTTACTCTTCAACCAAGCGGTTGGGAAGCTTGTCATCGGAAAACCAGTTCTTGTGGGAGAATTGAGCAAAAAAGAAATGGCTTCCTTCCCATCCTCTATTGAACAGATTTCCTTCCCAGGTGGCGGTGATAAAAAGCAGTTTATTATAGATAATTTGGCCCTTTTGGTGGGTTCTAATCTAAACAAACACAAACACGGAACCTACAGAAATCTATACAAGGGTGATGACCTCAAATCCAATTTACTCATCACATCTCCAAAAGAACCTACGGAGAAAGTGGTTGTGATTGGCTCTACCAATATGTCTGTGGCTGCAGCCTGTGTTTTAGCAAATAAGAATGTAAAAGTGAGCATTTACCATCCGGACTTAGAGATGGTCAAACAGTGCAATGAAGAAAAACGAGATGTTTTACATTACCCAATTTATAAATTACCGCCAAATATTGAATTTACGGCTGATCCAAGTATATGTGAAGACGCAACACTCTTTATCCAAGGAACAAATCCTTGGGATTTTGATTCCGTATACCCAAGGATAAAGTCATATCTTCAAAAAAACAAGGCCCCCATCGTAAATGTGATAAAAGGTTTTACTGGGTCCAAAAAAGGTCTGATTTTGGAAGACCTCAACGAATTGATTGGAATTGAACGCGAACGTCTTGCTGTCATTTCTGGTGCTTGTTACCCAGACCAAATCATGGAGCGAAAGATTTCAGGCTTTGAAATTGGTGCATTTGAAGATTCACTCATTCCTAAATTACAAAAGCTATTCAACACAAGTTATGTTTTCACAAGACCCGCAATCAATGCACGAGATACAAAAGGAGTGCAATTAGGAGGAGCCCTCAAAACAGTATATGCTTTGGCAATGGGCTTAGTTGAAGGTTATTTCAAACGAGAATTAGGTGGGAATGTGGACAATACCCTTTTTCACCTATCCAATCGATTTTTCAATGAAATGGTATCTATTGGCGTACTTTTGGGTGGCGATCCCACTACCTTCAATGGCCTTTCTGGTATGACAGATTTTATGTTAGCATGTTTCGGCTCAGATACTAGGGATAGGAAGTATGGCTATGACCTAGCCTACGGCTCTAATAAGCCTGAAAAAATTACCAACGGATTTTATGGCCTGAAGGTTTTACCTAACCTCATCAATTTGGATGAGAAAAGACATCCGATCGTGACATCCTCTTACAAAGCAGTGATCCAAAATGAGAACTTTGATCTGATTGCGGACTCTCTTCAATTGCAACTGGCAAGAGTGTAATGCTAGTGAAAATATAAGCTAACACCTAACGCAGACGGTATAAAAAAACCCCACGGAGTTGAAAACTCTATGGGGTTTATTCGCGAAGTATGTCTGATTCGCTTATTTGGCTTTGGCGGCCTTTTTCTCTTTCTTCTCAGGCTTTGCTTTTGCAGGCGCTGTTTTCGTTCGTTTTTGCTTTGTCTCGTCTTTCAACTCCGCTTGGGTCTTTCTATCAACAAGTTCCAATATGCCCATTTCTGTGTTATCGGATTGTCGGTTCACCAAACGAATGATACGAGTGTAACCACCAACTCTTGATGCATACCGATTGGAAAGATCGCTAAGCAGTTTATTCACGATCTCTTGGTCTCCCAAATGTGTGTGCAAATAACGGGTGTTGTGCAAAATAGTCTCTTGTTTTTTCTTTTCGTCAAGGTTGGCTAAATTTGCGTCTAGGTTTCGTTTTGCTCTGGAGATCACTCTCTCAGCATAGGATCTAGCTACCTTTAGCTTTGCTATAGAAGATTCTATACGCTCATGGCGAAGTAGAGAGATCACCATATTCTGGATCATCGCTTTCCTGTGGTCAGCAGATCGATTGAGTTGCTTTACTTTATTTCTTTTATTCATCTTAAAAATCTCTCATTCCAAATGAAAGTCCTAAGGAAGACAACTTTGCCTTTAACTCAGCCAAACTCTGTTCGCTGTAATGCTTTGACTTAGTCATTTCCTCTTCACTACGTTTAACTAATTCTCCGATGAAATCAATTTCCAAACTTCTCAATACATTCGTAGAACGCACAGAGAGCTCCAACTCTTCCACGTGTTTGGAAAGGGAGGCTTTTAATTTTTCATCTGCTTCATCTAATTCTTCTTCTTCTTCCTCAACTTCTTCTTCGAAGTTAATGAAAACAGTTAAGTGGTCTTTTAGAATCTTTGCTGCTTGCGCGACCGCATCCTCTGGGGATACAGAACCATCGGTCCAAACCTCTAGAGTTAGCTTTTCATAATCAGATCTTTGGGCTACGCGAGTTTCAGAAACTTCAAAAAGAACCTTTTGGATTGGCGAGAAAATAGAATCGATAGGGATGGTTCCCAATACTTCTATTTCCTTCTTTTTGTCCTCAGCAGGGATGTATCCACGGCCTCTTTGGATTTCTAAATCCATAATGATATTTGCATCTTCGTTTAAAGTCGCAATGTGCAGGTCCGGATTCATTATTTCGATAGAAGAATCCACTGCCAAATCTCCAGCACGGAAGTAACCAGCACCTTTCAACTCGATGTGAATGACTTTACTTGCTTCTTTGTCTTCTGGTTCGTACTTAATGCGGACTTGTTTTAGGTTTAGGATAATCCTTGTGACGTCTTCTGCCACACCTTCCACATACGCAAATTCATGCGTAACTCCCTCAATACGAATGGCAGAGATGGCTGCCCCTTCGATTGAACTCATAAGTGTTCTTCTCAATGAGTTTCCAATGGTTGTACCAATGCCACGCTCAAATGGCTCTGCGACAAACTTTCCGTAGTTGGCAGTATTCACATCTGTTGTGAATTCGATTTTCTTTGGTCTTTTAAAGCCTTTTAATAAATTCTTAGGGGACAATGTCTTTACCTTCTCTATCGATTCGTTGGTCTACTTAGAATACAATTCCACAATCACTTGTTCTTTGATTGGAAGATCTATGTGTTCTCTTGTCGGAAGCGAAAGCACTTCACCTGAAAAATTTGAAAAGTTAACACTTAACCAGGAAACAGTCTTATTGATTGCTTGCGCTAGTTTGATGTTTTCTTCGATGAAAGGAGACTTTTGGAATTTGTCTCGGATTTCAATTTTGTCACCGACGTTTACACGATAAGAACAAATATCTACACGGTTTCCATTTACTAGAATGTGTCTATGGGCAACAAAGTTTCTCGCTTGTCGGCGTGTTACCGCAAAACCCAAACGATACAAAACATTGTCCAACCTTCTTTCGAGAAACTGGAGTAAGTTTTCACCAGGAATTCCTGGGGTGTGCGATGCTTCTTCAAAATAACGTCGGAATTGTTTTTCCAGAACTCCGTAGGCTCTCTTCACTTTTTGTTTTTCGCGAAGCTGAGCGCCATATTCCGTTACCTTTCCTTTCTTCTTGGGAGGAAGACCTGGAGGGTATTTCCTCTTTTCGAGAGAGGACTTTTCTTTATGCAATGTGTGGCTATTTTTTAAGAAGAGATTCAAACCCTCTCTTCTCATTAATTTCGCAACAGGACCTCTATAACGTGCCATATATTATACCTTACACTCTTCTTCTTTTTCTAGGTCTGCATCCATTGTGTGGAAGCGGGGTGACATCTTTGATTAATTTTACAGCGAGACCTTTTGTGGTGAGGGAACGGATTGCTGATTCGCGGCCAATGCCTGGTCCAGAAACCATTACGTCCACTTCGGATAGACCAGCAGCCTCAATGGCTTTTTCAGCAGCATTTGTTGCCGCAATTTGAGCCGCATAGGGAGTTGATTTTTTAGAACCACGGAATCCCATCATTCCAGAAGAAGACCAAGAGATCACGTTTCCTGCCATATCTGTTACGGAGACGATGGTGTTATTAAAAGAAGCCTGGATATAGACCTTACCTCTCGGTACATTCTTTTTCTCTTTCTTCTTTACTTTCTTGGTTTCTTTTTTGCCTTTCGTTTCTTTTTCAGCCATTGATCAAATCCTATTTAGTTACCTTTTTCTTGTTCGCAACGGTCTTCTTGACTCCTTTACGAGTCCTCGCGTTGGTTCTGGTTCTTTGGCCGTTTACAGGTAAGCCTCTTCTATGTCTGAGGCCACGGTAACACCCAACATCCATCAATCGTTTGATGTTGAGGTTCACTTCGGAACGAAGGTCCCCTTCTACTTGAAAGCCCTCTTCGATCACCCTACGAATCGATGCTTCTTGTTCATCGCTTAGGTCTTTCACTCGAATGCTCTCGTCAATCCCGGCTTTTTTCAAAATCTTCTCAGAGGAAGACTTTCCAATCCCATATACATAGGTTAAACCGATTACGATTCTTTTGTTGGAAGGTAAATCTACACCTGCAATACGTGCCATATTCTATCTTTGCCTTTGTTTGTGTTTTGGGTTCGTGCAGATCACTCGGATCACACCTTTTCTGCGAATGACTTTGCATTCGGAACAAATCTTTTTCACTGATGCTCTAACTTTCATACGTTATCCTATTTCTTCCTGTATGTGATTCTACCCTTGGTGAGGTCATAAGGTGAAAGCTCGACGGTAACCTTGTCACCAGGTAAGATACGAATGTAATGCATACGCATCTTTCCTGAAATGTGGGCCAAAACTTTATGACCGTTTTCCAGTTCCACTCGAAACATGGCATTTGGGAGCGGCTCTAAAACCGTGCCATCGATCGTGATTGCTTCTTCCTTAGCCAGGGTGATTCTCCTATTGAATCTGCTTTAAGATTGCATTTGTGATTTCATCCATACTTCCCAAGCCATTGATTTGCCGAAGGATACCTGTTCCACGATAAAAATCGATCAGGGGCAAAGTTTTGGTGTTGTAAGTATGCAGACGGTTTTTGATGGTCTCTTCGTTGTCATCCGAGCGTCCTTCTTTGATCGCTCTACCTAGCAAACGTTTTACGAGTTCATCGTCAGGAACGTCTAGGTTGACAACGGAGTCGAGCTCCATGTGGAGCTCTTTGAGGATTCCTTCGAGAGCTTTTGCTTGCTCCACCGTCCGAGGAAATCCATCCAGTATGAATCCATTCGCACAATCCGACTCAACCAAACGGTCGCGGATAATGCCGATAACGACAGCATCTGGAACCAGGTCTCCGGCGTCCATATATTTTTTCGCCTCTAAACCCATTTTCGTTCCGTTTTTAACTGCAGAGCGGAGGATGTCACCAGTCGAGATCTGGGGGATCTGAAACCGTTCTTTAATGATATCTGCTTGTGTGCCCTTTCCGGCCCCCGGAGGGCCCATAAAAATCAGTCGTTTCATATGGTTACGCTCTGCCTTTGATTTTTGTCTTCTTCATGAAACCTTCATAATTACGCATGAGGAGTTGAGCTTCAATCTGTTTTAAAGTCTCAAGTGCCACACCGACCATAATTAAAAGTGATGTTCCACCAAAAGTGTAAACCAAAGTACCGCCACCTGTGTTTGAACCCAAGTTTAAAAACTTGATGATTAAATAAGGGGCTAAAGCAAGGCCAGCTAAGAAGAGTGCGCCAGGAAGAGTGATGCGATTTAAGATCTTTTCAATCATTTCCTTGGTCTGGGTCCCAGGGCGAACACCAGGGATAAATCCACCATACTTTTTCAAGTTGTCCGCAAGCTCTTGGGGGTTGAACTGGATTGCTGTGTAAAAATAGGCAAAGAAGATAATCAGAGATGTATAGATTACATAATAAAAAAGTGCATGGTACCAAATTTGAGAAAATGGATTGAAATAATCCATAATCACTGCCCAACCAGCCCACTGCCCGCCCTTGGAGGAAAGCCACTGGATGATGGTTTGAGGAAAGAGAATCAAAGAAGAGGCAAAGATAATAGGCATCACATTTGCACTATTGACCTTGAACGGAATGGACTGACTTCTCGCCTGTACCATCTTGCGCCCCACCATCTGCTTTCCATAGTTCAAAGGAACTCGGCGTACACCTTGGGTAAGTATCACCGTTAATGCGATCAAGACGATAAAGATAATTAAAAGGATCAAAATGGAAAGTGCATCGGAAGTATCCGAAGTAAACATAGCAATCAAGGCTTCAGGCATCCGTCCAATGATACCCGCAAAGATAATCAAAGAAATTCCATTGCCAATACCACGCTCCGTGATTTGTTCTCCCAACCATATAAGTAGCACGGTACCTGTCGTGATGGAAACCATCGCCAAAGGTAAGAAATATGCATCCACAGAAGGACTGATCAAACCAGGGTACTTTGCTGGAGCATTTCCCGAACCAGTTGACCAAGAATTGGCAAGCTGGATCACGGCAAGGGACTGAACCGCACAGAGGATCAATGTGCCGTACTTTGTATACTGTTGTATTTTCTTTCTGCCCTCATCACCTTCCTTTTGCAGTTTTTGCAAAGAGGGAATGAGCACCATGACAAGCTGCATGATGATAGAGGAGGAGATGTAGGGCATAATCCCCAAGGCAAAGATCGAAAACTTAAGAAGAGCGCCACCTGCAAACAAGTCTACCATACCCAAAAATCCTTCACTCGGGTCGGCGGTGATCCCAGTGACGATCAAACTATTGATGCCAGGAATCGTGACATGAGTCCCCATCCTGAAGAGCAACAGCATACCTATGGTAAAAAAGATTTTCGATCTTAGTTCTGGGATTCTGAATATGTTAGCAATTGTTTGGAACATGTGTTATGCGTTTTTCTTCTCTACAGCTTTCTTTTCTCTGATGATGACCTTTCCACCAGCTTTCTCAACTTTCGCGATTGCTGATTGTGAAGCACCATCTACTGTAATTGTGATCGCTTGGCTCAATTCACCAGTTGCAAGTAATTTGATTAAACCTGTTTCCGATTTGATCAAACGCTTCTCACGAAGGAGAGCAGGAGAAATCTCACCGAACAAACCAGCTTTTGCAATCACCAATAGATTTACAGGTTGGTATACGCTAGAGAATATATTTCGGAAACCACGTTTGGGGAGGCGTTTGTGGAGTGGCATCTGTCCACCTTCAAAACCTCTTTTCATGGAGGCAGCTCTTGCCCTTTGGCCTTTTGAACCTCGAGTAGAGGTTTTCCCCATACCCGATCCTGGCCCTTGCCCTACCCTTTTTTTGGCTGTTTTTGCACCCTTTGGAATCGGGACGAGGTTTTTGTTACCGAGGGAAGTACTCTTTTTGGGTCTTTTTTTCCCAAAACCGCGAGCGCGCTCGATTCTTTCTTTCTCTGCCATATTTATTTTACCTTTTCTATCTTGAGCAGGTAACCAACTTGTCGGAGCATTCCCTGAATTTGGGGGGTTACCTTGTGCTTTCTTGTCTGGCCTTTCTTTTTTAGGCCCAATGCAATCAGAGTCTGTCTATGGATAGGCAAAACTCCGATGGAACTCTTTTGTTGTGTCACAAGTACTTCTTCCATCGCGAACCTCTTATAAATCTTGCCCAAACAAGTGTTTTAGGCTAACTCCCCTACGCTTCACTGCCATAGAAGGAGTTTCCAATTGTTGCAAAGCATCCATGGTTGCTTTCACAATGTTCATAGGATTAGAAGATCCCCAAGACTTAGTGAGTACGTCTTGAACACCCGCTCTCTCCAAAACAGAGCGAACAGATGCACCTGCAATAATTCCTGTTCCAGGAGATGCAGGTTTTAGGATCACTCGAGCAGATTTAAAGCTACCAATCACGTCGTGAGGTACAGTATGTCCGATAAAATGTATAGATTTTAAGTTCTTCTTTGCAGATTCTATGGACTTACGAATGGCGTCCGGTACTTCATTTGCTTTTCCAAACCCAATACCAACTTTACCTTTAGAGTCACCAACCACAGAAAGGGCGTTGAAAGAGAACCGACGTCCCCCCTTAACCACTTTCGCTACTCGGTCAATCTTTACTACTTTCTCTGTGAACTCTTTTGTTTCTTCTTCTAACATCATACTAGAACTCCAACCCACCTTCTCTTGCAGAGTCTGCAAAAGCTGCGATCCGGCCGTGGTAAACCATTCCCGATCGATCTAAAACCACTTGGGAAAGACCTGCTTTTTTTGCCTTTTCCGCAATCACCTTTCCTAATTGAGTTGCAGCCGCCTTGCTCTTTTTGGAATTTTCATGAGCAGGGAAATCCTTTGCAAATGTGGTCGCATACACCAATGTGATCCCTTTACTGTCATCGATAATCTGAGCAGTAAGGTATTTGTTTGATTTATTGAATACGAGTCTAGGGCGAGAAGAATTCGCTTTCAATTTGAAGCGAACTCTTTCAGTTCTTCGTTTTCTTTGAATGTTCTTTGCTGTTTTATTGATCATGGCGACTACTTCTTACCAGTTTTTCCGGCTTTACGTCTGATGTATTCATCACTGTACTTAACACCCTTCCCTTTGTAAGGCTCAGGTGGTCTCTTGGAACGAATGTCTGCAGCAACTTGACCCACTAACTGGCGATCGATCCCTGTTACTTTGATCTTTAACTGGTCAGTGACCTCAATTTTAATGCCATTTGGCTCAGGGAAGACAACTTCATGGGAATATCCCAAGTTCATCACAAGGTCTTTACCGCGCTTTTGCGCTCGGTAACCAACACCAGTAATTTCTAGGTTCTTTTCCCAACCTGTTGTCACTCCTTTCACACTGTTCATGGCGAGTGATCGCACCAAACCGTGGAGAGCGACAGTTTTTTGGTCTTCGCTGTTTCGGGAGAACACAAGCTCTCCGTTCTCAACCTTTGCAGAAACACCTTCGAAAATTGGTGATTTTAATTCACCTAAAGGTCCTTTTACAGTGATTGAACTTGTATCAGCCTTAACCTCCACCTTAGGAGGCAATTTAATAATACTTTTACCAACTCGGGACATGCGATTGATTCCTTGTTCGGTTAGAATACCTTACAAAGAACTTCACCTCCTACCTTGAGTTTTCTTGCTCTTTTTCCTGTCATCACTCCCTTCGAAGTAGAAAGGATCATAGTTCCTATATTATTTCGGAAAGGACGTATTTCCGAAGATTGGATGTAGACCCTTCTACCAGGAGTCGAAACACGTTCTATCATTCTGATCACAGGACGTTTGTTCTCATCATACTTCAGTTTTACTTGAAAATCATCAAAACTTCCGTTTTTTACGGTTTGGATGTCTTCAACGAAACCTTCCTCTTTTAAAAGCTCTAGGATAGACTTCTTTATTTTGCTTCCCGGAATCACGCAGGACTCATGCTTCGCCTGCTGCGCGTTACGGATTCTTGTTAACATATCTGCTATTGGATCTGAAAGACTCATTCTTTGTAACCTTTCCCAAACTCTACCAAGAGGATTTTTTAACGCCAGGGATCTGCGCTTTGCTCGCTAAGTCGCGGAAGCATAAACGACACATATCGAATCTTCGCAAATAGGCACGCGATCTACCGCAAAGTGGACAGCGATTGTACTCTCTCACCTTGAATTTTTGTTTCTTCGCGTGGCGCTCCATCATTGATTTTTTCGCCATATGTCTCTCCTATTTTGCTCCGGCTGTGCGATAAGGCATGCCGAAGGCTTGAAATAATTCGTATGCTTCTTTGTCATTTTCAGTGTTCGTGACAAAGGTGATGTTGATACCATAGATCGTATTGATCTTGTCGAAGTGGATCTCAGGAAAAATGATTTGTTCCTTTACGGAAAGGTTGTAATTCCCACGCCCATCAAAACCTTTTGGGCTTACGCCTCGAAAGTCCCTTACCCTTGGGAGGGCGATGTTGATGAAACGATCCAAAAATTCATACATGTAATGGCCACGAAGCGTAACCTTACAGCCGAGCACCATACCTTCTCTCACTTTAAAACCCGCAATGGACTTTTTAGCAAAAGTTTTCACTGGCTTCTGGCCTGTGATCTGCCCTATCTCTTCCAAACAAGCTTCCATAGCCTTTGGATTTGTATGTGCTTCGCCCATTCCGACGTTGATCACGATTTTTTCTAATTTCGGAACTCTCATTACGCTCTTAAAACCGAGCTCTTTCTGAAGGTTGGGACGAATGACTTTTTCGTATTTTTCTTTAAGCCTAGGTACCATGATTAAATCTCTTTCCCTTCAGGTCTTGTGACCCGTGCTGATTTTCCATCTTTCTTCAGAAACCCTAAGCGTACACCTTTAATTTTCTTCTTTGGTTTCGCCTTGTTTTCTGCCTTTGCATCATGAAACATAACATTAGAGATATGAATCGGGAATTCGATCTCAATCGAACCACCTTGTGGGTTCTCTTGTGTCGGGCGGACGTATCTTCGTCTTTTGTTTACACCTTCAATGTAAACACGATCACGACGCTTATCAATCGCCAATACTTTGCCCTTTTTTCCTTTCTCTTTGCCCGCAATGACCAAAACCTCATCGTCTTTTTTGATTTTGGTTTTTTTGAATTTAACTGGCTCAGAACCTCTGTAAGGTAATTTTGTCGCCATTATAAAACCTCCGGTGCAAGAGAAATGATCTTCATATACTTCTTGTCACGAAGCTCTCTTGCGACTGGTCCAAAGATCCTTGTGCCTTTGGGATTTCCTTTATCATCGATGATTGCAACTGCATTGTCATCAAAGCGAATATACGTTCCGTCAGGTCGTCTCACTTCCTTTTTGGTTCGCACGACAACCGCTCTTTGAACTGCTTTGTTGTGAACTTTCTTTCCCTGACCATCTCGTAAGCCGTAAGCAGGTTGCGCATCCTTAACGGCTACAATTATCTCGTCGCCAAGTGTTGCGTATCTCTTTTTTGAGCCACCTAACACTTTGACGCACATGACTTTTTTCACACCCGAGTTGTCGGCAACTTGCAAAATAGTTTCTTGTTGAATCATACTAGTTTAGCCTTCTCTAGCACCTTTAATAACTTATGGTGCTTTTGTTTACTCAGAGGTCGAGTTTCGACTGCAACGATACGGTCGCCTACCTGACACTCATTCTTCTCATCGTGTACCTTTACTCTAGAGGTCTTTGTCATGATCTTTTTAAATCTAGGATGCACCTTTCTTGTGATCACTTCGATGACTACGGTTTTATCCATAGAATCACTGACGACAACACCTTGGATGGTAAGCGACTTTTTTGCGTTCTTATCTTCCATATCTTACTTTTTCTTACCCTTAGCAGGTTTTGCTTCTGGAATTGGCTTCCCAACTTTCGGAGCAATTTTTTTGAGTTTTCCCTCAGCTACTAATTCCTTTTCACGAATAGCAGTTAAGGCCTGCGCAATTCTCTTCTTATGATTTCTGATTTGTTTTGGATTCTCTAGAGAACGTGTAACTCCATACTGAAAGCGTGCCTTACGCACTTCTTCCGATGAGGATTGTATCTCTTTCTTCAGTTCTTCTACAGACAGGGAAGTAAAATTGTCTTTCATAGAATATTCCTCTTAACAAAGGCAGTCTCAACCGGTAGCTTAAAAGCTGCTAGGTGCAGAGCTTTCTTTGCTGTTTCCTCATCAATCCCCGCCATCTCAAATAAAACCCTTCCTGGGCGGATTTCAGCAATCCAGAACTCAGGGTTACCCTTTCCCTTACCCATCCTAGTTTCAGCGGGCTTCTTAGTGATGGGAAGGTGAGGAAATATACGAATCCATAACTTCCCACCTCGCTTGACTTGGCGGTTGATGGTAATCCTGGCTGCCTCAATTTGCCTTGCAGTGATTCGGCCAGAACTGACGGCTTTCAGACCGTACTCACCGAACGCAACGTAGGAGCCTCTCTCATCTTTTCCTTTGAGGCGTCCTCTTTGGCGCTTTCTAAATTTAACTCGCTTAGGTGCTAACATGAATCTTTCTCTTTACTCGTTATTAACTCGTTCTTCGCTTCACGGCGTACTTATCTTCTTCCGACTCTTCTTTCGTTGGGAAATAATCACCTGTATAGGTCCAAACCTTTACACCTATCTGGCCAAAGGTTGTGAGAGCTTCTTTAAATCCAAAATCTATCTTTGCACGAAGTGTATGGAGAGGCACGCGACCTTCCATGTACTTCTCAGTTCTAGCCATATCGGCTCCATTCAATCGCCCGGAGATCTGAATCTTTACACCTTCAACCCCGCCGCGCATTGCTCTTCTGAGCTCAGCCTTCATTACGCGTCGGAATGGCATCCTTTGTTCAATTTGCAAAGCCACTGTCTCCGCAATAGCTTGCGCAATGATCTCTGGTTTTTTCACTTCTATGATGTTCATCCCAATAGGCTTTTCAGCCATGGACTTTAGCTCTTGTTTGACTGCCTCGATGTTTTGGCCTTTCTGGCCAATCACCATACCAGGTTTCGCAGTATGCAAGTTGATGTTGATCTTTTCTGGGAAACGCTCAATCACTACCTTTACAACTGAAGCATTCTTGAATTTCTTTTGCAAAAACCGGCGAATCTTAATATCCTCGTGAAGGTTTTTGATGTAATCTTGCTTAGAAAACCAGATGGAATCCCAATTTCTTGTGATCCCAATGCGAAGACCGATTGGATTGACTTTTTGACCCATATATTACTTTGCCTTTTTCTCTGTCTCAGATACTACCACTGTTATGTGGCTTAGTCTTTTTCGAATACGGGAAGCTCTACCTCTCGCACGGGGACGATACCTTTTCATAATAGGTCCATCATCGACATAAATCTTCTTAACATACAAATTCGCCGGATCCAGTGACTCATTCATCTGGATCGCATTCGCTACAGCCGAATTGAGTAGGTTTATCAACATCGGACTTGCAGCTTTGTTCGTAAAGCGTAGGATATCGATAGCTTCTTTATAGTCATAACCACGAATTTCATCAGCAACTAACCTTGCTTTCCTAGCTGAAATTCGAACGTGTTTTGCAACCGCTTTTGCTTCCATTCTTCTTTCCTATTTCTTAGCCACTTTCTTGTCACCACCGTGACCTTTGAAGGTTCGTGTGGGAGCAAATTCACCTAATTTATGCCCAATCATATTTTCGTTGATGTAAACAGGAACGAATGACTTTCCATTGTGAATCATGACGGTATGTCCGATCATATCAGGATAGATTGTGCTTCTTCTTGACCAAGATTTGAAGGGGTTCTTTTTACCTTCGGCATTTAGCTTGGTGATTTTTTTCATGAGGTGGTCGTCGATAAAGGGACCTTTCTTTAAACTTCTAGCCATGGTTTATGAGATC
The DNA here is from genome assembly GCF_003114855.1 of Leptospira ryugenii. NCBI lineage: Bacteria > Pseudomonadati > Spirochaetota > Leptospiria > Leptospirales > Leptospiraceae > Leptospira > Leptospira ryugenii. The sequence continues at coordinate 287,968 of NZ_BFBB01000002.1, read as the reverse complement.
CTACCTATTTCTATTTTTCTTACGTCTTTGAACTATGAACCGATCGGAAGGTTTGGTCTTACGAGTCTTCCAACCTTTCGTTGGCTTACCCCAAGGAGTCACTGGATGCCTACCTCCAGAAGTCCTTCCCTCTCCACCACCGAGTGGGTGGTCAACTGGGTTCATTACCACACCCCTTACTTTAGGGCGCTTTCCTAACCATCGGTTTCTACCTGCTTTTCCAATAATGACAAGGTTATGGTCTTTATTGGAAAGCTCACCAATGGTAGCTGAACATTCTTTTCTTATCTTCCTTACTTCAGAGGAAGGCAGTTTTAAGCTAACATAATCACCATCTTTTGCAGCAATGACCGCAAAAGATCCAGCAGTGCGTGCAATTTGTCCACCTTTACCTAAGTGTAATTCAATGTTGTGAACATTAGTCCCTGCTGGGATTTTATCCAAAGGCAAGGTATTGCCTAATTTGATCTCTGCATCCGGACCAGATACGACCTTATCTCCAACTTTCAAACCATCTGGAGCTAAAATGTATCTATATTCACCATCAGCATAACAAACAAGTGCGATGAAAGCGGAACGATTTGGGTCATACTCAATGGTTTTAACAGTAGCAGGAATCCCTACTTTATTTCGTTTAAAGTCAATAAGGCGGAACTTTCTTTTGTTTCTTCCACCCTTCCGGCGCACCGCGATCCGCCCATCATTGCTTCTACCCGCTTTGTAGTTTACATTTCGAGTTAAAGGCTTGTATGGACTTGTTTCCGTTACTTCTTTGAAATCTAATACTGAGTAGTAACGAGAACTTTGTGTGGTTGGTTTGAGTTTTCTGATTCCCATGATTAAACCTTAGCAAAATCTAAATTCGCGCCATCTGCGAATGTTACAATTGCCTTCTTGTAATGAGGTCTCTGCGATGGCATATTTCTAAACCGTTTCATCTTCCCTCTGAAAACAGAAATGTTCACTGAAGAAGGAACAACGTTGTACATTTGCTTCAGGGCCTGCTTCACTAGAGTTTTATTTGCATCCGGGTGAACACGAAATGTGTATTTTACGGTTCTTTTTCCCAAACGCTCTCCAATGGACTGTAGATCCTGAGATTTTTCTGTGACAACCGGAGATAGTATTACGTTTTGTAGGTTCACTGGATTAGCCCTGCTTTCCGTATTGGGTGATCAATTCCTTCAGCGCACTTTCGGATATCACCAAATTGTTGTTATAAAGTATGTCTCTGCAAACCATTCGTTTTGAATTTACGAACTTTAGGTTCTCAATGTTTCTTGCAGATCGCTTCAAGAATTGGTTCTCACCTGCAACAACGAGTCCTATGTTTCCCTTGTCTGCGATTTCCATTTTTTTGAAAATACTGAAGAGGGCTTTGGTTGAATAAGCGCTTGGCTCTACATCTTCAATGATCAATATGCGATTTTCTTCTGCCTTCTTGTTGAGGATGGACTGCACTGCCTTCTTCTTTACGGAACGAGAAAGGTTAGAGCTATAGTCACGAGGCTTTGGTCCGTGAATGATACCACCACCAACGAAATGTGGGGCTCTGATAGAGCCTTGACGTGCTCGACCTGTACCTTTTTGCGCCCAAGGTTTCTTTCCACCACCACTCACCTCGGATCGGTCTTTAGTGGAATGGGTTCCTTGTCTAAGGTTTGCGTTCTCTGCTTTTATCGCATCGTAAATCGCACCCAACGAAACACCTGTTCCAAATAAGTGGGCTGGCAATTCAATCTCGGATTGAAAAACTCCCTCTTTGTTATACTTACGCGCTTTCATAAATAATCCTAATTACCAATTTTTTCGATGGTTACGATCGATCTGTCTCTACCAGGAACTGGACCTGATACAAAAACCAAATTGCTATCTGCATCAATCTTAACTACCTTCAGGTTGCGAACTGTACTCTTTTCATTTCCAGTCCTTCCGCCCATCTTTAGGCCTTTAAAGACACGGCCTGGAGTTGTATTTGATCCTATTGAACCCGGGTGCCTTTGGAATCTGGAACCATGTGCATCCGGCCCACCAGCGAAACCATGACGCTTTACAACACCCTGGGTGCCCTTCCCTTTTGAGGTTCCGCTTACCTTCACAACGTCATTCAATGCGAACACGTCTGAAAGCTTCAATTCAGCACCTGGTTCCAAGGCTTCAAAACCTTTAAATTCGGCTAAGTGTTGCTTTGCGGTCAGATTTGCCTTTTTTAGGTGGCCAAGAGCCGCTTTTGACAATTTAGTTTCCTTGGTTTCCTCGAAGGCTAATTGGATAGAATCATATCCGTCTTTACCTGTCGTTTTTACCTGTGAAACAAAACAAGGACCTACGCGCAGGATAGTAACTGTAACCATCTTGCCGTCCTCATTAAATATATGGGCCATGCCCAATTTTTCGCCGATTAAACCTTTTGCCATGGATCCTATCCCTTAGGATTTAATGTCTACCGAAACCCCTGCTGGGAGTTGAAGCTTCATCAAAGCCTCTACGGTATCTTCATTTGTATTTAAAATATCTATGAGTCTCTTATGAGTTCTCATTTCAAACTGCTCACGTGCTTTCTTATTAACGTGAGGCGAACGTAAAACGGTGTAGATTTCCTTTTTTGTAGGAAGCGGGATCGGACCGGAGACTGTCGCCCCCGTCCGCTTCGCTGTAGCTACGATCTCATAGGTTGATTGGTCTATCAACCTATGATCGAAAGCTTTTAACTTAACGCGAATTCTTTGGCCTGCCATTGACTTACTCAATGATCTCCGCTACGACACCAGAACCGATGGTTCTTCCACCTTCCCGGATTGCAAACTTAAGACCTTGGTCCATCGCGATTGGGTGGATGAGCTCGATACTCATAGTCACGTTGTCGCCTGGCATAACCATTTCCATACCGCCCGGTAAGTTACAAACTCCGGTGATGTCGGTTGTTCTGAAGTAGAACTGTGGTCGGTAGTTATTGAAGAAAGGAGTGTGACGACCACCCTCATCTTTCGTAAGAACGTAAACCTCAGCCTTGAACTTTCTGTGAGGAGTGATAGTTCCTGGTTTTGCAAGAACCTGTCCTCTTTCGATGTCCTCTTTTTTGGTTCCACGAAGAAGTGCACCGATATTGTCCCCAGCTTCCGCTTGGTCTAACAACTTACGGAACATTTCTATACCAGTAACAACTGTCTTGGATGTATCGCGGATACCCACGATTTCAACTTCATCATTGATTTTGAGAACACCTTGTTCAACACGGCCTGTTGCCACTGTTCCTCGACCAGTGATAGAGAAAACATCTTCAACTGGCATCAAGAAAGGCTTATCAACAATCCTTTGTGGGTTTGGAACATAGGTATCAACTGCCTCCATAAGCTTAAGGATGGATTTCATTCCTAGGTCGGAATCTTCTCCCTCAAGAGCTTTTAATGCAGATCCATGGATGAAAGGAGTCTTATCACCAGGGAAATTGTATTTATTGAGTAGGTCTTTGATTTCCTCTTTTACCATTTCAATCATGTCATCTCTTTCATCAGCAGCTAACATATCTGCTTTGTTAAGATACACAACGATATAAGGAACACCCACCTGTCTTGCAAGAAGGATGTGTTCTTTGGTTTGAGGCATAGCACCATCAGTAGCAGATACAACGAGAATCGCCGCATCCATCTGAGCCGCACCAGTGATCATGTTCTTTACATAGTCAGCGTGCCCTGGGCAATCAACGTGCGCATAGTGGCGATTAGGAGTTTCATATTCTTGGTGAGAAGTTGCAATAGTGATCCCACGAGCCTTCTCTTCAGGTGCGTTATCAATCTGGTCATACGCAACAGCTTTGTTCTTACCACCAACGAGCTTCGCAAGTGTAGTAGTGATAGCAGCAGTAAGCGTTGTTTTACCGTGGTCAACGTGACCAATTGTTCCGATGTTTAAGTGTGGTTTTGAACGGTCAAATTTTTCTTTAGCCATTGTTAGAATCTACTCCTCAATCGTGGTCTCTGACCCGATGTGGGTTCTTTACTCCTTTAGAACTGCATAAATTTCTGAGGTAAAAGCAGTCCTTTCCCAAGAAATGCCAATCCCTTTGGTCATGTTTCTAAGAGCCCCTGAAAAGCCAAGCATGTTTTCTGCCGATGCTGTGGCTTTTAAATGGCTCTTACCCGCTCGTTCTTCCTCGATGGAATGAACCTTCGCAGAACGGCGGTTTAATTCTGAAAGAACTACACCCACCTGACTTGCATCCAGATGAATCTCTAGATCCATCTGAGGCCCAATCAGATATGTGTTCTCTTTGAAGGCATCTTTGAGTCCGATATGGACTGCAACCTTTAGCAGAGAGGGAAGAAACTCTTCTCCCCTTGCGGGTGCAGACCACTGGATGACCCGCATACGAATCCCCAGAACCTCAAACCCATGGAAACCATGCGAACACGTTTCCCAAAAAGATGTCTCAATCGAGTTTTTAACTTCTTCCGGAAGACTTACCTCAAAGGCAATTTGCTTTGAAAAATCGGCAGTATCTTCCAGGAATGCTACGAGCGAACCGCTAGACTTTGAGTCTTCGAAGGCTCGATGCTCTAGTGCAACCTTATGGGACAGTTTTCGAAACCGCTCAAATCGCGCAATTTTTATACTGCCAGTTGTTAATTTTTTTTGGACATTTTCTTGGAGCCTCTTCACGGCGACCTCTAGGTGCAATTCGCCTCGCCCACTCAAGTGCCAAGTTCCTAGTTCAGGGTCGACGTGGAATTGGTAACTCGGATCCTCCCAGCAAAGATCCTGTATCTTCTCTAGCCAAAAATCTTGGTCCAAGCTGGACTCTACTTCCAGGGTCAGAGAGAAAGGGCTCTGTACTTGTCCCTGCCATCGCTCAAGTTTCGCATTTTCTACTACCTGGGTTTCCCCTTGCAAAAAGTCCCCAGGGATAGCCATCAGATTAGGCTGAGCAGGTAGGATGTACAATTGGGAAGGCTCTAAGCTTACAAGCGGAATCCAATCATCCTCCTGGTAAGTAAAAACATTTTGAATCCAGGTTTTATTGTTTTGGATTTGGAAAGGAATCTGTAGGGCCGATTTCGTTTGCACTACGGAGAATCTCCCCCGTTTCACATCCGTTCTACGAAAGAGTACATATTGTCCATGGTCTTTGTTTCTGTTTTTTTTGTGTAATGCAAAGCTAACGATAAAATCAAGAAGGTCATCTACTCCAATAGCATGTTTTGCGGAACCAGCGAGAAGTGGGAAAAGGAGGCTTTCTGAAAGACCTGTGAAAAGAGCCTCTGTAGAAAAATCCTTTTTGTTGGTTGTTTCCTCCCAATACTGTACAAGGGTTTCATCAGACCAGGCACAAAATTCTTCCCCTCTTTCTTCGGTCCAAATCTTAGCATTCCGCGGAAAGGATTCTATGCCTTTCCAATCAGAGCCTTCCATTGCAAATAGCTGCACAGGAGGTTTTTCTAAAATAGCTTCCAAATCGATTAGGTTATCTAAGTAATCTTGGGTCTTATCTATTTTATTTAAGAAAAATAAAATAGGAGTCCTTAATGATCTGCATTCTTCGATCATGAGCCTCGCCTGGGATTGCACGGGCGTTCCTGCTTCCAGAAGGACCAATGCTAAATCCATAGCCGGGAGGATATCGGTAACTTGCTTACGAAAATCTATATGTCCAGGGGTATCTATGATTTGAATATGGACTGTTTCGTTTTGGAAAGTCCAAGGAATTGTGTAAAAGGTAGATCGGATTGAAATCCCCCTTTTGATCTCCTCTAAAAGTGAATCCGATTCGGTTGTACCATCTTCAATCGACCCTACTGCTGAAATTTTTCCTGTTTTATATAACAACTGTTCCGTGAGAGTCGTCTTTCCAGAGTCAATATGGGCAAAAATTCCAACAGAGAGGTATTTCATGGCAATAAAAAAGCCGAGACGAATCTCGGCTTTCGATTCAGCTTTGCTTGTAAATGCTGTTTACCAGCGGTAATGAGAGAAGGCCTTGTTTGCGTCTGCCATCTTTCGGATGTCTTCTTTCTTCTTGATTGCAGAGCCAGTTCCTTTTTGGGCTTCGATAAACTCCGCTGCAAGTTTGTTTTTCATAGACTTCTCATTTCTATCTCGGCTATAGCGAATCAACCAACGAATCCCTAAGGCTAAGCGACGTTCTGGTCTCACTTCAACAGGAACTTGGTAAGTGACCCCACCTACTCTCCGTGACTTGACTTCTACCTGTGGTTTTACGTTCTCGAGGGCTTCTTGGAACACAGTATATGGGTCTTGGCCAGTTTTTTTGCCTACAACCTCTAGAGCATCGTAGAACACAGATTCGGCGACACTTTTCTTTCCATCTACCATCAAACAATTGATGAATTTGGAAATCACTTTATCATTGTATTTCGCATCACCTATGATAGGTCTTGGGTCTACTTTTCCTCTTCTTCTAGACATTCTACTTCTCCCGATTAAGCCTTAGGTCTCTTAGCGCCGTATTTCGAACGGCCTTTTCTACGTTTGTCCACTCCAAGTGTATCTAGAGTTCCCCGTACAATGTGATATCGAACCCCTGGTAAGTCTTTCACCCTACCACCACGGATGAGCACAACGTTGTGCTCTTGTAAATTGTGACCCTCTCCCGGAATATAGGCAGTCACCTCGATTCCAGTTGTCAGTCGCACCCTTGCCACCTTCCGGAGAGCTGAGTTCGGTTTTTTGGGAGTAAAGGTCATTACACGTGTGCACACACCCCTTCTTTGCGGACAAGCCTTCAAAGCGGGAGATTTTGTTCTCTTTTTTTGTGCGTCTCTTCCATTTCGGATGAGCTGATTGATTGTAGGCATTAGATTCCTTCTTACACTATTCTCTAAAATATTATGGCGTTTTCGTCCAAAATTCCAGAAGCCTGTCTTTTGTAAACGAAAAGCTAAATTGGAGACGAGGTTTAATCCTCGTCGTCCTCATCTTCCTCATCCGAATCAGATTCTTCTTCCAATTCGTCCTCATCCTCATCGTCTTCTTCGATACGTCTTGTGAGGGTTGCTGTCGAAACAGGAGTCGATTCTGGAATTTCTACCATTTCTTCTTCCGCTTCGTCTTCATCTTCCAAATCCCAATCCAAATCACCAGGAAGGTCTTTGAAAACTTCAATGTCTCGGTATTTCTTCATCCCTGTGCCGGCAGGGATCATGTGACCGATGATCACGTTTTCTTTTAATCCTGCCAATTGGTCGGTCTTTCCTTTGATTGCCGCGTCTGTTAAAACTTTGGTTGTCTCTTGGAAAGAAGCCGCGGAGAAATACGACTCTGTATTCAAGGAAGCTTTTGTTAGGCCTAATAAAATTGGTTGGGCTTGCGCTGGACTACCACCTTCGGCAATCACTCGGTCATTTTCCTCATTGAATACATAACGATCCACTTGTTGTTGGTTCACAAAAGAAGTATCCCCACTATCTGTGATGATCACCTTTCTTAACATTTGGCGAACTACAACTTCAATGTGTTTATCATTGATATGAACACCTTGTAAGCGGTAGACTTCTTGCACCTCAGAAACCATATAGTTGTGGAGTGCATTTGCACCTTTAATGGTTAAGATATCATGCGGATCAAAATTCCCTTCATCAATCTGATCACCAACTTTTACGAAGTCTCCATGGCGTACTCGTAATTGCTTTCCAATTGGAATCGCAACTTTAACTTTTTCTTGGTCTGGAGAGTCAGGCATGATGTAAAGGATACGCTTCTCTTTTACGATTTCACCTCTATCCTCAATCCTTCCATCGATTTCAGCAAGCGTACAGGCATCTTTCGGCCTTCTTGCTTCAAACAACTCATCGACTCGAGGTAAACCACCAGTAATATCTCGAGTTTTCTCAGCAACAGATGGGATCTTAAAGAGGATATCTCCTTCTTTTACTTTGTCGCCGGACTGGAATTGGAGAAGAGCATCCACTGGCACCGAATAACTTTCATTGCTTGCACCTTGGACTGTAAGTGTAGGCACCAAACGGTCTTTTTTCTGCTCCACAACTTTTAAGATGATGTTGGATGTTTTTGGGTCTACGTCCCTTCGGACGTTTTTACCTACTTCTAAATCTTCCCAAACTACAGTTCCTTCAATCTCCGAAATAACGACTTCGTTGTATGGGTCAAACTCTGCTAATGCTTTGTTTTCTTCCACAATGTCATTTTCCGCACACTTTAAAACGGTTCCCACTTTCACTGGGATGACAAAATCATCACCTAAGATTCGCAATAAGGTGCCTTGGAGTGAGATAGTTCCTGACTGGTCAGCAGTGACCATTTGTTCCCCATTCTCTGTGAGCTGAGTTCCAAACACTTCACCTTTTTCTAGTCTTTGTCCATCTACAACGCGCACATTTGAGAGATTTCCAGTTTGGAATTCTTGCACCAAACGTCGGACTATGATAGTTCCTCTACGAGTAAATACCTTTGCTCCATTCGAATTTGTAACTATTCGTCCATTTACCGATTTTACTAAGGACCGGTATGGGAGTTTGTGCTCCTTTTCTTGGATGGTTGCAGAGGCGGCACCACCGATGTGGAAGGTTCTCATAGTAAGCTGCGTTCCAGGTTGGCCAATGGATTGGGCTGCAATGGTTCCCACGGCTTCCCCAATCTCAGCAGGAACAAGCCTAGCCATGTCCATCCCGTAACATTTTGTACAGATACCTTGGCGAGAACGACAAGTTAGAGGTGAACGAACCTTTACCTTATCATAACCTAAGTTTTCAATTTGTTGTCCGATGGAACGGGTGATCATAGTATCTTTCGGGAAGACCACTTTTTCTGTCACTGGGTCGATTAAGTCTTCCGCAGTATACCTTCCAAAGATACGATCTGAAAGCGAAACGATTACGTTTTCCCCTTCTTTAACCATTCCTAAAGTAATGTATTCTTTTGTGCCACAATCGTCTTCACTTACGATCACGTCTTGGGATATATCCACCAAACGACGTGTTAAATAACCAGCATCTGCAGTTTTCAAAGCTGTGTCGGCAAGACCTTTTCGCGCACCATGTGTAGAGATAAAAAATTCCAATACTCCCAATCCCTCGCGGAAGTTGGATCGAATCGCAAGCTCGATGATCTCACCACTTGGTTTTGCCATCAAACCCCGCATTCCAGCAAGCTGACGGATCTGCTGTTTAGAACCGCGAGCACCGGAAGCTGCCATTACGAATACTGGATTAAATCCACCTTGGTCTTTTTCCAACTCTTTGAACATACCGTCAGTAATACGGTCATTGGTCTTTGTCCAAATTTCGATTACCTTTTTGTAACGTTCTTCGTTGGTGATGATACCTTTACGGTATTCCATGTCGGCTTTCTCTACTTCTTTATTCGCATCGGTTACTAGAGTTTCCTTTTGAGGAGAGACTCGAATGTCTTCGATGGAAATGGTTGGCGCAAAGTAGGTTGCGTATTTGTAGCCAAGACGTTTGATCTCATCGATCATAACAACAGTGGCACCGGCCCCAAACTTTTCATACACATCGGCAATGATTCTGTTTGTTTCCTTGTCACCAAGAGTTCTGTTTACGTATACATAGCCTTTTGGCATAACCTGATTGAAGATCAACCGACCAGGTGTGGTCTCTATGATTTTACCTTCATGCAAGACGGAGATCTTTGCTCTGATTTCAACTGTTTTGCTTTCAATCGCATACATGATCTCTTCAAGACCTGTGAAAAATTTACCTTGGCCTTTTCCGTCTTTTACTTCTGAGGTTAAGTAATATATCCCCAAAACGATATCCTGTGTTGGCCCACAGATTGGCTGTCCATTCGCAGGGTTTAATATGTTATGCGGAGAAAGCATAAGCATCCATGTTTCCAACTGCGCCTTTGGAGAAAGCGGTAAGTGAATCGCCATTTGGTCACCGTCGAAGTCCGCATTGAATGCGTGGCAAACCAGTGGGTGTAACTTAATCGCTTTTCCTTCAACGAGAATAGGTAAGAATGCTTGAATTCCAAGTCGGTGCAATGTAGGGGCTCGGTTTAGGAGTACGGGATGTTCTCTTACGACGGTATCAAGAACATCAAAAACTTCTTTATCCTCCGCCTCGATCTTTTTCTTCGCAGATTTGATATTAGGCGCTAATTCCAAATCAACTAAACGTTTCATGATGAAAGGCTTAAAAAGCTCGAGAGCCATCTTTTTAGGTAGGCCCATCTGGTGGTATTTGAGCTCAGGACCAACTACGATCACAGAACGACCTGAGTAATCCACCCTCTTTCCGAGGAGGTTTTGACGGAATCGTCCCTGTTTTCCTTTTAGCATATCAGAAATCGATTTTAAAGGGCGATTTCCTTTTCCTTTTACAGTGCGTTTACGTCTGCTGTTATCAAAGAGAGCATCGACTGCTTCTTGTAACATACGTTTTTCGTTCCTGACAATGATTTCAGGCGCTTTTAATGCCAAAAGTCGTTTCAATCGATTGTTTCGGTTGATGACCCGTCTATATAAGTCGTTTAGGTCAGAAGTTGCAAAACGACCACCTTCCAATTGGACCATCGGTCGTAGTTCTGGTGGGATCACCGGAACTACATCTAAAACCATCCACTCTGGGCGGTTGCCAGAATCACGGAAGGCTTCCAATACTTCTAATCGTTTAAAAATTCGTTTGTCGGAGATCTTTGTTCGGTCTTGGATTTTTTGTCTGATGGCGCGGGCCTCAGCATCCACATCGATACGAGCTAACAATTCTTTGATGGCATCTCCACCAATTCCCGCGATAAATTTATCACCAAATTCATCTAAGTAATTGTGGTATTCATCCTCATCAATTAACTCACCTCTGTTCCTTCCAGAATCAGCTGGTTCTATGATTACATACTTTTCAAAGTACAATACACTCTTCAACTGGTTGATAGTCATGTCGAGGAGAAGCCCCATTCTGGAAGGTACAGATCTGTAGTACCAGATATGAGATACTGGAGCAGCAAGTTCAATGTGCCCCATTCTCTCTCTTCTTACCTTTGAGTGTGTCACTTCTACACCACATTTGTCGCAAACCACACCTTTGTAACGTATGGACTTAAATTTACCGCAGTAACATTCCCAATCCTTAGTGGTTCCAAAGATTTTTTCACAAAAGAGACCATCTCGCTCTGGTTTGAGAGTACGATAGTTGATAGTTTCCGGTTTTTTGACCTCACCAAACGACCATTCTTTGATACGTTCTGGTGAAGCTAATCGGATTGTAATTGATTCAAAGCTGTTGTAATTTCTCATAACCGATTCCTTTACGCGTTTTCGATGGTCTCAAATTTGATTTTCTTTTTGTTTTTTGAGAATTCATCTTCGTAATCTGAAATATCCACTTCCATTCCTTCAGAGTCTTTGATGATGATATCCAGAGCCAAACCTCGCAATTCTTGAACAAGAACGTTGAAGGATTCTGGGATACCTGGTTTGATCGAGTGAATTCCTTTTACGATAGCCTCGTAGATACGAGCACGACCTAACATGTCATCTGACTTGATGGTGAGTAATTCTTGCAGAGTATGAGAAGCACCGTAAGCTTCCAGAGCCCAAACTTCCATCTCTCCAAGTCTTTGCCCACCAAATTGCGCCTTTCCACCAAGCGGCTGCTGGGTGACAAGTGAGTAAGGACCAGTTGACCTAGCGTGGATTTTATCGTCCACCAAGTGCGCCAATTTAAGCATATAGATATAGCCACAGAAAACTGGGTTTATAAAACTCTCGCCTGTTCTACCGTCGTAGAGTTTAAACTTACTGTTTCCCGGAAGGCCTGCTTGTTTGCAGAAATCTTGGACATCGTCTTCGCTGGCACCATCAAACACTGGTGTCTCAAAGTTTAATCCTAATTTTTTAGCGGCAAAACCTAACTGGGTTTCAAATATCTGGCCTAAGTTCATACGAGAAGGAACGCCTAATGGGTTGAGTACGATATCCAATGGTGTTCCATCTTCCATATAAGGCATATCTTCTTGGGCCATGATCCTTGCGACAACACCCTTGTTTCCGTGCCGTCCTGCCATTTTATCTCCGACAAGAAGCTTTCTCTTACGGGCAACATATACCTTGACCATCTCTTCGACACCGGCTGCCAATTCATCACCAGATTCTCTTGAGAATCGTTTGATATCGATGACAGTACCCTCAAAGCCATTTGGCATTCTGAGGGAAGAATCCCTTACCTCTTTGGCTTTTTCACCAAAGATCGAATGTAAGAGTTTATATTCAGGAGTCAGGTCTGTCTCTCCTTTCGGAGTTACCATACCAACCAGGATATCACCTGGTTTTACTTCCGCTCCAATGCGGATCACTCCTGTTTCGTCTAAATCACGGAAAGCTTTGTCAGAGAGATTCGGTATGTCTCTTGTGATTTGTTCCTGGCCGAGTTTTGTTTCTCTTGCTTGGATTTCAAATTCTTCGATGTGAATTGAAGAGAATACATCCTCTTTGATGATCCTTTCTGAGATCAAAATCGCATCTTCAAAGTTGTATCCTTCCCAAGGCATAAATGCAACGAGGACGTTTTTGCCTAGGGCAAGATAACCAGAATCAGTCGAAGGTCCATTTGCAAGAACAGTTCCTTTTTGGAGAATCGCTCCAAAATCACCGATCTTTTCACCTTTTACTAACTGTCCAGCAATGCCATACCCTAATGGGATTTCTTGCCCTTCTTTTACGAGCGGGACAAATTGCACCTCATCAGAGGCAATCAATTCGTGGATCTCTTTATCCCCGTCCGGTTTGGTAATTTCTATTTTTTCTTTGGAAACTTTGCTTACCTTTCCTGCTGAATAGGAATGCAACATTCCTACATTTGGCTTTTGGTTGAAGCAAGTGCCTTGGTTTGTCTTTTTGAACTTGATGAGCGGGTAATGGACTACTTCTTTTGAAGCATCCTCTTTTACCCAGATGCCGGAAGCATCTACCTTCGTGACAACTCCATCTTTTTTGGCAACGATGCAAACACCGGCATCATATGCAGCGCGCGCTTCCATACCTGTTCCTACAAAAGGAGCTTCGTCGGTGAGCAAAGGTACAGCCTGTCTCTGCATGTTCGAACCCATGAGTGCGCGGTTCGCGTCATCATGTTCTAGAAAGGGAATGAGAGCAGTTGAAACCGATACAACCTGCAAGGGAGTGAGATCCATGTACTGGATTTCGCTTGGGCTTCTAAACGGGAAGTCACCTCTGTGTCTTGTGGATAGGAGTTTGGATTGAAATTCTCCTCTATCATCCACAGCCGAGGAAGCTTGCGCCATATAGTGGTATTCTTCCTTGTCAGCGGTTAGATATTCTACTTGTTTCGTTGCCTTTCCACTCTTTACAACTCGGTAAGGAGTTTCCAAGAAACCAAAGTCATTTACCCTAGCAAAACTAGACATGGAGAGAATCAAACCAATGTTTGGTCCTTCTGGTGTCTCAATCGGACACATCCTTCCATAATGCGAATAGTGTACGTCCCGGACTTCCATACCAGCACGGTCACGGGAAAGTCCCCCTGGACCAAGTGCATTTAACCTACGCTTGTGGGTAAGTTCCGCGAGCGGGTTGGTTTGGTCCATAAACTGCGACAATTGAGAACTTCCAAAAAACTCATTGATCACTGCCGTGATCGGTTTTATGGAAATCAAAAGTTGAGGCGTTTGCTGTTCTGGCTCTTGTACTGTCATCCTTTCTTTGATGACACGTTCCACTCTAGAGAATCCAAGTTTTAATTGGTTGGCGACGAGTTCACCTACAGAACGAATCCTTCTATTGCCCAAGTGGTCAATATCATCTGGGTAATAGTTTTCAGCCTCAGACATCAACATCACAAGGTAGCGAACGGTTTCAATGATGTCTTCCTTACGAAGAACACGCTCATCTGCCTTATTGAAATCCTTTGGATTATTGAATTCAAATTTGCTATTGATCTTATAGCGACCAACGACACCTAAATCAAATGTTTTTGGAGAAAAGAACAATCTCTTAAGTTCAGCTTCCGCATTTTCGATAGTGGAAGGCTCACCTGGGCGCATGATGGTATGGAACTTTTTGATTGCGTCTTCGTAATCGTTTACCCCATCTTTTTCCAAACAATTGATGAGTACAGGGTTGTCTTTTCCTTTCGGAAATTCGATCACATCCACTTCCTTTACCTTCATTTCACGGAGAATGGATATATTGTCCTCATTGATCTTGGAACCAGCATCTAACATAACTTCGCCGGTTTCCATGTTAATGATATCTGCTATGGTTCTTCGGCCAATGAGTCTTTTTAACTCCTTTGGACCTGCACCAGCAATTTTCATTCGAGTTGAGCCATAGAACAAACGAAGTACTTCTTCATTTGTACCCATGCCCATTGATTTAACTAGAAGAGTAGCTGGGAACTTTTTCTTACGGTCGATCTTGGCAACAAGGATCCCTTTATTGTCCATTTCAAACTCTAACCAAGATCCTCGGTAAGGAATGACACGGGCAGAAAAGGTATCTCTGATTTGGTCATAAGAGAAGAAAATACCTGGTGATCTGTGTAACTGGCTTACAACTACACGTTCGGCGCCATTGATCACAAAAGTACCATGGTCAGTCATAATGGGAAGGTCTCCCATATAAACGACCTGCTCGCGAATCTCACCCGTATCTTTAATGATTAGGCGGATCACAGCCTTCAAGGGAACAGCAAAGGAAGAATCAGTGTCCTTACATTCTTGTGGGTTTCGTTTCGGCTCACCCAAAAGATAATGGCCATATTCCATGACCATGTCGTTGTTCGGGCTTTCGATGGGAAAGGACTCGCGGAACACAGCTTCCAGACCTTGGTTAGCTCGTTTGGTCGGATCTTTTACATCCGCTTGTAAGAACCAATCGAACGACTTTTTTTGCACATAGATGAGGTTAGGAAGTAAATTGAGGTCGGTAATTTTACCGAAATTTACCCGCTTTCTAGATTGCATCCGGGTATTCATGAGACACTCTCCCTAGATAAAACAAATGATGAATGATCGTATAAATAACAAATAGAGGTGGGGACGCCTTCGGCCTCCCTGCCTCTATGATTGAAAAGATAGGGGATAAAAATCCTGCGAGCTGGTGATTAACCGGCAGCAGCAACTTCTACTTGAGCCCCAGCACCTTCGAGTTTTTTCTTGATATCAGCAGCTTCGTCTTTCGAAACTCCGTCTTTCACTGACTTACCGCCAGCCTCAACAAGAGTTTTAGCATCTGCTAAACCGAGACCTGTGATCTCACGAACCAATTTGATTACGTCGATCTTTTTGTCCCCATGTGCTTTCAAGATTACATTGAAAGTAGCTGGTTCTTCGCTGGCAGCTGCTCCGCCACCACCTGCTGCTACTGCCGCAACAGCCACTGGTGCAGCTGCAGAAATCCCGAATTTGTCTTCCATCTTTTTCACAAGTTCAGAAGCCTGAACGAGTGTTAGATTACCAATTTGTTCTAATAGCGCATCAACTGACATCTATATTCTCCTTACTCTAATAACTAATATTTCTAGTTTAATTTATCCGTTTTTCTCACCGATGGCTTTAATTCCGCGAGCCAAGCTTGCGATCACCTGGTTGATACCGGAGGCGATTTGTGTGCTTGGTGCGTTTATGCCACGAGCCACTTGTGCAAGTAACTCTTGTTTGCTTGGTAGGCCTGCAATGGACTCTACCCCTTTTTTGTCTAATACTTGGCCATCAAAAAAGCCAGACTTTACATCTAACTCTTTTTTGTCTTTGGCGAAGTCTTTGCATACTTTTGCTACAGCCGGTAATCCTTCATCAGAAAAGATTGCTGCCAAAGGACCCTTGTATGCATCACCGAAATCAATACTTTTGTCTTTGTGTTCGTTGGACTCTTTCAAAGCTCTCAAAAACAGATTGTTTTTGATCACTTTCAAACTAGAACCTTCTTTACGAAGTTTTGCACGTAGGTTTGTGATATCTTCTACCGTCAAACCACTGTAAGAGGCCAAAATAAAATTAGGTTTCGCTTCTAACTTTGCCTTTAATTCTGCTACTGCTTCTATCTTACTTGCGTTCGCCATGGTTTACCTATTAAATATTTGCGTTCACTAATTCTTTTACGTCAACCTTCACGCCAACTCCCATTGTAGCGGAGATAGCAAAGGAACGAAGGTACTCGCCTTTTGCATCGGAAGGTTTGTCTTTCATCAAAGCAGCTACGACAGCGTTGATGTTTTCTTGTAATTTGTCATCAGAAAAGGAAACCTTGCCCACACCCAAATGTACAACTCCACCTTTGTCAGGTCTGTATTCGATCCGACCAGCCTTGAGTTCTTTCACAGCTTTGGAAACGTCTGTAGTGACAGTGCCGGCCTTTGGTTTTGGCATGAGTCCTTTTCTTCCAAGGACGGGTCCAAGTTTACCCACTTCTTTCATCATATCAGGAGTTGCCACACAGGCATCAAAATCAGTCCATCCACCAGCAACTTTTTCAATGAGATCCATATCACCCACAAAGTCTGCGCCTGCAGCTTTTGCTTCGTTTTGTTTATCCCCTTTGCAAAACACTAAAACCTTGATTGTCTTTCCTGTTCCGTGTGGGAGAGAAATTGTGCCCCTCACGTTTTGTAAGGACTTATAATTGATTTTTGTCGAAATCTCCAAAGTGCCGTCAAATTTCGTATAAGAAGTTGCTTTGGCTAAACCGACTGCTTCCGCCAAAGGATAGGCCTTTGTGCGATCCACTTTCTCTTTTAGTTGGATGTATTTTTTTCCGCGTTTCATACGTGATTCCAGGCTACCTTATTATAATTCTACGTTCACACCCATAGAGCGACAAGTACCAGCGATGATCTTCACCGCTGCATCGAGGTCGTTCGCATTTAGGTCTTCCATTTTTGTCTTTGCGATTTCTTCTAGTTGGGATCTTTTGATCGTACCAACCTTTGTTACGTGAGGCGTTGCCGAACCAGAAGTTATGCCCAAGGCCTTGAGTACGAGAAGCGCCGCTGGAGGTGACTTGGTAATGAATGTAAAACTTCTGTCCGAGTAAACGGTGATCACAACAGGGAGTTTCATCCCGATCTGTGTTTTGGTCCTTTCATTGAACTGTTTACAGAATTCCATAATGTTCAAACCCGCTTGTCCTAAGGCAGGACCAACAGGAGGAGCCGGATTTGCCTTCCCTGCTTCCACTTGGAGTTTGATCTGTTTAACTACTTTCTTTGCAGCCATAAATTAAAAATCCTTTATCTCAATTCGATCTATTACTGTTCTGATTTTACCTGGAGATAATCTAACTCAACAGGTGTGGAACGACCGAAAATTTCGACTCGTACCCGCAAACGACCCTTATCGGGGAAAATCTCGTCTACTAAACCGCTAAAATTCGCAAACGGACCATCAATAATCTTCAATGTTTCCCCTACTTTAAAGAGGAATCTCGGCCTAGAAACTTCTTCTGATTCCACATCCCCTACGTCAGAGAATAGGTTTTTGATCTCATCGAGTGAGAGTGGCTCTGGTCCTTTTCCTTGTGCCCCTACAAATGTAGATACAGAAGGGAGGTTTTGGATTTTGAATCGGAGCTCATCGCTCATATTCATTTCTACCAATACGTAACCAGGCATGAGCTTCTTCTTGGTAACTTTTTTCTTACCGTTTTTCATTTCAGCAACTTCCATGGATGGAATCTTAACGGAGAAGACCTGCTCCTCTAGTTTTTGTTGCTGAACCATTTTTTCAATGTTGGTCTTGACCTTATTCTCATGACCCGAATAGGTCTGAAGGACATACCATTTTTTTTCAGTAGAATCGCTCATTTTGTTTGGACCTATCTCTTACGCACCCAAAGCCCAAAACCATTTGAGCAACTTCAAAAAAAGAAAGTCGGATACGGAAAGAAAAACAGAAAAAATAACTACCGTTACAAGGACAACCATAGTAGAACTGACCACCTCTTGACGGGTAGGCCAATGAACCTTTTCGAGTTCAGCTTTGCACTCTTGTATAAAACTTGTCGCCTTCATTCGATGTCCTAATTTCTACTCAAACTTGGTAATTTCTATTGTAGTCCTGGCAGGGCTGGAGAGAATCGAACTCCCACCAAGGACTTTGGAGATCCTAGTTCTACCATTAAACTACAGCCCTAAGCAAGCCCTCTACCAGGCTTGAACTGGTGACCCCTTCCTTACCATGGAAGTGCTCTACCGCTGAGCTAAGAGGGCATTTCTTCCTCTCCCACGCTAAGCACGGGCCTCTAAGCAGGGCTAGGTTTTTTACACTATTTTTTATAGGCCTGTTTGGTCAATGGAAAATGAGTTTGTTTCCTGAAATTGGAAAAAATTAGAGATTTTTGATGATTTTCTGCTAGGATTCATTTTCCGAAGCTCGTTTTTCGATAATGTAAAGGAAGAGAGATACACCCGTGGCAAAACCCTTTCAAGAACTCGAGGCGAACATTCCTGAACTCGTTCGCTCCCAATCAAAAATTGTGGTTCGTTCCTCTCGGATGAACCGCCAATTGGAGCAGTATGTTTTAGGATTGATCACCGAAATCCTCAATTCCCATGAGAACCAACGCTTTGTTGAAATGCTTTATACCATTTCCAAAGAACTCACCATCAATGGAATCAAAGCCAACCAAAAAAGGGTGTTTTTTGAAGATGAAGGCTTAGACATTATGAACGCTGAGGATTATGATAAAGGGATCAAAGAGTATTCCAAAAAATTCTCTGAAAAGATGGCGGAAGAATATGGCCGTCGATGCCTTGCCCGAGGAGTCTTTGTGCAACTCAAATTCCATTATTGTAAGGATGGAATGATGGTAGAAGTGACCAACAATACGCCTGTCATCAAAACGGAAGAAATCCGGATGCGAGAAAAAATGAAGAAGTCTATGGGTTATAATGACATCGCTGAGTTCTATATGGACAATATGGACAACACCGAAGGAGCTGGATTAGGGATAGCTCTCATTATGATCCTAATGAAAAACGAAGGCATAGACCCAAATCTCTTTCGCATCATTACCCATGCAGATCGTACGGTGGCTCGGGTGGAGATACCCTTTACTGAATCTTATGTATCCATTCGTAGCGGTGAAGTTGCCGAACTAAACTAAAGCCTCTTTTTCCTAGACAGTCCCCTATTCCCAATCAATTTGGTGGTATGGAAATAAAAGGATCAAGTATACTCGTCACCGGCTCGGCTGGCGGATTGGGCAAAGCAATGGCCCATCGCTTAGGAAAACTCGGAGCAAAGATCACTCTCTCGGACATCCAAGCTGACAAACTGAACGAAACAGTTGAAGCGTTCCAAAAGGAAGGCATAGAAACACAAGGAATCGTAGCGAATGTTGCTAAGGAAGAAGATAGCATTCGTCTGATTGAGTCCGTAAAATCCAAGTTTGGCTCTTTGGATGTCGCAATCTTAAATGCAGGCATCTTACGAGATGGACTTCTCATCCGAATCGACAAAGAAACAGGCAAAGTAAAAGGAAAAATGGGCATCGACCAATGGCAATCTGTCATCGATGTGAATCTAACAGGCGTTTTCTTAACCGGACGGGAAGCTGCAGCCGTGATGGCTGAACAAAAACGCGGGCTTATCATCCCCATCGCATCGATAGCCATGCACGGAAATTCAGGACAAACAAACTATAGCGCGGCCAAGGCTGGAGTTGCGGCGATGACAGTGACTTGGTCCAAAGAGCTTGCTAAGTTTGGCATCCGTGTGAGTGGGATTGCACCTGGATTTATCGGCACAGAGATGGTTTTGAAAGATATGAATCCGGAAGCTCTGGAAAAATGGAAGTCCATCATCCCTGTAGGAAGGCTTGGGGAGCCTGAAGAGATTGCACAAACTGCTCAATTTATTATTGAAAATGATCTCGTGACGGGAGTGGTTCTCGAAATCTCAGGTGGTGTCCGAATATAAGAAATTTTTTTACCATTGTGCCTCGGCACAATGGTAGTTAACAAAGCTTATCCTCGTTTGGAAATTTTTTTTCGAACAGATAAAATATCTGTATGCGAATTCAGGTAGTTTTCGTCATAAGATATTTACGGACTTCTTAGAAAGATGAAAATCAAAACAGAGTTAACGAAACAACAGTTGGAACTTGCGATCAAAGGGATCCAAGGGATAGCGCACCCAGTGCGCCTGCTTATTCTTTATACATTGGCAAAGGAAGAAAAGTCAGTTGGCCAACTCGTAGAACTACTAGGAACTAGCCAGTCGGCTGCTTCCCAACATTTAAGTAAGATGAAGAACAATGGAATCTTAGAATCAAGAAAATCCTCTAACCAGGTTTATTATTCCCTCAAAGACCCAAAATTCAAAGATCTGATCAATACAATCGTAAAAGTGTACAAAAAGTAACTTAGTCGCTAGAACTCTCTAACAAAGTTACATACTCAGAAATGGCAGAGCCAAGGCTTGTGAATCCTTTCGCATAGCCACTCTCTTGCAATTTATGTATGTTGGCGCAGGTATAGTATTGGTACTTACCGCGGAGAGACTCTGGCATTTCGACGTATTCTATATTGACTGGTTTTTTCATGGCTTGGAAGAGAGCCTCTGCCAATTGGTTCCAGGATTCTGCCTGCCCTCGGCCAACATTAAAGATACCTTTCTTTTGGTGGAAGAGTAGATAGAGAGTGATTCGACTGGCATCCTTGGCATATAAAAAATCCCGTTTCTGCTCGCCATCGGCATATTCGCTTTTATAACTTTTAAAGAGTTTAAGTTTCCCAGTCGTCTTTATTTGTTCGTAACCTTTTAATACGAGACTGCGCATGTCTCCTTTGTGTGCTTCCCCAAATCCAAAGACATTAAAATACTTCAAGCCAGTAATGTATTCTTTGAGACCCGTTTTTTCTGCATACAGATCAAATAGATGTTTGGAGTAACCGTACATATTGAGCGGTTTTAATTCTTGGATGGGAGATCGGTCATCGTATCCAAACTCTCCTTCTCCATACGTAGCAGCGCTAGAAGCGTAGACGAAGGGAATCTTTTTGTGAACGGCTAGATGTGCTAGGTCTTTTGTGAAATGATAATTGTTTTCAATGAGGTAAGAGGCATCTTTTTCTGTCGTGGAAGAACAAGCTCCTAAGTGGATGATGTGGGAAAATTGATCAAAATAGGAATGGTCTTTGCTAATCCTCTCTCTAAGCGCTTGTTTCTCAATATAATCTAAATAGAAATTTCTCCGAAGGTTTTTCCATTTTTCGCTTGTACCAAGGTGGTCAGATATGATGATATTGCTAATACCCTCTGAGTTTAGGTCTTCAACCACTTGAGCACCAATCAGACCTGCTCCACCAGTCACTAAAATATTCTTTGACATCTGTATTTCCTAATCTGTAGCAAGGCTATCGATCCAAGTGCCGAATCGTTCCTCTACTTGTTTCTTTGTTTTTGGGTCCACTTCTAAGACATCAGGGATCCAAGGTTTCATGCGACAATCAAACACAAGAGGTGGTTCAAAGGAAACCTGATTTTTGACCAGATTCGTATGTGCATAGACATCGGAACCGGGCTCCATGCGTGTAAACATAGTCCAGATGAAATCGTGGTCCGACTTGCAAGCATCCTCGGAATCATTCACTAGAAAAACAAAGTGAAAGCCAGACAACTCTTCTTGTAATAGAATTTCAGCTACTCTGTCTTCTTTTTGGTAATTTGGTCCTTCTACAACCAAAACACCTTTCATGAATACTTTTGGTTTTCGGAATCGGCTGTCTTTAAAAGAATGATTGAACTGCGTTGCCAGATTGGGAAACTTTGGTCCCTTTCCTTCTTCCTTTATTCCTAAGAACAGCATCTTACTACCTTTATTGACCGTTCCGCTTGTGTAATCAAGAGTGTCCTGGCTAATCTGAGAAAACACAAAGAGATCTGTGCGTGGATCACAATTTTCCACAATGCTGCGGAAGGTTTCTGAAAAATCTTTCAATCGAACTCTTTGGTTTGTGACTAACAAACATTTTGTGAGGGACAATTGACCTTCCCCCAAAATCCGAAGAGCTCCCATGAAGGCTTCTCGGAAGTACCTTTCTTTCACGATTGCTGCAGCTAAGGAATGAACGCCTGACTCTTCATATGCCCAAACATCCACTACTTGTGGCATAACCAGAGGGAAAATTGGAGAGAGTAAATCTTGCAAAAACTCCGCGATATAATGGTCTTCTTGTGGTGGCCTTCCCACCACGGTCGCCGCCCAAACTGCATCTTTTCTTGCGAGAACTTTGGTGACGTCGAGATAAGGGTATTCGTGTTCAAGTGAATAATAGCCATAATGGTCTCCGAAGGGACCCTCTAACTTACGTTTGTAGGGAGGGATAAACCCAAGGATAGCAAAGTCTGCGTCAGCAACGATGGGATAGGGAGATAAAGAAGGATTGTTGTGCATCCTTAATTTTTCTCCCATGAGAAATGAGGCGAAAACAAACTCGGGGATTTCTTCAGGCAAAGGAGCAACAGCTGCGATGGTTAAGGCAGGCGGTCCTCCTACGTAGACATGAGCAGGTAAAGAATGTCCCTCCCTTTCTGCTTCATAGTAATGGAATCCACCACCTCGGTGGATTTGGATGTGCATACCAACAGTCTTTTCATCAAAGATTTGGACGCGGTACATCCCGAGATTGCTTTTTTGATTCTTGGGGGATTGTGTATGAACCAAAGGTAGGGTCACAAAGGGGCCTCCGTCCCTCTCCCAAGAGACCAGCTTGGGAAGAGAAGCAGTACCTGGCATCTGAATATCTGTAATCGGGGCTCGCCTGACAGAGCGTAGACCAACTTGAAAGGGTAACAAGGCTAAGGAGCGCTCTTTCCAGAATTTTCCGAAACTCGGAGGAAAGATATCTTTCGCAAGTTTTGCCAACCTTTGGATCGTAGCAACGGGCTTTTCCCCAAAGGCCAGATGGATTCTCTTTTCCGATCCATATAGATTTGTAGCTACTGGGAATTGGCTGCCCTTAATGTTTCGAAAGAGAAGCGCAGGTCCTTTTTTCCCGACCACCCGCCTTTGGATCTCAGCTAGTTCGAGGTAAGGGTCTACAAGATCGTCGATGACCTTGAGTTCATTTTCTTTGTGGAGGACGTTGAGAAATTGTTGTGTAGATCGAATCGGATTCATAAAAAAGGACTGGTAATCTTTTCCTCTCCTTTTAGACTATCCGCACAAGTTTTTCCTCATGGCTGCTGAAAAAGATCCCAATTCCATACCTAATAGTCAAATCACTGACATCAAACGCATCGCTGTTTGCGGAGGCTCACTCGGAAGAGAGAGGCGCTCTTACATCAGAGGGCAAGTAGTGGACATTGGAATCACTGACCCTATGAAAGCAGATGGTCTTTGGGACCTCGTCACAGGCCTTTTCTCGGGCGAAGAGAAGAACATCACACCGTTTCTAGATTTTTCTCTTGCCCCAGTACGCAAGCCTGTCCTCAGGATAGAAGTCTTTCGGGAATCCGGAGAGAAGGTCTTCACATCGGGCAAAATCAAAGCCGATGAAGATGGTTTTTTTTCCTGCGATATCTTGGATAAGTTGCCTCCAGGCAAACATCGATTCGTGGTCAATTTAGAAGGATTGGATAGCTTTCGGCAATATTCAAAAGACCTCGCCCATCTAAACAACACAGAAAATTCGATCCTAGGACGAGAAACAATCGTAGGGAAAGGAAATCTACGGATTCTAGCAGAGGATTACAAAGGTTACATTGTGACTTCTGACATCGACCAAACCTACCTTGCCACTGATATCCACTCCAGTAAAGGTAAGTTTGCCGCACTCTTTGAAACGCCAGAACAAAAGAGAGCTCTCCCTGGCATGCCTGAACTCTATCGGCAACTCCGCATCGGACTCGAAAATGCCCCCCTAGCATTCATTTCAGCAAGCCCACATTTCTTTCGTCGCACGATGCTTGCCACCATTGCCAATCACAAGATCCAAATTGAATCTTTGCACTTAAAGTACTTAGAAGGAACCATCAAAGGTGTCTTAGACAAAGTAATTGGCACCATTTTCAATCCCATAGAGTTCTTTCAGAATGGATTTTCACCAGCATGGTCACGGACAAAAAAATTCTTTGGTGCTTCCGTACAAAGTTTGTTTGACCAGATGTCCTACAAACTTTCCATCCTTCTCCATGATAGAGTCTACCAACCAAGTTATTCCAAAGAAATTTTGTTAGGTGACAATACCGAGTCAGACTATATGATCTTTACTCTCTACCAATTGATCTGTTCTGGAAAATTGGAAGGGGATCGATTGGAAGATTATCTTTACCAATTGAATTTTTTAGGTAGAGATGCGATCACGAGAGATGCTGCAAAACGGATTCGGAAACTTGGAGAAGAAAATGTTAGAATCCACGGCAAGATGAATCCAGTGAGCTTGAGTATGATCAACATCACGGAGAAAGGCCCAAAACACAAAGAGATGCATGAATTGGTGCAAAAAGCTCTGCCTGAGGAACTACGAGGAGAGAAACCAGCCCAAAGAGAATGGTTTTATGGAACGGAAGGGGCTTTAGGGATGAGCATCATCTTCCTGGCGGATAAACATTTAGAAACCCACCAAGTGTTAGATGTCATGAGTGAAATGATTGGAAAAGAAAATGCTGGTAAAATTTGGGATGAGGCTCATCTCTTGCAGCATCTAAAGACTGTGAGTCTGCCAGAGTTTGCAGAAGTAGAACGAATGAAACTCATCGAGCTTTGGGAAAGTGCTTTTCCAAACAAACAGTAATCAGAGCTATTTGCTTCTATAAAGGCCGTAGGTCATCCATTCTGCATCTTTGCAAATGGGAGTGCCTTTCACGCAAGTGCCTATATTTTCTGTAGTCAAATATAATATCTCAGACGCAGGTATCTTAGACAGATTCAAAAACATCTGAAGTTCTTCTGGTTTTACATAGAACTGCCGTTTTTCGAAGTAAATGGTCTGTAAATTTTTAGGTAATGCTAAATCTCCGAAGACTAGAACGGATTCTTTTCTTGAACGAAACCTTTCTGTTAGTTCTCGAACAACTTTGTCCGATGTTTTGATAAAAAGGATACCTTTGTACAATTCCTTTACCGAAAAAAGAAATGTAATGATTGTTAGCCCATACACTAGAAGCTTTACCTTTTTTTGTAGCTGATCATGGTACACTTTGTACAATATGGCAGTAAAAAATAAGATACTTGGGTAGACGCCAAATAAATACCTAGGAGAAAGATGATCACCATGGTTAGGTGCTTGCAATAGAACTAAAATGAAAGACACAATAAATACTGAGAAAAAATACAGAAGGTCATCTTTTTTTAATCTTCCTTTGACCAAATAGAAACATGCGAGTATGGTAAAAAGAAATAGGCCAGGAGATTGCAGAAAAAAACCTCTTTTCTTCCCGAATAGTAGTTCGTAGATTATAGTTAGTCGATCCCCGTTTTGTGTGATTGGATCTGACATGGTCAGAGTGTAGCGAAACCCTAATGGGTGGCCATGGAGGCTCATATTGGAAGCAAATAAAACAATTGCAACCAAGAGAAACACTGGTAGGAAATACGAAAACAGTGGCTTCCAAGCGACTTTTTGGAACAAAACAGTTGCTAAACCCCAACTTAGAATAACAAAAATAAACTCCAATCGAAAATAGAGAGATATTGCCATCATCAATGCAGAGATCGGCAGACACCAAATTTCCTTTTGGTCATGAAAGCTATACCTCAACAAAAAATAGATGCCTGCGTATAGAAAAAAGAGAGACACCGTATATTCGTGCAAAACAAGCGTATACAAACTCACAGTTGTTCCGATTTGATAGAAAAGGCTTAGGCAAAAGGAGACAAACTTCTGTTTTGTAAGGATTAGAATCGACTCGAAAAGAACATATACCGAGAGGGAAAAGAAAAGGATTTGAACTAAATAGAGACTAAGATTCGAAGAGAAAAGAAAAGATACAAATCCGAAGAGAATCGGAAAGTATGGAGGGAATCCAATATAGAAGTTGTTTCCATGTTTTCCATAAAAGGGTGCTTGGAAGGCAGAAAATTTACCTTCTGGATCAAATGAGACTCCTGGATAGGGAATGGAAACAGATTGAAATCCACTGCGTAGAAACTCTTGGATTTGGATCCACATAAAGCCAGAGTCTGCATAGGTAATGGAAACATCTGATTTTACTAACCAAAAGATAAGTAAGGAAATTGTGATAAAAATCGAAAAAAATTTCATTTGTAGAATACGATTAATCTCTCCTTAAAGAAGTCCTGAGAACCAAATTTTTCCGAACGTACTTTCTTTGGTAACTTTTTTGTAGCCAGAAGATGGTTTTATCCAATATGCTCCAATTCACTGGATAATAGCTAAGAGACCAGGATCCATGAGAGAATATATTTTTGAAATTTTTAAAAAAAATCCAAAAGAACTCAATGAACTCTATGGTGTTCGAGCCCTGGGATGTTACATTGTCATCGCCTTTCATACGTATACATCTAGCATCTTGTTTTTACCTGATCACCTTACGACTTTTCGAGAAAGGATACAGAATCTCGAAGTCGTTATGGATCTATTCTTTGTAATTAGCTCTTACTTGGTTGTTGCTTCTTTTTCCCGCGAGCTAGGCAAAAAACCATTCGCAACTGCCTGGAAAAACTTTTTTATCAAACGGTCTTTACGAATCTTTCCAGCTATGTATATGCTCATCGCCTTCACTGTATCTCTGATGAGCTTTACCGTACTTGCTGGCAAGGCGGGGATCAATTTAGGGATCATGACCGACGGTATGCCAAAAATGGAAAGGCAATTATCGTATTGGTGGGCCGACGCACTCTATATTTCTAATTACTTTCCAGATCGTATCCACATCCATAGCTGGTCTCTTGGTATGGAAGAGCAATTTTATCTCTGTATGCCTTTGTTTTTGTATATTTATATATATTGGTGTAAAGATACGGTTAAAAGAATTTCCTTACTTACATTTGGACTACTGCTTGCCCTCTTACTTCGTTTCTATCTGTTCTTTCATGCGGAAATCACAAATTTTGATGAGTATCTAACCAAGATTTACCACCCCATCCATACTCATTTTGATTCTTTTTTGGTCGGTATACTCTTAGTTGAAATTATGAAACAGAAGGCAGAAGAGGTCCAAAGTCGTTTTTCTCCGAAACTTTTCTACTTTGCCTTTTTTATACTCTTTGGGATCTATATTTCAACCTTTCAGTGGGAATTTAAAGATGCTCCCTTTTACTATGTTGTTTTTAGGATCAGTCTGTTTGCCGTACTCAGTGGTTTCTTTACTTTAGGAGTCATTGCCGGATACTTTCGCGTCTTAAATTCGGTATTTAGAAATGGAGCCTTGGTGGTTGTGGGCAAACTAAGCTACGGAATCTACCTAGTTCATATGTATGTAAGTGCCCTGGTTTCTCTCAAGGTATTAAATTTTTATTCCAAAGAGACCAATGGATATTGGGAACTCTTTGTAACATCAATTTTTGCCTTGTTAGCTAGTTCGATTGTGGCACTTTTAAGCTATCTAATTCTGGAAAAACCTTTTATCAAGATACGCGAGTGGACCCAACCAAAGTATGATTTGGTGGGGCAGCGATTCTATACATCTTTAGTGAATCCAAAAGAGTTGCTTGTTGTTGCCACCTTGCTTACTTTTCTCTCCTTCCTTCCTTACCAAATCGTAAAGGTATTTCTGAAAAGTGAATTCTTGTCCAAATCAATTTGGAGCCAAGGAGCTTTAAACCTTTGTTTACTTGTCCCTATCTTACTCAATCTATACAGTCTGATACGGTTTCGTAAACTTTGGTTTGTCTATTGGTTGCAACAAAACACAGAGCTTAGCCCCAAGTAATAGATCTGTTCAGTTGATAATTTGTAGCTGTTGCGACTAAGATACCGATTAGATTTGCAACATAAGTCAAAGTGTCTGGCATAAATTCCGGATAAAAAGTATGGATTGTTTGGAACAAAAATAACCAGGTTGAATACTGGATTAAAAAACCAAGTAAGCTTACAATATTAAACTTTAAAAATCCAAACAAAAATGATGGAATTCTTTTCTTTGCCTTATCTGAAAATGTCCAAAAATTATTGATCACATAATTGCTGAGAACACTTAATTCAAATCCAAATGCAACCGCAAAGGAAGGTACTAAAATATCTTTGCCTACCCAATTGAATTGAAAACTATTCAGATAATTTGCCGCTAACCATTGTCCTGAAAGGTTGACAAAGATGCCAGATATACCTGTGAGTGCATATTTCAAAAATTGTAAGGATATAAACTTACCGAAACGAAGGTCAATCAAGGCAAAGATATACTGTTGCATGACGGCTCCTGTTAGTTTAGTTTCACCAAACTCTCGTTTTTTGAAACGATAACCGACTTCCGTAACTTTTGATTTTGGGTTCTTTGCGAGAAATTCTAACAAGATTTTAAATCCCAAAGGATTTAAGGCATCTTTACTTTCTTCAAATACTTGGCGGCGAATGATAAAAAATCCACTCATTGGATCCGTTGACGCAATGGGCAAAAGAATCTTTGCCAGAAGGGTTGCGCCATAGCTAAGGATTCTACGGTGCCATTTCATTTCACCGTAACTTCCCTCCCCTACTCGCCTAGAACCGATCACGATCTCTTTGTCTTTTAGTTCGGAAAGCATTTCAGGAATGATGCTCTCATCATGCTGCATATCGGCATCCATTACTCCTAAAAAATCCCCTCTTGCAGAAGCCATACCGGCTATCACCGCACTCGAAAGTCCCTTCTCTTTTACCCTTCGGATGACCTTAACATTTGAATGGGAATGAGAGTACTTCTGAACGAATTCCCAAGTTTTATCAGGGGAGTCATCATCTACAACTATGATTTCATAGTCTATTTTTTGCTTTTTAAAAAACTCTTCTAACTTTGGAAGATAGACTGAAAGATTTTCCCTTTCATTATACGTAGGTAAAATTAAACTAAACATCTAATATTCAATGCTCCATAATGTCATAACGATAAAGGATATTTGCTCTTTGTTCTTTGCTTGCTTGGCCAATTGTTGGAAACATACTCTTTGTGTGTCTGTTCTTTCTTTGTACTTCTTGGAAACATCCCAAAGAGATTCAAAAACAAAGACTTGTTTGATCCCCTTTTTTTGGATATCCTTTTGCAAATCTTGGCAAGCGTCCTGAGATTTACTCAATTCCAAAACTTCCCCTTTTTGGTAAATATCATGCAGATAATAGTTCCAATAGCGATGATCACCAAAAGAGAGGTAAAGAGTCGATTGATGGCTAAGCTCTATTGCTTTTTGTACGACTTCTCTCCAGGGCTCTTTTTGAAATCCTTTATAAAAGTTCTTTGAGAAAGAAAGATAAGATAACAGAAACAATAGGAAGATTAAGATCAGGAATCCTTTTTTAGGAAATACACTTAAGGAGTGAGAGAACCAAAGACTCAAAGCAAAGTAAATCGGAAGGCTTAGAACCAATAAATTCCTAGATGTAACGATTGGCTTTTGCAAAGAAATTAAATAGGTCGCAAACAGAAATAAAATTGTAAGCAGTAAAGTTAGGACAAGCGACTGAAACTCTCGTCTCCAATCGATCGATAGTTTGCCCAGCACAATGAAAACGAAAGGCAAGACGATCAAAACAATAAGGATTCCTAAGATAGGAATCTTTTTAAATGAGAAGAAATAGAAAAGATAAGAAAAGTAGTGTAGATAAATCTCAAGATCGGGTTCTGGAATCCAGTCAATATTATCTACCTTGGGGATAATGTAGACCAGTTTGTAAAACTCCCAAGAGAAAAAAATACCAAGGATAAAATACAGAAAGGTCTGATGTGCAAAGGCTTTCCAATCTGAATTTTTATAAGATACTAGGAAATATTGGCTTAGGTATACGAACCACAAAAGGTGCACAAACAAAAATCCAAAGTAGTGCGTATTTTCAGTAAGTATGGAAAACAGAAGAAAAAGATAGATATTTCCCCTCTCTTGCACGTTACGCATCAATTTAGAAAATGAAAGAAAGCTTAAGCCCGACAAAAGAACCAAGAGTGCATAGGAACGTGTTTCATGAGCATAGAAGATAAAGCCAGAGGAAAAGACACACATGATTAGAAGTAAAACCCTTTGGTATCGGTCTAGGAGGGTTTTTGACTGAAGATAGACGATAGGTAGAAAGGAAATCGAAAGTAGTAGGCTCAAAATTCTGCCCGATTCTGGTGCATTTCCAAAGAGCTGAATCCAGATCCACAAAGTGATTTGGTAAAGCGGGGGGTTTGTTTCCGTTTGCAATTCAGAAACCATATCCCAAAAACCAAGGGAGGAAAGGGTGATGGAATACAATTCATCATACCAATACCCTAACCTGTCGTATTGGTAATAACGAATGAAAGCACCAATAAAAATAAGACCAATGGCAAAAAGGCTTAAT
Source organism: Leptospira ryugenii (assembly GCF_003114855.1). Taxonomy (NCBI): domain Bacteria; kingdom Pseudomonadati; phylum Spirochaetota; class Leptospiria; order Leptospirales; family Leptospiraceae; genus Leptospira; species Leptospira ryugenii. Next base: position 257,600 of record NZ_BFBB01000002.1, on the reverse strand, counting down.
CCATCAATTTTTTTTCTGATTACATTCATTTCAAATTTCCATCTTAGCATAAATAGCTTAAACAATGATTACAAAGAAAGGATTGCTATAAACATTTCTACCTTTAGAATCCAATGTTTTTCTAAAATTCATACATCCAAAGTGTCATAACTATAAACTGGTATTGTCCCTGGTTTTTTGATAAGGAGCTGATTTGGTCTAAACACATTCTCTGATTTTTTATTTTTTCTGCATCCATTCCATCCCACATAGTTTCAAATACAAATAACTGTTTTACGTTCTTTTCTTTTTGCACTTTGAGGATTTCCCGGCAAGATTCACTCGTGGGAAGCATTTCCATGACACCAGACTTTTTGTTCACATCCTTCATGTAATAATTCCAGAAGGATTGCGTACCTAAAGAATAATATAACGTGGAATCCTGGCTGAGCTCTATGGCCTTGTTTGTCATTTCTCTCCATGGCTCTTTTTGAAAGTCTTTATAATAGAATTTTGCAAAGGAAAGGTAAGATAGTAAAAAAGAAAGCGTTACCAAACTTAAGACGTATTTTGATCTCCAAACGCTAGTCATTAGAGAAATCCAGATCGAAAAGCAGATATAAAAGGGGAAGCTCAACACCAATAGATTGCGCGAAGTCACCATTGGCTTGTAAAGAGATACAATAAAAGTAAGCAGCAAAAAGAGGGAACAAAATCCGAGAGTGAGAAAAAATTTATCTTTTTGTTTTTTGAATTCAATCCGAAAGTTTTGCTTTATAAAAAATGGAATGGGTAAAATCAGCAATATGACAAATAGTACCAATAAGGGAATACGCTTGTAGGGAAGAAAGTAATAGAGATAAGAGAAGAAATGTATGTAAATATCACTATTCGGTTCTGGAATCCAATTCCCGTACGCAGACTTGGAGATGACAAACAAGATTTTATAGATTTCCCAGCCAAATCCTAAAGAAATGATGATATAACAGAAAATACTTTGCCAGACTAGTCTTTGATTCTCTGACCAGTATTTTTTGATGACAAAAACAAGATAAAAAACCCAGAGAAGATGGACAAAGATAAACCCAAAGTAATGAATATTTTCTGTGAAAAGGGATAACAGAAGAAAAATACTCTGCGACTTAAAGGAGATCCCAAGTTCAATTTGCCTCAAAAACAAAAGAAAAATAAGTGCCGTACAGAAAATGAGAAGGCTATAGGATCTTGTTTCATGTGCATACAGAATGTACCCTGACGAGAATACGGTCATAGCCAATAACAGTAAACGTTGTGTTCCATTCAGAATACTTTTTGTTCCATAATAAACTAGCGGAAGCAAGAGCAGAGCAAAAAGAACGCTAAACAATCGACCACTTTCGGGAGAATTCCCAAAACAAAATATCCAGAACCATAACAACAATTGGTAAATAGGAGGGTGGATATCCATTGTGATATCTGAAAACATAGATGAAAAGTTCTGTGAAGAAAGCGTAATCGAAAAAAGCTCATCAATCCAATAGCCTAAACGATTGAACTGGAAAATCCTTGTGAATACACCAAACAGAATTAAGACAATGCCAAAAATTAGTTCCCCATTGCACATCCAAACAAAGTATTTTTTCATTTTATTGCTTTTGAAATTGATGGATGTTTACGCCATACATGTTCATCGTTTTCCGATGTTGGATCACATTGGCATCAAATTGAATGTTGGTTAAGTAACGTGCATGTAAGGAGAGAGGAATATCAGGTGATATATAAATATTTTTTGGGCTTTCGATAACAGTAAAAGTTTCGCCCTTCTCTACTATTCCCAGGAAATGATTGAAATCTTCCTGATTTGAAGTAAGTAGATGACGTTTATGGAAATAGGACTTTCCCATCCAGATGGAGCTATATAGGGATGTGTGCACTACGTATTGCTTTGAATCCGTAAAATGAGAATGCAGACTTGCTAAATCCCTCGAGGCATTCCGTAAAACTTTTAATCCTTCACGTGTAGAAAGAAAATTAAAATAAAAGAGTGCTAGTAAGGGTAGAAGTATTGAAAGCTTTGCCCAAGTAGATGTATTTTGCAAAAACTTTACAAAGTAAAGACAAAAGCCAATCAGTAACAAAAGTACAGGAGCCTCAAGGTATCTAAGTCCAAAATATCCAACACCTCCATAAAAGGTTATGTATAAGGGAATGATAAATAAAGAAAAAAGACCAGAAAGATAGAAGACTGTGCCCGATCTTGAATTGCCAAAGATAAACCGCATGAGAAAGGTTCCGAAAATCAAAAGATACACAAAAGGGTTAAAAGTAAGAAGGCCAACCATCAGATGGTCTCCCCACAAATACGCTTTGAGTAAACTGGCTCTCGCAAGCAAGCTAGGTGAAGCATTCTGATTGTAATCGATAGAAGAAACATACCGGAAGCCAAGGATATGACCTGAAACAACGTAATGGTATACTAAACAAAGCGAGACTACCATTGAGAAAGAAATACCCAAAACAAATGTTTTCTTAAAATCTCTATATGTGAGAAGGTAAACCAAGCAGAGCATGGCAAAGGGAATCAATATCTCCAAACGAAGAAAGAAGGAGAGTCCAAGAAAGACTCCTGACACCACAAGAGGAGAATACTCATCACCCCAAATCTTCCCAAACTTGATGCTCCTTACAAAATAGAAGAATCCTAAGAGATAGAGAAACAAAAAGCTTGGACTTTCTGTATAATCCATGGCTGTGAGCAAAGGAAAACTAAAAAAATAAAAGAACACGAAGACTATGCGGTAGATGGTCTTTATCTGAATCTCTGTAAGCAAACGATCTAAAACAAACATTGCCAAAACGTAAAAGCAAAGTGGTAAAAAGAGAATCCATTCTAATGATAAAAACGTATGAAAGAAGGCGCCTAACCAGTAAAAGAAGGGAGGGTATTCAAAAACACATCTGGTTTCTGTTTCTCCTTTTTGCAGTAATGCCCAAGGATAGGAAATAGGAAACCAAGCATAGTTGGGATCTATGTCTTTGCTTGGGTAAAGACATTCATTTTGAAGATAGCCTTTTTCTTTGTATTGAACCGTTTGGATAAGCTTTATGGCGCCATCACTCGAAACATAAAGACCATTGCGATCCAAATTGGCTCTGAACTGAAAGAGGAAGATAGCAAAAATCCCATATAGAAGAAAAGGGAAATACTTTTGTATTCTGGATAGATTGGACATAATCGTAATTGTCAGGACTCTTACACTAAATTATAGCCAATTGCCACCTCTGGGGATGTACCTTTCTGGCATCTCCTTCTTAAAAAAATGTTTTTCAGAGGAGATCATGTTGAAGTAAACGATATGTCTAAGGGCCGCAACACCATCTTTCCAAGTAATCTTCTTTCCCTCTAAATAATTTCTCGGATAGTAAGAAATGGGAAACTCTTGCACTCGTATTTTTAAACGAGCAATTTTGGCCGTTACCTCAGGCTCAAATCCAAACCGATTGGATTCTAGATTTACATTTTGTATGATTTCTGCCTTAAACGCCTTATAACAAGTTTCCATATCTGTCAGATAAAGACCACTCATGAAATTGGATAGGATAGTCAATAAACGATTCACCAAATAATGAAAGGTTCGATGGACTTGACGGCCATCTTTTTTGAAACGAGACCCAAAAACTACATCAGCCTTACCCTTGAACAATGGTTCAATGAGCATAGGAACCTCTTCCATGTCGTATTCAAAATCAGCATCCTGAACTATGATAAAGTCGCCCTTGGCCTGTTCGATTCCTTTCCTTAATGCGGCACCCTTTCCTTGGTTCTTTTCTTGCTCAATGATTTGCGTTTTGGATTTAAATTTAAATGATTTCAAGATTTCCTTGGATTTGTCTTTTGAACAATCGTCGATAAAGACTATTTCCTTATCTGTTGGCAATTTTAGTGCATCGATCTTTTCCAAAAACTCTTCCAAATGAGAGGCTTCATTGTAAATGGGAACGATCATAGAGGTAAGGGCTGGTTTTGCTTTCTTTGTTGGATTCATTTTCTTTTTTTCCATATATTCATATATCCTATAAGAACTTATTTATCATTTCTGGTATTGGTATTCATGTTCTGGTACTTCTCGAACTAAGGGCTTACCTTCTAAAAACCGAATTGCCTCTTCTGCTGCTTGCGTCTCCATTGCTAATCTACAATCGAACGAACAAGAGCCCATATGTTGCGTGAGAAGGACATCCTCTAAACCTGTCAATTTACCGAGGTATGGTTCCTCGGTAAACACATCCAATGCAGCACCAGCAATCGTTTTATCATGGATGGCTTTGTAGAGTGCTTCCTCCTCTATCAATTCTCCTCGAGCGGTATTGATGAGATACGTACTATTCTTCATGAGAGAAAGAGTCTCATTGTTGATTAGATGTTTTGTTTTGGAATAGTAAGGGACATGTAAAGATATGATATCGGAGGATTGAAAGATTACATCTTTTTCTACGAATTTGATATCTTGGCCTTGTCTGGAAAATTCTTCCATCGCATCTTTCTCCAGACTTAGGTCATTCACCAAAAGTTTTGTTCGAAAGGGTGCAAGTAAACGAGCAACACTTCTACCTACTCGTCCAAAACCGATAAGTCCAATATTTGTATCCTCTAACCTCTTTCCTTGGTGGCGAAACCAATCACCTTTCCGTATCTCTCTGTCAGCTCGCGCGATCTTTCTTGTTAGGCTTAAGATCAAACCGATTGTAAATTCGGCAACTGCCATGGTCACAGCATCCGGTGTATAGGAAACGCGAATCCCCTTTTCTCGACAACTCCACAGATCAACACTATCAAGACCAATCCCGACACGAGAAATCATCCTTAAGGATGCACTTTCTTGGATCAATTGGCTAAGGTCTTCTGTACCAGCAATCAATACATCGGCATCGATTGCCAATGACGCAATCTCTTTCTTCGATAATTTTCTGTTATAAGGATTGAAAGCAATTTGGATTCCAGTTGTGGACTGCAAAATTCGCAGAGGTGTGTCATCAATCTTTCCATACGGGTAGGTAGACACAAAGATCTTTTTCATAGAGATTGCAACTCGATCAATATGATTTTTTAGAAAGGACCTCAGTCAATGTAATAAAATAGTTCTATCTAAAAAATGATGCAGATACATTGGACATAGTGGCCCAAATCACAGTTAGTATAGTTTGTTATAATACTCCTTTCGAAATCATTTCAAAATGCATTGATTCTGTGGAGATGCAGAAAGTTTCATGGAAAGGGGTTTTCATTGATCATTCACCCGATCAAAAATATGAAAAACTCTTTAGTAACAGAACCAAATGGAAGTACATTTACCGTGGCGATATCAACGATGGTTTTGGAGGTGGGAATAATTTCGCATTTCAATTTGCAAAGGATTCTGAATTCTTCCTTATCTTAAATCCTGACCTCTACATCAAATCAGATACCTTTCAACTCTGCTTGGAATCCGCGGAAGATATTTCCAACTTAGGTCTACTCGGTCCCAAAGTTTTTTTTCCGAATGGAAATCTACAGAGACTCAACAAAATGGATCCATCCGTATTTGCCCTGCTTGGGAGACGATTCCCTTTATTTGCAAAACTAGCTTTTGTCAAAGCAGCCATCGAACGCTATGAAATGGTAGAGTTTCAATACCAACAAAGACAGGAAATCGAATTCCTATCAGGTTGTTTTCTATTCATACCGACAGCCGTGTATGAAAGACTGAATGGATTTGACTCAGATTTTTTTCTCTATTTCGAGGATGCTGACCTTTGCAGACGGTGCCGAGGCCTAGGTTATAAAGTATTTTTTGAGCCTAGGATAGAAGTTACCCATGAATACCAAAGAGGATCTCATCGATCGCTGAAATTATTCTTCATCTTTTTAAGGAGTATGCTTCATTACTTTAACAAATGGGGGTACAAATGGTATTAGATGTCGCCACCATCATTGTTTTGTACCACACCGAATTAGAATTTCTAAGTATGCTAAAGGATCTTTGTTTAGAGAAGACTCACATTATCTTAATCAGCAATGGAATTTCCAAAGAACTATTGGAAAAATTGAAGACTATCCAATTAAAGCATAAAAGACAGCTTCACATTCATCTAAATTCGGATAACATAGGCTTGGCCTCGGCCCAAAACCAAGGAATCGAAATCGCAAAAACCATTGGGTGTAAATATATTCTATTCCTGGATGATGACTCACATCTCTCGAAGGGAGCTATTGACAGTTTAAAATCTTTTCTCATCGAGGATCCAAAGTGTGGAATCGTTGGTCCAGATATTGTGCACACCTCGGGTGCAAAACAATCCTACTGGGTGAAGTCCAAATTCTTCTGGCAGAGAAGATCTTTTACTTCCGAAGAAACCAGCTTAAGGGAAGTCAATACCATCATTGCATCGGGAAGTATGATCCCCATACACATCATCCAATCTTGTGGTCTTTTTGAAGATAGGTATTTTATCGATTATATTGATATAGAATACTGCCTTCGTGTGCGTAAGGCAGGATACAGAGTTTCTGTAGTAAAGAATGTTCAATTAAGGCATCAGTTAGGTGAAAAATCTATCTCACGTTTCTTCTTTTTTGAGGTATCTCCCACCAACCATTCTAGCTTACGTAAGTTTTTTATGACACGAAATCGAATCTGGACTTGGATAAAGTATGCAAGGATTTTGCCTGATTGGTTCTTTTTGGATCTCATTAATTTTTGTGTCGACACGACGAGAACCCTACTCTTCGAAACTGGAAGAGAGAAAAAAATCAAGGCCTTTTGCTTAGGAATTCTTTATGGGCTTACGAGAACGGAACACAGCATCCCAGAATCCTTGCAATAATTTTGGAATTGAACTCCACTGGTGTGGAGATGCAAATATCCAGAGCAGATACCTAGTCAATTTGCGTACATAATGAATTTTAAAATCTTTCGGGATCCATCCCATTCCCATCATCCAAACAAGATTTCTATAAATATAATATCGCCTAATAGGCGTATGTACGATTACTTTCGTTTTAGAAAAGGGATAGAGCGGTTTTGTATTTTCCCCCAAACGATGGAATAGAGAGGATTTAAAATTTATAAAAGACTGATAGCCAAAATGTAAGGCTCGATACCCCCATTCAATGTCTAAACCATCGATAAAAAAGTCTTCCCGGTAAGGACCAACTTCCTTCCAAACCTCTGCAGGGATGAGGGTGCCAGAAGAAATAGCAAAATCTATGGGAATAGGCGCCTCTCCTATTGTATTCACAAACTGGAGTTTTCCACCTAATCGCAATGGATAGGGCCAAATAGATTCGTTTGTTTCATTGACCACTAAGCTACCCAAACAGGCTATTTTTCCTTTCTGTCTTTGCAAATCCTGCAAACAAGAAAGCATTGTCGCTACAAAATGTTTATCAGGGATGCTATCTTGGTCGAAGAGAAAAAATTGTGTTGCTCCCTTTTCAAGAGCAAACGATACACCTTGGTTTACCGCATGAGCAAGACCCACGTTGCTATCATTTTGGATCTGACGGAAACACAGCTCCTCTACGGATTTCCGATCCACTTGAGAATTACAGACAAGAATCACTTTGAGATTCTGTCTTTTTAACTCTTTTAATTGCTCGTACCATCTAACATCTGGATAGTAAGCTATACTAATTGCAAATGTCGTTTCTAACATCTATTCGAATAAAACAGGCTTTAAGCGCTTCAGTCTTTCCAGATTACGCAAATGAGCGGGAACCGAACTCATATTATATGATAGCCATGGAAATTTATAATCTAAATTCTGATTAAAATAAGGATCTCCCTCCTCGAGATACCTTTTATAGGATTTCATCGACTCAATGAAATCTCCATCTGGAATCTTTGTGTTTTTCCTAGATTTAGATTCAAAATGAAAAAGAGAGATATGCGGAAGGTAAACATTTCGGTATCCTTTTTCAAATAACTTTATCCCTAAATTTACATCATTGCCACAAACAGTGAGACTTTCATTGAAGCCACCTACTTCCCAAAATTTCTTCTTGGAAACCATAGCGCAAGCAGCTGTCACACTTAAGTAATTTCTTATAGAATTCGGAAATCCAAATGCTGTAAATTCATCGCTATCTTTTTGGAATTTGAAGGCATGTTCAGCCATACCGGTTAATCCTAATATGATTCCTGCATGTTGGATCGTACCATCTGGAAAAAGCAGTTTAGGTCCTACCAAACCAATTTTTGCCTTGGAAGCATACTCCAGCATTCCTTCCAAAAAATGACTTGAAATGACTTCTGTATCATTGTTTAGAAAAAGTAAATACTCCCCGTTTACTTGTTTAGCAGCATAGTTATTGATTGCCGAGAAATTAAAAATACTATCATATTCTAATTTTTTTATATTCGGATTGTTCTTAGTATAGAAATGAATCAGGTCAAGAGTTTCCTTCTCTTTACTTTGATTTGAGATCAATATGATTTCGTAATTTGAGTAGGAGCTCTTTTCCAAAATAGAATCCACTGCCACTTTAAGCAATTCTGGTCTATCTCGGAATGGTATAAGGATTGAAACCAACGGTTTTTTAACGAAAGACTTTGGTTTATCTTCTTGGGAAGATAAAACCTTTTGGGAGGAATGGTAGTCTCGATCCACTGAGAAGGCAATCCTTGGAATATGAGCGACTGAGTTTTGATTAAAAGAATACTCGGAAACAAAACTTTTAATATACCCTGCTAAATCCTTTTGTATCTTCTCTTTATTATTTCGGAATTCCGCAAGCGGAATGAGAAACGCTCCTTCTAAATAATCAAAATCTTCGAAATATTCAGGTGATGGACCTGGTTTAAAAAAAGGTTTTTTATGCTTTGTATTGAATGTATCAAAATAAATGAGCTTAATCGAGGGAGGTAAATTACACAACACTTCATCGGTAAATCCTCCTAACAATGGAATCAAATCCTTTGCCTCAAACCATACAAAATGATTCAAATCTTCAGTTTTTTTCTGCTCTAAAAACTCAAGGTAATTCTTGCTCCCGATCTCATAGCATGCAAAACCCGCAAACTTTCTGATGTTTTTGAAAAAAATCTTCCAATGAGACTCATTTCTCTTTTTGTCTATCTCATACAAAAGAAAAATAATCTTTGCGTTCGATAGACCCTTGCCAATGTTGAGTGCTTTACGATAGAAGTAAATTGGTGCAATGAATTCTGTTATTTTGTGCAAACAAAGTTTAATGAATTCTTTAGTATTCAAGGGAAGGTCCTAAAGGTCTTAATAAACTGCACTGCTTCAGAAAAACAGTCCAAATAGTTATCCGGGAAGGGCAAAGAGGAGTTTTTAATTCTTTCTTCAAAAGAAGAGACTCTTTGGATGGCTTTCTGAATTGTTGCTTTCAGGGCATTTGGTTCTGGATCACAGCTCAAAATGTTCTTACTGAGCTTGGATAAATCCTTTCCCAAGAATCGATTCGTAATTGTGACTAAGCCAGACTGTGCCATTTCAAAAGGCGGATAACTCGGATGAGGTGAGCACATAAGTGAGATACCTAAATCACAATCTTTTAAAAAATTTGCATAGTCCATTAGGGACATTTTTCCCTTTGATTGCAAAAATAAATTTCTTCCAAGAGGGATAGGTGAATGGTCTTCTCCACCGGACCAAAACTCCCACTTTTCTTCAGAAAAATAACCCTCACTCACAGCAGCTTTTAAAGACTCAACAAGCAATAGGTACATATTGCGAGGGATGGAGGGCCGATAATAACAGAACAAACGTCTTATTCCTTGTCTTTTGTAGGAAGGAAGATCTTTAGGATAAAAAATCTTTTTACTGATCTCAGGGAGATAAACCGCTGTTTCCTCCCGAGAAAACCGATTGCCATAGATACTAAAAAAATAATCTCTCAATTCCGAAGTCGAAAAAATGGGCAAAACATCGAATGAGTATGTTTGGTACGCTAATGCAAAATCCGTTCCCCAAGGATAAAATCCAGGCTCAAAATCTTGTATAAGATAAAATAACCTTTTGAAGGAAAATTTTGTATCATCAAACAACTGTCTCATTTGGTAAACTGTCCACCAGGCAGATGCTAGGAATAAATCATCTTTATTTACCTTTACTTGTTTTCCATTTGATCTCTGCACATATTCTATTTTTATATTCTGATCTTTTGTTTCAGGAAAGTACTGAATGAACTGTTCCAAAGCCTTTGTTTCAATTCCTTCCCGATACAATTCGTCTGTCACCAAAAAACGAATGGGAATATTTGCATTTACCAAACTAGCACCAAGAGCAAGGACCATCCTTGTGCCTGCAAAAATTGATTCATCTCTAGCCATGTAAGGAATCAAGAGATTCACTCTCGGCGATAGCTCACCAATCTCAAAATCAATTGGGCGGAGATAGAAAAAATGATCTGCTTTTCCATTGGAAGTTCTGACTAGCTTGATTTCAGCCTGTAATCCAAACAATCCTAAGAGGAAATTTAATCCCTTTTGAAATAATAAAAAAACTAATCGTAAACCCTCTCTCATATAGCCTAAATGTTTCGAACTAAAACTTGAAAGCGGTTGCTCTCATTTAAAATACGATACTCTGTTTGGAAACGATCGCATGTTTTGTTGATAGGAAGTGATTTCTCAATGATTAAATATTTACTATGCAACAAAAGAAATTCATTTTTTTGGAATGCTTCCGAACAGTTTATATGGTCCTCAACCATCATAGAAAAGTACTTCCACTCCTTGGGTTGGTACCCTGAGTATCCATTCACCATAGTAATATTTCGTTCAATTCCTAACAAAAGAGGGGTTCTTATCATTTCCCCACCGTCTTTGGTTATGAATAGAAAAGAATCCGAATCAGTTATTTTAAGCGTCATAGAGTCCAATAAATCGATGACCTCTAACGATTGTTTGTCTCTATATCTCTCGCTTCGATTCAAATAATCAGAACTCCATCGCTCAAAAAACATGATAACCAAAAAGGATACCAATACAAGTCTCTTTATATTTCCACTATTTACAAGGCGAGATAAAAAGCGATACACGATCAAAAACAAGGCTATATGCAAAAGGAAGGCACCTCGACCTACTGCTCGAATTTCAGATAAACCTGGGATAATGGTTTCAAGAATTGGAAAGATTTGTGGGAATAAGAGTGGTCCACTGCATAAAAAAACTGCCAAACATAGTAAAAAAAGTGAAAAATGAATTAAGAAATGTATCCTTGGCTTCTTATGTATTCGTTCATAAAACATTGCATACAGAAAACCTAAGTAGATCATAAAACCAGAAAAAACACCTCTCTCGAATTCCTGAGGCCTAAAAAAGGATTTAGCCGATAGAAAAAAATCAGGCAAATAGATATTGCGAAAGTAATCCCAAGGCCTTACCGAGAAAAATAGCTTCTCTTCGAAATTCCGTGCACCCGCAATTTCAGGATAAAGATTCTTCATATTGATATAAAAGAGAAGAACAGGAGAGATTAAGATAAAGGCGAATGAGAATCCGAAAAGTGAAGGAAGTAACTTTGAATTGAATCTAAAGGATGCATGTACAATCCGCATCCCAATTCCTGATACAAACAAAAAAATACCATACACCAAAAAATATAAGTTCGTCGTACCTAAAATAACAAAGGCTATAAAAGGAAAAAAGAACATTCGGAATGCACCTAGCCAAGGATTAATGATCGGAATTAGGAGCATTAAAAATGGGAAGATACAAAGATTCTGGTAATGTGCAGATTGCACTTGGAAATAAAGCGAAAAAGCAAATATCCAAGAAAAACAAATTGATAAAAAGATTCGATTATTGATTAGAAAAAACAAATAAAATGCGAAATACCAATTTAAAGCAAAGAAGAATATATATACAAATCCAATTGCAAATGCATTTGAAGTATTGAATGTCTTTGCCAAAATAAATAATATACTATGAAAAAAAAGTGGATCAGAAAAACCCAAAGTGTATTTGTTCGGATAGAAAAAATTCGGTGATAGGATATCTGTAACTTGAAGAGATAAAAGATGGTTAGCATTGGATTTTATGATAAAAAGACAAAAAAACGGATCCAAACCAAAACCAGGTAATATTTCCTCGCCATTCCACAGCGTATAAAAATAGAGCCCGCTGATTGACGAAAGTAACAGAACAATACTTATAAGTAGTATTTTCGAACGAAGCATCAATTTCTATTTTACCGAAGGGAGAAAAAAATAGATGCGATCTTCCGTTTCAGTAAGAGCACAAAATCACGATATCCATGTTCTTTTAAAAACTTTACTGATCCAGTTATACCCAAATTTAATCGATAAAAATAATACATTGAAAAATGGTATAAAATATTAAGTCTTTTCATGAAAGAGACATTACGTACTCGCGTATCACGCAAATAAACTTCTCTTAAGTATTGAAAGGCCTGGTCTGCCGCCCTATCCCAATTAAATTTGGTAGAAACAAAAAGGAGCGCATCTTTAGAATACTTATTTAACAAACCGTTGTTGGTAGCCAATATATCCAAAAATTTTGCCATTGATTCCACGTTCTCAAAAACGAAAGGACAAACCTCTGGATGCGCTCCCGTATCAAATGCCAAACAAACGTTTCCAAGCCGTGCTGCCTCAACCAAAGGAAGGTTAAATCCTTCCCAAAGACTGAATGAAATAAACACGTCTAGACCTTTTAAATATTCTAGCTTCTCTTCCTCAGAAAGATTCAACCTTACTTCAATATTCTGACTGATAAGCGCCTGGGCATCTTCTTCTCGTCCCCTTCCAGCAAAACAAAATTGGAAAGAATCTTGGTTATGTACCGCTTGTATCAAATTCTCGTATCTTTCTATACCTTTATACCGGTTTTCTCCTGGACCTATTCTATTGAGTACACCCACTCGAAGTTTATTATTACCAGAAATCTTTTTCTGTTTTTCAAATAATGGAATATGTTCAGAGCCATTGTAAATAATCTTCGAATCAAACTCTCCTATTTCCGAAGCAATAAATTCCGAGATACTGATGATTCCATTTGCCTTCGGGTACCCATTTGTAGCTTTGTGTAGTTTCTCATTCGCTAAAAAAGATTTTCCAGGATCTACTTGAAGTTCAGGACTAGGATCACCATGTTCCCAAAATATGACAGGGGCAAAGTCTTTTAAGTAGTCTATCTGCTCAAAAAAAGGAAAAGTATGAATAATGATAACATCTGGATCAGTTGCAATTAAGAATGACTTTGATACCGGATTAGATGAATCTAATTTTCTAATGTTCAGGTCGGCATAAACTCCAGGCTCTTGATCAATTACGCCGATTGTAACATCTAAACCCTTTTTTACAAAACGTCTTGCAGTTTCTCCGACAACTACATCCACGCCAAAACCCATGGCCATTCGATAAGTTAAAATTAATATTTTCATTGGGAAATTGATGATTCGATAAAACTTGACCAAAGACGAACGAAAAGTGCACGATCAAAAGTACTTTCCTCTCCTTTAACACGAGTACCATTTTCAAAATGATACACTTTTGCAAGATTTAATACTTTTATATCATATCCCATTCTCTTAATTTTCAGGCACAAATCGATATCCTGGGCTTCCTTTTCATACCTCTCATTAAAACCATTCACCATTTTAAATAGATTACTCTCTATCATCAAAAAGGCACCGGTAGTAGCTGGGAAATCCTTCTCCTTAGGGCAAACTACTTCCTTTTTTCCCCCGTCAATGTGATAAGGAAGAAAATCTCTACCATGATTAATTCTCAGAAACTCTATACCTCGGTGCTGGATAGACTGATTTTGAAACAAGAGAACATGACCTACAATACCTAAATTTTCTGAATCCTTTGCATAATTGTAAAGATCAAACAATAGCCGAGAATTCTCAAAAATGATATCGTTATTCATAAAAAGAATCCATTTACATTTTGAATGAGCGAAGGCTACTTCATTATTATTTTTTGAAAATTGATACTTTAATCCATTAATTACCTTAATTTCAGCATTCTTGTACATTTCCAAAACATATGGATCTTTAGATCCGGTATCCCCGATTAGGATTTCTAACTCGAGTTTATTTTCTCTAAAGTGTTTTTTTGATTCCACTAATATTTGCACAAGGGGCAAAATGAATTCAGGTTTGTCTAAATTTAAAATAACAACGGATAAGCCTTCCAAACGAGAATTGTTCGTGTATTCAAACTTTGTAAATTTATCTAGAGAAGAAATTCTAGAAAGATTATCTTCAAATTCATATTTCATTTATTTAAATCTATTTCCAATTCTTACTAAAGCTTTTTTTGGAATACTTAGTACATCGTACTGAAGTGCAGAAAGTACTAATTGAAACCCTAAAATAATTGGCAGTGCGGCTACCATTACTGTTCCCGAAGTAGCCTCTGTATTTGTGTAATAGCCATGAAACCATTGTTTAATTCCAAAAATTACTCCAAATGAGAAAAACGAGAACCCGAATAGAATCTCTAATGATCCAAGATTAAAATCACGAAGAAAATAATTGTAGAATATTCTTTTAAACAATCTATTTAGATATTTCACTGGGAATTCAAATAGTACTTTTTTTATTCTTAAGTTACTTTCCTCTTCTCCATAAACTGCAAACATTGGAATATCAGTGACAACTGCCCTTGCTATATTAAGCCTGAATAACATATCACTTTCAAAAAAATATCGTTTATCAATTTTATCGAGAGGTAACATTTGAAGAGCAAACTTATGAATTGCAGTATAGCCATTTGTTGGATCCATTATATCCCAATAACCACTTACCAATTTGTTAATAAAACTTAGGCCTCCGTTGCCTATAAGTCTCAATTTAGGCATACGAGCCAGAAAATCCGGATTATAAAATCTGTTTCCTTTTGTATAGTCAGCTTCCCCGTCAACAATTGGCTTAATAAATAAAGGAAGAAGCTTCGGATCCATTTGTCCGTCTCCATCTATCTTCACAATTATTTCAGCATTTTTATCAAGTGCGGCTTTGTACCCTGTCACCATTGCACCGCCTACACCTTGGTTTTGTTTATGAAAGATAACCTGCACCCGTTTATCTTTGCAATGCTTAACAACATATTCTCCAGAACTTTCCGGGCAGCAATCATCCACCACAAAAATAAATTCCACCTCTTTTCCTATCGAACGTATCACGTCCAGAATGTGTTTTTTAACTCTAAACGAAGGAATGACTACAGCTATCTTCATATTTAACGCACCAGATTGTGTTTTTTTAGGAATGGGTGGGCAGCATCTATAAACTGATCATATTGTATCCAATTTCTCATTTCGTAGTACAACTCACTCTGATGAGGACGCTCACAGACCCAGCCAGGCTGATTACGAAGAAGAACTATAGAACGATTAATCAGTATTTGAATAAATACAAATGGAAATAATCCAAGCCATGATTTCCATTGCGAACGGTAATTTTTGATTAAGAAAAGAACTTTGCAAGCAACTCTAAAAGGAATTTTTATTCGAAGCAATTCATTGCTTTTGCGAATCGGCCTCATCACTTTAAAGAAAGGCTTTCTTGATTCAAAAGCATTGTACAAGGGTATCGAAAAGAAGTTATCCTTTTTAAAAGTCTTTGATAGCGCGGCACCGAGTAAAAAACATGCATCGTGGTCAGGATGACCACCCTCCCAATCAAGTGTAAATAGATTAGCTACTTCCAATTTTTTAAAACTTTTGGAGAGATAGTTAAATACTATCTCGAGTGAATGCACGAGCTTTGTGTCTAATATGGGTAATTCTTCATGAAGAAAAATAACATTCTTTTCCGGAACACCTATACTAGTAAGTACTCTTATTGTCTCTAAATCTCTTTCAATCGGATTAGCTCCATAAAAAGAACCATCCGTTAAAAAATAAAATAAACTGTTTGTAATGTTTGAATTATGGACTAGGGAAGGTAAATAAAATAGCTCATCGTCTTGATGCGCAAGTAAATAAATATCATGCATATTTTGTATCAAACAAAGTCGTGATCAAACCAATTTATATACCAAAATGGAAATAAGTCTTCCTTTATCTTGATATCTAAGTCCTTTCTTTGATCTGCAACTAAGGTAAATGATTCAGGTGTCTTTAAAAAAAGGCAAGATTTGAGATCTTTTAAATATGGATTTGTTTCATTTGCGATAGTTGCAATTAAATCCACATTGGATTCAAAAGCAAATTCTTGAACTCGCTTTAGCAGAGATGGAATAACACCGTTGATATTATGCAATGCCATAAAGTCCACGATTGCCACTGATTCAAGTTCCTGCATTTTCATCTTCCGATATACAATATAACCTAATAGTTTCCCTTCTTGAAGAACCACTGAAATTTTATACTTCCTATAGGGCAAACTCTTAAAACGCCAATTTAAAATTTCAGAATTTCTAATCGCAATTATTTCAAATTGAGAAAGCATTGCAGATAAGTCTTGATCCCAGCTGGGAGCAAAAGAATCTACATCTAACACCTGATACTTTTTACGACCATTGAAAATAAACCTTAAAATCAAATTACCAAAAGGTGAAAAAATATTGAAAATGTTTGCAATTACATTGTGATTCAAAACCTTGCTAATAATTTTTTGAAGCTTTATTGGACGAGCATATACGTGAACAGCACCTACCTTTTTATAGCCAGTTCGCAGGTGAACCTTTAATACATCTGGCCTAGTCACCAGTCCATAAGTGAAATCAATACCAGATTTCGAATAATTTGAGAAAAAGTAATTTTGCATCTGAAAAAAGAGAAACATATCTCGCTTTTCTTCATGAATCAATGTGTTTGAACCCAATCCAAGTACTAGAGTCTTTTCTTTAAATTTATACAAAAGTGGAATAATTGCTTCATGCGCGACAGGTTTTCCGTTTTCTTCAGCGACTATTTGATAATGTTTTCGGAGAGGATTTTCAAAGTACATCTTCTGGACAAACAATTCAAAATCTTCAAAATCAATTCCTTCTTCCGTAAACTGATGATTGAGAAAAAAATCCCATAGATTTTTAGTATCAGCTAAGGCGGCTAATCTGAATCCCATTTTGTTTATCCTGCTTCTTCAATTTTTCTTACTTTTTTAAATCTCTCATTTCTTTGATTCTCTTCTTCTACAATAATAAACCTTACCGGAACTTTAAACTGAGCCAATCTTTCTAAGCAATATTTTCTTAGCCTCATGCTCAATTGTTCTGGAGTTTCACTTTCATACAATGATACCCGCGCATTTACGACATTTCCCATGAGAGGATGCTTTACACCATAAACGGTCGCCTGCTTTATATTTTCTGCTTCTAAAAGAACAGACTCTACTTCTGCTGGAAAAACCTTTTGTCCTCCAACGTTTATCATTTCTGACTTTCTACCTATGATTCGAATGTATTCACCTTGAACTTCTACCTCATCACCCGTAGACATCCACCCCTCTTCATCAAATGGCTGAGGTGCATTTAAATATCCAACCATATTTGCCTCAGACTTAATCCAAAGTATATTATCCACCACCTTAACTTGGAAACCATCGCCACCGACCTTTATCCATAGAGATGAATCACTTTCGGATTTCGACCGCAATACACCTAACTCTGAAAGTCCATACGTTTGTTTTATTTGTGCATTTGGAAATATTTCTTTTACCTTTTTGAGAGTAGCTTCAGGCATAACTTCTGTACCATAGGTAATGATTTCCACACTCGATAAATTAAAATGACGATAGAGACCAGAAACAAGCATAAGATTAATAAATGTCGGCGTTGTTGGTAGAAGTGTCGCGCCTGAGTCTTGGATCGCAAATAGAACATCTTCAGGTGAACGGCTCTTCAAACAAACAGCGGTCCCCCCATAGGCGAAAGTAGAAAGATAAGTATTAAAACCTCCAAAATGATCCATCATTAAAAAAAGGACGGTCTTCCATCCTCTACGTTTCTCGATAAACTTTTTTGCAACATTGTCACAATCCTGCAAAATACCCTTTGGTTTCCCAGTCGAGCCTGAAGAAAAAACGATTAAACCAGCCCGATTTTTTTTCCTGAACTCTTCTACTAGATCATTTTGCGGAACTGAATCATAAGAAGTAAATTTAATTTGTTTTGGTTCTCGCAGATCATACATTGCCTGTACACCTGCAATTGATTTCAAACCTTCCATCTCCTTCTCAACAGAAGTTGTTAAGGGAACTAAGATGATTCTTTCCATCATCATCGCAAACATTAAGGCACAGGTATCTTTTGAGAAATCACCATAGATAGCACAAACCGTTCCGGGTGCAACATTATCCCGACGAAGAGACTTTCTCCAAACTTCAATTTCATCGACAAATTGAGAATAAGTCAATGTCTCCCCACCAGAGTACACTGCAGGCATATCTCCAAATTCTTGGATTCTTTTGTACAAGGTGTCAAGGGCTTCCATAATGTATCCTGAGATTAATTTACTAAAGATCGAATCTTAAACTTTTTCAGAGAGAATATTCAAAACCAATTTTAAATTGAGCATTTGGCCTATCTCTTCCGGCTCAAATTCAATCCCGAACTCTTCTTCGAGTGCCAATATCATTTTCATATGTCGAATGGAATCCCAAGCTTTTAATTTTCCTGGTGCAATTGCTTCCGTTATTTGTGAAATATCTACTGCAAAAACCTTTGCCATAATTTGTTTGACTTTATCTTCCACTTAAAACCTCGATATATTCCAACTTAATAATATTATATTCCGTCAAATCTAAAAAATAATTCTTATGCTCTGCCTGAGAGTTCACCAAACGAAAACCAAATCGTTCATACAGATTTTCCACTTGCTGATTTTTCTCTGTTTTTATAAAATCTGCTTTAACCGAGTTTACACCTTTATTCTTAATATCTTCCAATAGATATTGTATAAATGCATCTTCTGCCTTTCTCCCAAGTATCCGGCAACTCATAAGAAAGGTATCTATTTGAGCTAGATTTGTCTCATATTTAACAATCGAGACACCCGTTAGACCGTAGTCTCCAAACTTATCCTCTAAACTAAAAGCAAATAGATCAATATTCGGATCTTTATGGAATTTTTCAATGTCTGCATCAGTATATCGATAAGTAGTAAGATTAAATTGATTCGTTTTTTGAGTTAATTGCGCAATACGAGGAAGTGTTTCGGAATCATTTTTAAGAATCCTTAACTTTAAATTAAGGGATTTTAAATAATCATCTATTGTTTCAAAGGATTTTTTTAAACTATCTCTCTCCAATTCTTGTTTATAGAGCTTTGTCCTATTCTGATCCTCGACAGACGTATTTTTTTTAAAGAACAACCTCGTTACACTTCTTATCAATTGTGGATACTCATATAATTTTTTTGGTACTTGAATTGAAGTAACTTCTGGAAGTTGCTCTCTTACTAAATTTATTTCAAAATCTGAATCATCTATGAAGACAAAACTATCAAGGCCAAGATTCAATTCTTTTGCGATATCCTTAATGTTTGATGCTTTATCATTCCAATTTATTTTTTTCAGAACGATGTGTTCTTCTTTTAAAATCATTTCCTTTTTTTGTTGGAATACTTGGTTTACATCTTCCTCATTATTTTTACTCACCAAACATAAAATAACACCATTTCTCGCTAATTCCAAAAGTAGATATTGCACCTCTTCAAAATAGATACCAGATTTGGAATCGGCAGAACATTCTATTCCAAAAATTCCATCCTCACCGATAATTCCTTTCCATAGAGTATTATCACAATCCAGACAAATTACTTTCTTCGCTTTTCCATAGGTAGATAGAATGTACAATGAAATCTGTTCTACATATTCCTTATAAAAATCTACCGTATAAAGAGCCTTAGACGAATAAAAAAAACGCCAATCCGCACTTTGTTTTACGGAAATCTTTTCAAAAATACGATTCAAATCGATCAAATGAAAGTTATTTGGTGCATTGCTTCGTAAAAATTGATTGAGGTTATCACAAAAAAAATCAAGATTTGAGGTTTCCAAATGATTATTGGTAAACAAATTCGCAGTGAACGTATTAAAAAAAACAAAAGGTCTACCACTTAAATTTAAAAACACCATTCTCAATTCATTTTCAATTTTTTCTTGAAGCGATTTGAGATAGTCATCATTATAACTTGCAATCTTATAGCTAAAGCCATCGACTAGATTGCCTACTTCCCAAAATACAATGACACAGTCTGAATCAGAGACCTTGGCTGAATCCTGGACAATATTGTCATAGTCACCAGCGCTTACTTGCGCATTTATATTTTGCAACCTAAGAGCGTACTCTAGTATCTCATTGATTTGAGTGGTAACGATATTGGAAAGTATGCTAATTCGAAACGGCTTTCCCGTCATTTTTTGGGCCAAGAGTGAATTTTCATTTAAAATGTCTGAAAATTTCATTTCTTTCATAACATCACTTGCCCCCCATTGACTCTAATTGTTTCTCCCGTCATATAATCTGAACTTTCCGAAACTAGAAATAGGACAGCATTCGCAACATCCTGAGGTTTGGCGAGGCGTTGGATGGGAGATTTGGCTGCCGTAATTAAGCGAACCTTCTCTGGAATGTCTGCGATTAGGTCGGTTTCTGTCATTCCCGGTGAAACTAAATTTGCACAAATTCCCCTCGGAGCCAATTCAACTGCTATAGATTTTACAAAACCATTCAAAGCATACTTTGCAGTAACATAGGGAACCAAATTAAGAGGAGGCGTACTCTCAGTATATTGAGTTGTCAAGAATACTAGTTTACCATAATTATTCTCTTCCATAATTGGAAGAACAGATTGAACTATATTGAAATTAGCTTTAACATTAATATCTATTTGCTTTTGAAGGTCGCTCCATTCCAATGAATCAATTTTTATATTTGGTATCTTGATCGTAGCACAATTTACCACTGCTGTTATAGTACCAAATTTTCTTTTTACTTGCTCAAACATATTTTTTGTTTGTGCCTCATCCTGCAGATTACATTCTACAATTGCTGTCTGTGTACTATTAGATTTTAATTTTTCTTGAAGTTTAATCGCTCTATCTTTTCCAGAATGATAATGAATAGCAACTTTAAATCCAGACGCTGACAAAAGCCTACATACTTCGCTTCCAATGCCCCCGGTACCACCCAAGACTAAAGCAATCTTTTCTTTTTTTAACAATTCTGTTTCAGCTTTAATCTCAGTTATATAGTCTACTACTTTTACTTGCGCAACACCTGTTGTAACTTTCTGTTTGTCCTGATTATAAATTTCTGTTAGCAATTCGATTGCTTGAATCTTATCAATTTTCTTAGTAACTTCTGCTTTTATAGTGAGTTCATCGCCAACTCTTACAGGTAATAAAAATTCTAGAGTTTGGGAAAACCAAAGTGCTCCATCACCAGGTAACTTCGTACCTATGATAGTCGAAATAAATGATGCACCTAACATACCATGTGCGACAGGTTTTTTAAATGAAGTTTTCTCTGCAAAAGTCGGGTCGTGATGGAGACGATTGTCATCACCTGTTAAATCAATAAATTTCTCGATGTCATTTTGGGTAACTCTGTGCTTTATTTCTGCTCGATCACCTACTTGAATACTCTGGTATTTTTGCATAGTTATACTTCTATCGGCCCCACGAATTCTGTTTTACTCAAATCAACGGTTACAGCACCCCAAGATAAACCTACACCGAATCCGCATAGAATTGCCTTCTCCAGACGCCCTTCCTGCCTTAATTTTTCATGTTGATCGGTCAACATCAAGGGAATTGTAGCTGGACTTGTATTGCCAAAGTTTCGAACTGAAATAGGAACTTTATTCACATCCAGCCTTGCCTTTTTGGAGACATACTCAATTAAAAATTTGTTTGCTTGGTGAAGACCATAGAATCCTACATCCGCATCTGTCCAATTTACATCGCTAAGTGTTTCTTTGATCAAAGGTGGAATTTCTTTTAAAGCAAAGTTCATCACTTCCATTCCATTCATAAAAAAATTCTCATCACTTCGGATATTTCCAAACTCCTTTTCATGTTCCATTTTGGTTGTCTCAGATTTTGGATTCCGAAAACCACCTGCGGGTAATATTACATGTTGGGCGCCTGAGCCGTCTGTTTTTATATTAAAGTACAGTCGACCTTCACCCTTCTCCAATATAGTTGCACTACTACCATCACCTATGAGAAGTCTAAGCGAACGGTCTCTCTGATTGATCGTTCTAGTCAATGTGTCCCCCGCTAACACAAGTACACGCTCAATATTTGCGGAATTTAAAAGAATCGCCGCTTGAAAAAGACCGTAAATGAATCCAGAACATCCATAATTGATATCAAACGCAGTAATATCACGACGAAGTTTTAATCTATCTTGCAAGCAAGTACTAGTTGGTGGGAAGATAAAGTCTGGTGTTTGGGAAACAAAGACTATTGCGCCTATAGATTCTCGACTCACTCCAAGATTTTCGAAAATATAATTTGCAGCTGCCTCACTCAAATCTGAAGTGCATTGCGATTCCGAAGCTACATGAATGCGTTCCACTCCAGTATGTTTCATGATGGACTCCAAATCTTGGTCAAACACATTCGCCATCGAAGAAATTTCTACTACCGTTTTCGGCAAAGCAGTCACTATGTGAGAAATTCTTACGTTTTTTATATCTGCTTTCATTTTACCTTCTTTTTTAAATTTGAAATGATTAATTTGAAGTGTCTATCATGCTACTTCAATGTTGGATCATTCATAATCTGATATTGAGGTTTATTGACTGACTTTGCATTCCACCATACTTTTGCATTTTTAACAGACCATTCTCTTCCATGGCCTGGGTAAATTGTCGCATTTTCATCAAGGTTTGATAACAGAGAATCAACAGACTCTAATAGATCGTTTAAATTGCTTTCAGGATAATTTGTTGGGCCTATGTGCTCTTTAAAAAGTGTATCTCCCGTGATTACTATTCTATCAATTTGGAAAGAAACACCACCAGAAGTATGTCCTGGTGTTCTAAAAATATTTACTGTAATGCTTCCAAACGTAAGGCTCGTTTCGTTTTCGAATACTCCAAATGGAAGAGGAGCTTCTACTACCTTATTTATATATCTAATGGCATAGAGCGGGGCTTGGCGCATCAATCTTTGGTCATTTTTGTGGACAAATGCCCCAACATTGTATTTTCTGATTAAGCTCGCTACTTTCCCCACATGATCAAAATGCCCATGGGTTAATAAAATGCATTTTACATTACAATCTAATTCTTGGACTTGAGAGAAAATTAAGTCATCATCTTCACCTGGGTCAAAGATAATAGCATCTGAACTTTCCCTATCAACTACGATGTAACAATTCTCCTTGAATACACCAGTAATTATTTTTGCGAGTGTATACTTTTCAAAAGTAAATATTTCAATCTTTTGTTTTTCCAAGCTGATACAAAGCCTAATTGACCAAACACATATTTATCACCTGACCAGTGATAGCAGAACTTTCGCGTGAAACGAAAAATGAAACTACATTCGCTACTTCATCAAAATTAACAACTCTTTTGATTGTTTGTAAAGCAAGCGCTCGCTCTTTCCAGTCCTCACCCAAGTCATCCACAGCCTCTGTTTGAACCACGCTTGGTGAAACTACGTTGCAGGTTATATGGTTGGGCGCAAGTTCTCTTGCAATGCACTTTGTAAATTCTATAACTCCGCTCTTCGTCATGGAGTATGCCGATGTGCCTGGTTCGTGAATTTCAGTAAGAATGGATGCAATGTTTACAATTCTTCCATAGTTATTGCTCAGCATAATCTTGGATATCTCACGGCATACGAAAAAGGTAGCAGAAAGATTTGTTTTCAAGAAGGAGTCAAATACTGCGCCAGGAGTCATCGTCATGAAAAGTGCTGACTTTACCAAACCAACATTGCAAATAAGACTATCAACTTTTTTGAGGTCTGTTCGGAGCTTTCTTGCCCATTTTTGAACTTGTATCTCATCTGTTAGGTCCAGCTCAGAATGAGTATAATTGGGGTGAGATATGTTCGATGCTCCTCGACTGCATCCTGCAACAATATATCCTTTATTTAAAAAAAATTCAGCGAGACCTTTTCCTATTCCTCTACTCGTTCCAGTAATCACCATTACAGATTGTTCGCTCATAATCGCTTTGTTCCTTACACTAATGATATCATATATTCGCCAAAGGCCTGGGCAGAAAGAAAGGGATTGTCAATGTTAAAGTTCGAAACTTCCATGATATTGAAAAAAATATCCTGCCCAGTTAAGCGACTCATTCTGTCTTCCATCTCAGTCATTAGAGTTACGAAGCCTAAAGAATCAAAGGGAGAGCCCTTCCCCAATAAAACCAATTCTGGTGTCACTTTGATACTCACTTTTATAACTTCACTTTCCTTCAAACTGTCAAGTGAGCTCTGCATAATTTGCAATGCTTCGTCAATTTTCATCATTTTTTCCGTATTCGCTGATTCGAAGGTAAAAACTAGGAAACATCCCACCCTCGAATACATTGATTCCAAAAAAGGCTAACCACTCAATTCCTTTTTTGAGAGAATTCTCTCCAGCTTTACTAGCTTATCCTCTTACGCAATAGATCGGATATCCTCATTGCATTTGCCATAATTGTATATGAGTGGTTTTTAGCTGGAAAAGCAGAGAAATTACTTGAGTCGGCAATGAAGACACGCTCCGAATTCCAGAGTTTTCCTTGAGCGTCCACCTGAAATTCTTTAGGACTGGCTTTCATTGGCAGACAGCCTGCATAGTGGAAGCTATTTCCTGCTGCCGGGAATTTACAAAGTGCAGAATGACTAAAATAGCCAAATCTCCTGAGTATTGAAATGAGTTTCTTTTCAATTTTAAATGATTGATTCATTTGTTTTTTGTATGAAATCTTTATGGAGAAATCCTGACCGAGGCTTATGCAATTCTCTGAATGATCCCTATCAAAGTAAAACAGCTGAAAGACGGCCAAGGCAGGCACAAGGTACTTTGAGGCATAAAGATTAGCTTTTAAAGAAAGTGGAAATTCAAAAAGAAGATCAGATTTGAGCGGGCCACTCAATCCATAAAAGGAGCCGTTTATCCGTTCCTTTGTTTTAGGATCCTCATGCACAAATACTAGTTGAGCGGAATATGCGCTCCTTTCGATTGGTTTTCCTATAAATTTTGGAATGAGAAAAGGTACGTAGCTGATTGCATTATCATACAAAGGCAAACTCTCGGTGTATGCATTGTTTGCGCGTAAAACGATCTTTGCCGAGTTTAAACAACCTGCCGCTAGTACCAAATACTTTGTTCGGAAAATTTCTGCGTTTCCTGATTCCAAATGAATCGCCTTAACTTTGACTTCGCCCTCGGCTTGGGTGTAACTTTCAACCAAATAGCCTTTACGATACTGTATTAGTTTTCCTTCAATCAATTCATTCAGAGTATAGGTTGGATTGTAAATTGCAGGGATGTTGGACTTAAAAAATTCCAAATTATCATAATGCAATGGCTCTCTATTTCCTTTTTTTTCTGTAAGCACTGCAAGTCGATTTTTTCCAAAATAAAATCCGTTCTTATGGAAAAGGGATTTATTTTTATTATATTTGCTTAACAGATCTTCTCCCAACCTTCCTAATGTGTGTGGTTTCAAAAATTTTTCATCTTCACCAAAAAATTTTGAGAGATCATCATTCTCTCCACTAATTCCCATTATGTCAGAAAGTTGGTCGTAGTATGGTTTCAAATCAGCATAGGATATTGGGAAGCCCTGCAAATCGTATTCATTGAATCGAAGCATACCAGCACCCCAAGCGTTCGCTAAGCCACCGAAGGAAAAGCTTTGGACACCTTCAAATTCTTTTGTGGACACTGGAGAGAGTTGATCTTGACCTTCAGTGATAAAACTCATTCCAGGTGCCTTCAACTTTGGACTCAAATAATGTTTATCTATGTTATGAAGGCTTTCGAATGATTCACCGATCAATTCTTTAAATAAATTTCTCTTCTCTTTTAAATCATAAAGATTTTCTGAAAAATCTGGTATTTCTTTCGGTCGATTACCTACATCTAAAACCAAAACATTCAAGCCTCTCAACTGATAAGCAGATGCCATACCCGCGGGTCCAGATCCAACTATGATTGCATCATAGACTTCATTTTGATTCATTTTAATTTTAAATTAATATCCTTTCGCCATATAAGGTAACTTCCAATGGCAAGATAATCTATCTTTGATGAAATAAGAGTATTTAAAGCAACCTCTGGAGTACCTACTATAGGAAATCCATGCAAATTGAAAGATGTATTTACTAGCCCACTAATACCCGTTAAAGCCTTAAACTTGGTCAGTAATCGAAAATAAGCTGGATTGCTTTCTTTTGAAACCATTTGAGGACGACAAGTAAAGTCGTATGGATGAAGACCACAAAATATTTCATAATTTGATGGTGATTTAGTTCTAAACGTCAACATCATGAATCTCGAAACAATATTTCTAGAATTATCCAGATATTTCTTTGAGTCTTCTTCTAACATTGATGCAGCAAATGGCATCCAAAAATCCCTCATCTTAATAGACTTATTAAGTTTGTGAATCACCCTCGGATCATCACCTCTACATAAAATTGACCTATTACCTAAGGCTCTGGCTCCCCATTCAGACTTCCCTTGAAACCTTGCGACTATCATACCCTTGGAAAGCAGACGAGCTATTTCTGTCTCAATATCCTTTACAAGTTTGTATTCGAGCTTAGACTTATTTTTAGTAATGGCGTCAATTATTGATCTATCACTATATTCAGGCCCCAAATACAATGTTTCAATCGGATGTAACTCTTTTTCGCCTAATTCTAAAGCAACTTTGTAAGAAGCTCCTAAGGCTATACTCTCATCACCACAACTGGGACAGATGAATAGATTTTTCACTTCCTTTAAATCATATATTAACATATTTCCTTTCACATTCATGAAAGAACCTCCGCCAAATACGACGGATTGAATTCCAGTTTTTTCTACCCAATACTTTATCCAGCTAATAATAATGTATTCAAAATGCCTCTGAATACCTGCACAAATATTGTCAAACCTCTCTCTGTAAAAATCTTCTTTAAAACTTTCTAAAAATAAATTTCCACTACCTTTTTTATTTATAATTTCTCCGCTTTCTGGATCAAAATCTATATATTCTTTAAATTTCTTAAATGCTCTTTCTGAATACTCTAAGGGAACATATGGCGCCATTCCCATAATTTTATATTCATGCTCATTTGCACGCATTCCTAAGAATTTGGTAACCTCAGCGTATATCATACCGAGCGAATGAAATGCCGATCTAAATTGGATTCTTTTATAACCCTCACTTTTTTTCCATGTCGAAACTGTATTTGATAAACCATCACCGGACGCGTCGGAAGTAAAGATAAGTACAGAATCCACAGAATTAGTAAACCCTGAACCGTAGAGAGCCGACAAGGCATGAGCAGAATGATGTTCTACAATTTCAATTTTTTTAACGTCCAGATTATATTTTGAACAGTAACGATTGATCATTTTCCTTCTAGATCGCTTCATAACAAACAGAAAGAAATCTATGGCAAAATTAGAACCCAATATACTTTTTGGGAAAAATTTAGAGAGACGTAAAATACTAGACCGAAGCCGATTGTTATACACAATTTCATCTTCATGTCCCCAATCCCACATAGCATAACTTCCAAGAGCAATTTTGTCTATTTCCTCTATCGAAAGTTTATTCTCTGTTAGAATCCATTTCAGAGAGTGAATTGGAAATCCACCTTGATTTTTTACATTTGTAAATCGTTCTTCCGATACCAATGAAATAATTTTTCCATCCTTCAGATAGCATGCAGTTGCACAATGGCCATCATGTATTCCGATTACTTTCATTCAGCTTTCTCCATTTTCTTTATATCTAATTGGTAAATTCTAAAAATCGAATTTTCTTTTACTACTTTAGATCTTTGATCGATTTCTTTTATATATTCATATTCTGAACTATCTTTATTCCATTCTTTTAAGGTAGGTACAAGGACATATTTAAAACCAGCACTAAGTAGACGACTTACGATATTTCCTTTATCTTCTAGCAATGGCCTTACATCTGTTTGCCAAGTTAATGGAATTATTTTTGTATTAGGCTCTTTGGCAATATAGTAAAAACGCCAAGAGAAATCAGGATGGATAGCTAATGTTTGTTCACTCTTTAAATCAGAAATTATCTCTTTAAATAAAACATAGTCTTCACCTCTCAGAGATTCTTCCAAAATATCCGATCGAAAACCTGGATATAAACTCGCGGCATTCATCTTAACCCACCAGTTCATACGGTTCATGGATAGCACTTGTAAAACAATAATTAGCAATAAAATAAACTGGAGGCTCAGAACAACTTTATGATTGCGATCCTGTTCCTGCTCAATAAAAACCAAAGGAAGAAATCCAAGAAAGAATATAAAATAACGGACATATTGCGTGCTGAATAGCGAAAGATAAATTGTCATAATGATGAAAACGAGAATGAACCAATTTCTCCGATTCAAAAAAAATGGTGCAGATAGAAAGGAAAAAAACAAGATGAAGCCATTCCCAAACTTATACGTACTCCCATATAAATCTGTGAACGTAATCCCATATAGATAAATTAAGCCTCTGAAAAAGTAATTCACCCCTGGGATCCCATAGTCATTCCAATCGGAATTCGCAGCAAGTACCTTAGAGTAAGGCATAAACCATTCCCCTGAATATATTTTTGATTTCAAAAGAATAATGACTATACCTGCTATAAATATAGAAACAAAAAGAGCAATTCTCCTCCAAAGAGACTCTTTTTCTTGCCAAAAGAATGGCAGTAAGAGTAAAGAAAGAGCAAATGTTGCGAAAATAAAATTTGGCTTATTGTAAAAACCAGCGAGCACTGAAAATGCAAAGAAAATCCCATTTATCGTCCTTTGCTCTCCCGATTCTTCACGAATTCTTAAATAATAAAATATTGATATAGCCAAAATAGTTCCACAGGACAAATCATACTGAAATGTTGACAATTGACTCATTAAAATAGGCGTTGAGATAGTTCCAAATACTAATAAAAGATCTAGCTGAGAAATCGTACTTCTATTCCCAATCTTAAAAATTATCTTGATGAAGAAAAAAATAAACAAACAAAGTTGAATAAGATTGTACAGCTTCAAACCAAATTGGCCAAAGATTTGATGAAGAGGCAAAGCAGAGAGATGGTGAAAATTGATAAAATAGGACTGCAATAAATAAGGATTAGGTTTTAAAGCATTGGATTCCAAAAAATAATTCATCGTTGGAATATGACCGACATTACTATCCCATTCCAGAATTGGTTGGTTTATGAGTATCAAAACATTTGTTACAACAAGAACCGTAGCTAAACCTAACATAACGTCTACAAAACGAAATCTTGCTACCGACCACCTGAGATATTGGTAATAATGGACCTCAATATCTTTCCACTTATGGAACACCCTCCTAAAAACAAAAAATATTCCTAAGCAGGAAACAAACTTAGTAAACAAACTGATCTTTACTCCAAAAAGGAGGCATAGATTGACTAACAAAAACAAAAAGAGCATGCTAACAAATACTATATCTTCTGAACTCATCCGTTCAAGGATTCGTTTCAATAAATTTGCAGTTCCCAAGTACAAACCTAACAAAAAAAATACTAAGTATACCAAACTGACAAAATAATGATTTATGATTGAATTTTGAATCAAGCTGAAAGCGAAAAATAGAAAAATAGCTAGTGTATATTTTCCTCGAACACAGATGAATAATACCAAATACAATATAAATGAAATGAAGATAAAAAAGACATATTCAGTAAGTCCAGAAAACTCCTGAATTGATAGTTTTAGTGAACCGTACAATTCTGGAGTGATAAACCCCAAGATGACAATAAACAGCAATACAGGTATTAGTTGAAAGGATTTACTTAAGATAGAGTACATATAAATTATAAAACTAAATGATGTCTTTGGACCAAGTATTTACCCCAAATCAAGAGGAAAATAGACCGAACTGTATATAGTGATAAGGATAGAAAACCAAACAAAAAAGCCTGTTTATGGTTATTGAAAAATCTTTGGTAACAGGCCTGCGATTCCAAGAGGTAAATCAAAATATGGAGCTTTTTGCTAAGTAGGTTATTAGGAATATGTCGACGAAGGTAATACTCTATCGCTTCCACATGCAATTTTTTATCAACTATGGCGAGAATATCTATGTTCTTAATATCAATTTCCGAAGACACAAATACAAAATCGTGTGCTTTAACGTATAACTCGCAGATTGCTCGGTCATCTTGAATTTGAAAACAGGAATGTAAAAAATACTCTGCTTCGCCAAAGAGAATATCAGACTTATCCATTTCGCACGACTCTCTTTTTCATAAGGCGGGCTGGCGATCCTACATAAATACCTTCTTCGCTTAGACTCCTTGTAACTACCGAATTTGCTCCGACTACAGTGCCTTTCCCAATTTCAACTCCAGGGTTTACTACTACACCAGCAGCAATCCAAACTCCTTTTCTGATTTTAATTGGGAGTCTCTCACTTGGTAATTCTATGATGTCTCTTTCACTCAGGTATGTTGGATGCTTTCCCGATGATATTGTCACATTGCTTCCGATCAATACATTGTCTTCGAAGAGAATCCCTCCTACACCATTTATGTATGTTCCTGTATTGATCCCAACTCCTTTTCCGAACACGATGTTCTTTAAATGAATCAATTCAACTCCAGGCTGTATCCAAACCATACCATGTAATTCTTTTGAGAAGATTTTAACGATTAAAAATCTTAGCAAAAATCCCACTGCCCCTGGGAAATATTTTACAAGGAAGTAAACATATTGTTCAAACTCTAGATAGAAAATTTCCATTAAGGAAAATTTTTTAAAAATATCACTAATCTTCATTTTTCTTTAAAATCACTTGGAGGAATTGTTAGCGTTTTATACGACTTATATCCTAAAATGCTATCAAAATTAATTTCAATTTTAAAAAGACCTAAAATTACTTTTACTAATGGGCTGAGAATTTCCACAAGTCCTATGGGAATCGGAAGTATCCAAATCTTTTTCTGATATCTATTTGCGATAGACAGTACAATTTCTTTTAGAGATAGCAAATTCTCTTGGTAGACCACCAAAAGACCCTTCCTATTTTCTTGAACAGAATCAAATAAAAAATTACAGAATGCAAAAATCTGAATAACAGGCATGGGATATTTTCCAGAATCTGGGAGTGGTATGAAAGTGCCTTTTCTTACAAAGCCCTCCATTTTACTATACAAACCTCCGTTGCCTAATATTAATCCTGGACGGATAACAATACTATCTTCTTTAGCTAAGAAATAATCTTCTGATTTCCTTTTGATTTCGCTGTATTGACTCTGATTAGCATCATTGACGGACATCGAACTAATGAATATAGATCGCAATGATTGATTTTTACGTAGGTTACGATCAAATGTACAGGTCTTTTCAATAGTATGCCCTGCTGCTTTGAGATCCAATGCACAGTGAATTACAATATCAAACTTCTCAAGTATTTCTGGAAGGTGATCATCATTTAAATTAAATACATAATTTTTTCGAACAATTTGTCCTAGGACCGATAATTTTTCGGAGGATGATACGGTACCGCATACTTCATATCCCCTTTCTTTTGCTACCTCTGCAAGATGACTACCAACGAAGCTGTTTATGCCTGTTATCAATACTTTCATTGGCACTCTTTTTTCACTTTATATATCGAATATTCATACTCACTTTCGTAAAACGGGATCAAACAAACCGAAACTGAATTTGGAAAAGCCTCTTTATACTCTTCCTTTGTTTTAGGGAATCTCCCTCCACTAAACTGAGTCCAGTAGATAGAAATATAGTCAACTTTCTGTAATGGGACATTTTTCTTGATCTCATCCCATTCACGGAATCGTAAGGGACCTAAAGAATGAGTAAATAAGTTATAGGCGCAACCTCCAAACCAATCTCCGCAAAATAAGAAATTCGGGAAAAAAGAGCGTACAGCAGCAGACTGTGGACCAAACTCTAAAATAGTTGGGTTCGATGCTTCTGCCTGGATTCTTAAATTACCGGAGAATAGATTTCCATAAATCTTTGATCGCAGTTCAAAGTGTTCCATTGCATTAATTGGAATTCTTTCGCGAATCGCTTCAATTTTTGTGAATAGTAAACAATAGAAGCACACGATAAGAAAAGTGGGAATGTTATTCCGCAGCCAAACAGTTTTGATACGGACGTTTTCATAAGAAAATAGGAATCCTAAAAGTAAACCCGACAATGAAATTGGAAAAAGATATCGTATTACCTGACTACCTTTATACCATAAAAAGGTAGAAATTAAAAGGAGGATTGCAGGAAAAAAAAATTGCTTTAATTTTCTGTAGAAAAGCAGTGATACCACAGCAATTATAAGAATGCATCCCAATATTGTGCTTACATAGAAATCTTCCAATCCTCCCTGTTGAAAAAATTGGAAATCATAGGGATATAAAATTAAATCTTTCGGAATATGAAAAAAACCCAACAAATCCTTTCTATGACCCCAATGGTTGATTGTTGGACCTAAAAAATCGATTAACTCCTCCTTCTTCCAGCCATACTTATTCTCTACACCACCCAAAAAAGGAAAAAGCAAATCTTTACTGTAGTACAAGTTATGCATATAGAATGGAATGAAAATTAAAAAAAAGACAGAAAATATAGAAGTTAATTTTAAAAAATCTTTGGATAGAAAAAAAACAGAAATCGCAGACACTTGAATCTCCGAATGCGTTGATCTAAATTTTTCAATGAAAGCGAGCAAACCAGATAAAAAAAGAATGGGAAAGGAAAACATCAATCCGAAGTGTTTTTGTCCTGCCGCAAAACCAGAAAAGATTATGATCAACAAAAGATTTGAATACGTAAATTGATCCCTAACACTTTTATAAAAGAGGTAAAAAATAGCTAAGATAAACAGACCTAAAAGAGCATCCATATTCGTATTAAATAGATAACCTAGCTCGGATACATTTGCGACAACGAAAGCAAAAAGGACACCTATGATTCGCCATTTTGGAGTGCCAATTCGCACAAAAAGAAAGTATATTTGGATAAACGCTACTGCATTCAGAACCTTTAAATAAAGCATGTCATTTTGAAAGTATGACAGTAGAAAAGCATATAGGGAATGATTTAGTTGCGGAATAAAGGGTGCTCTTAACCAGAGAGGGGCAAAAAAGCTCCCATGATTTACATAATTTTGTGCAAGGACAATATGATGGAAGTTACTATCAAAATCATTTGAATATTCTAATAGACCATCATAATGACCAAAACTAATAAGTAGCAAAATAAAAGAGAAAAGGAACAGTAAATCATGGGCGAATCGTACAGAATTACTTTTTATCTCCCGAAGTGTATACTTAATGCGAATGAAAAAACCAACAATAAGAATGATAAAAGGGATTGTATATGAGATGGAAATTTTTTGAATAAACTGTAAAATCCAAGCAAAAATACCCAAACCAAATGCAATATCCAAGCCCTCTGTTCGTATAGTAAAGATTTTCCTAATCCATTTTCCCAGACCATCGAAAGCTATACATAAAAAGAGAGTGTAAAATAAAAATTGAGAAAAATGAAATAATAGATTCGGAAGGTGCGGAATTGGGTACAAATGAAATCTAAAAATTGCAATACAGAAAGTACATGCAAATATTAGCCAAGATTGTAGTTGTCTTTGTAACACTAAAATTCTTCTTTCTTAATAACTGTTTACAGCCATTACAATCTTTTCCAATTCCTCTTCAGTTAAGGCTGGACTCATTGGTAGACTTACCACTTCCCTGTGAATTTTTTCTGTAATCGGCAAAGACAGTGTCGCTAACTCAGAATAAGCATTTTGCTTGTGTGGGGGTATCGGGTAATGAATGAGCGGCATAATTCCCTGATGATTCAAATGACTCATTAGATTGTCTCTTTCATTGGTTCTTATTACAAATAGATGCCAAACATGGGAATCCTCATGTTCAACTTTCGGCAAAACAATTTTCTCGTTCTTTATATTTTCTCTATAGAATTTAGCGATAGTTCGTCTTTTGGTATTTTCCGCATCTAGATATCGTAGCCTAACTCGAAGAATGGCTGCTTGGATTTCGTCAAGGCGACTATTGAATCCGATTTTCTCATGTACGTATTTCTGATTGGATCCATAATTACGAAGTGCCTTGGATATTTTCATCAAATCATCATCGTTTGTTACAATTGCCCCCCCATCACCAAAACAACCAAGATTTTTTCCCGGGTAAAAACTAAAGCCTCCAGCAAATCCGAATCCACCCGCTCTCCTACCATTCCAACTTGCTCCATGTGCTTGTGCTGAATCCTCAATAACAATCAATTTATGTCGATCGGCAATCTCAATTATCTTTTCAATTTCAGCGAGCTGACCGTATAAATGTACGGCCATTATTGCTTTCGTATGTTTGGTAATTGCTTTTTCTATCAAATCCGGATTTAAATTATATGTGTCTATATTTGGTTCAACTAATACTGGTTTTAGGTTTGCCATTGTGATTGATTGAACCGATGCAAAAAAAGTATTTGCGGGCACCAAGATTTCAGAAGATTCTTCATATCCTCTTGCTTTGAGAATTATCACAAGAGCATCTAATCCATTGCCCACACCTATACAATGTTTGACACCGCAGTATGATGCAAATTCGGATTCGAAACTTTCTAACTCCGGTCCCAATATAAAATAACCTCTATTTATGACTCGTTTAATGGAATCTTGTATCTCATTCTCGTATTCCTTATATACCTTCTTAAAATCGTAAAACGGGATCATGGTTCCTACCTATTGATGATTCCAATAATTTGTTCGATATTTCTTATAATAGGCTATCGTTTTCTCGATCCCTTCAGCTAAGGAAACTTTCGGCTCCCATCCTAAAAATTGTTTTGCTTTGGATATGTCGGGGTAATAATCTCCTGCCTCTTGATCCTCTGATTCTTTTGGGAAAGGCACCATGCGAATCCTTCCTGAATTGGAATGCTGTATTGCTAAATTCGCATAATCCAAATAATTGGAAGGCTCAGGGACACCAAGATTAAAAACTTCACCAAAACATTCTTCCTTTAAAGGCAACATCAATAATGCATCTATCAAATCTTCTACGAAAAGAAAATCGCGTTTAATTTTTCCAGATCCGTAAATGGGAATTTCTTGATCATCAATAGCTAAACGTAGGAACCAATTTGGTACTCCATATTTATTGTTACGCATTTGTGCTCTAGGGCCATAAACATTGCTGATTCTAGTCATTACTGACTTTAAACCAAAGAGATTGTGGTAAATTAAAAGTAACTTTTCAGCAGCCAAATTTGTAACACCATAAATTGTGTTAGGAGTCATATCGGAATCTTCTTTAGCAGGCAAAGAAATTTTCGGCTTATATTGCCCTCTAGTGCCTGTAAAAATGATCTTTGCATTTCTATTATTCTTCTTACATGCTTCCAAGACGTTTAGTGTAGCCATCATATTGCATTCAATATCTAGAAATGGGTCAACGATACTTACACTATGACTTCCCTGACCGGCCAGATGAAAGATATAATCCACATCTTTGACGAGATAATTGATAGCATTGATGTCTGTTATATTGCAAAAATTTATAGAAACTTTATTTCTTATAGCCTCGATATTGAAGAGATTTCCACCATATTCAGGAATCATGGCGTCCACTAATTGAACTTCAGCTCCTAGCTCTACCAGACTAATAGCTAGATTACTACCTATGAACCCGAGTCCTCCAGTTATCAATACTCTCTTCTTTTGATACTCTTCTTTATAATCAATCAGCATGTGACATTTCTCTCTTAAAAACTGCAAAATTTCCGGGAAATAACTTTGGATTGGACAAATTGTATCCTCGCTCTTTCAGCCTATTATTTAACATTTGATTCATTTTTTCATTTTCATTGACATCATAATTTACCCAAACTGGATAATAAGGATTCTTTGAATCAATATTCCCATACGGTAAGATGACAAAATCAGCATCATCAATTGCCAAAGGATAATAGTATGCTCTTCTATTCTCATATATCATCGCTGTCGCGATATTAACTGTAGAGACTATAGAACCTTCTGGGATATAATCCTTCATAAGTTTAGAAGACCTATACAACTCATATGATGGATGCTTGAAACCCTCTCTTAGAGTTCTCCATGCAGTTACCATAACGTTCGAATTAATTCTATCGAATTTATAGTGAGGATTTTCCCAAGTAAAAGGATTAAAGAAAGTATAGTGGATTATAAATCCAAAGAAGATACAACTGAAAAAAATCGAAGATAAAATCTTACCTTTAACTCTAAGGTAAAATTTTACGTAAGCTGTTATCGCAGCCCAAACTAGAATGGGAAAGTAATTCGAATGGTAATGTGTGGTCCAGCCAGTTTTTTCTGCTCCTCCAATGTTTCCTAAAATATTCGGAATCATTGAACCAAATGCAATCAGGCTAGCTCTCCAATCAAAAATAGCAATCAATACAATCAAACTAAAGTTCACGAACATAAATAGCTTAAAATTCACCATAGCATTCGTATAATTTTGTAAATAATTG
Source organism: Leptospira ryugenii (assembly GCF_003114855.1). Lineage (NCBI taxonomy): Bacteria > Pseudomonadati > Spirochaetota > Leptospiria > Leptospirales > Leptospiraceae > Leptospira > Leptospira ryugenii. The sequence goes on along the minus strand of NZ_BFBB01000002.1, from coordinate 220,988 downwards.
ATGAAATTTTCAAGTATTGATGTAGTAAACCAAGCATCATAAGTGCCGCCAGCACCTACTTTTGAGAGAAGAACTTTGATGGCAAATATGGAATAGATGATCGAAACAGAACCTATAAAGAATAAGGAAAAAATTCTTTCTTTTGTATGTTTAGTGAAATATAAAAAAGAATAAGAAATTGCAAAAGCTCCTGTAAACAATCCAATTCGATCATTCAATAATAGGCAAAGCAATGCGACTAGGCCTAAGTGAAAATAATTTAATCTTTTCTTAGTAACAGTAAAAATGAATAAGAGACCACAAAACAAAAAAAAGCGATCAACGTAAATTTCTCCTTGCAATCCATAATTCCAAACCGGATGAACTGAGACTAGAACCACAAAAATAAATGAGAAATATTCAGAGACTCCTATCTTTCGTAAATATAAATAGCATAAAAAGCAAAGGCCCACAAAGGAAAAGCAAGTAAGGCTAGGAAGCAAGATATAGATCGGAATTAACTTAACGAAAGGTGCAAGAAAGAATAAAATATAATATGTATGATATTTTAATACATATTCATCTTGGTAGTCAGTCGCTTTTAAACTTTTCTTTTTAATGTCTTCCGCTTTACTAGCATAGACTTTGGTCTTTACCTCCATTTCATGTGAGGAACTTAATAAATGGGAAGATGCATGTCCTTTATTAGCGATATTCTCCAATAATTCTGACAAGAAGGCTGTATCGCCAAACGAGTGGATCCATTGTAGAGAGCTATTGTATGTTAGGAGAAAAAAAATCAATGTTAATAGGAAACAAACGATTTTGTCCTTAAAACTCAAACGTATAAATAACTTTGTCATAAAACGATTAGATATTCAACTCGGTAGGTAAACCTTTAGACGCGACAACACTATCAACAACGAACTGGGGTCGCTTTCTTGCCGCATCAAATGTTCTCCAAACATATTCTCCTACTATACCTAAGGAAATTAATACTAAGCTATTAAAAAAAAGTATTACCAGCATCAAGGCTGTCCAACCCTGAGGAATCGTTGGATTTAAAAATTTTTGAACGGTGATGATGACAGCATACACAATGGCACCGAAAACTCCAATACTTCCAGCCCCTGTGATGATCCTCAATGGAACAAAAGAATTGGATAAAATCGCATCATACATAAGTTTAAATTTTCTCCAAAATGTCCATTTTGAGGTACCGTGTGCACGCTTTGCTCGATGATAAAAATGCAATGTTTTCTTAAACCCGAAGTGAAGAAGTGCAGCTGGCATCATTGTATTTTTTTCCGAATGCTTTATTAATAATTCTGCCACCTGTCTATCTAGAAGAAAGAAATCAAATCCGCCTGGAGGCATTTCCTTAGAAACAAAGCTTCTAAAGACTCTATAAAATAAGAAGGAAAAGATCCTAGACGTCCATGGATCTTCCCTAGATTCACGTGCCGCCATAACTATCTTTACACCATTCCTCCAATCCTCAATCATCTTAGGAAATAATTCTGGAGGATCCTGAAGATCTGCAGATATAACTGCTACGCACTTCCCTGAAGTGTATCCTAGGCCAGCTGTGATCGCATCAAAACTTCCAAAATTTCTAGACATGGCAACGAATCGTACATTTGTTTTTTCGTTTACTAATCTAGACAATACTAAACGTGATTCGTCTTTTGAACCATCATCCACAAAGGTAATATCCCAATGTTTAACGGATGCTTCTAACATCGCTTTTTCTATGCGATCATATAATTCAACCAAGGAAGGTGCATTATAGTAAACAGGCACTACAACCGATACTTCCATAAATTCTTTTCGATAGGAAGTATCGCCTTCAAAATATTTTTTAATAATCTTTTCTTTGTCAACCATACCAACTACTCTGCCTGGATTTCCCTTTACAAGTGAAAAGGCAGGAACATCTCTTGTCACAACAGAACCAGCTGCAATTAAACTACCCTCTCCAATTTCAATACCAGGTAAAATAGTCGCATTGGCACCAATGGATGCACCCCGCTTAACAATCGTTTTTAGGAATTTTTCTGGGTATACTTTGCTTCTAGGAAATAGGTCATTTGTGAAAGATACATTGGGACCAATGAAAACGTCATCTTCCAGTACGATACCATCCCATATCTGAACACCGCATTTGATCGTAACACGATCTCCAATACGTACATCGTTTTCGATAAAGACATGGTCACAAATATTACAATCACTTCCAAGGCTAGCCTTTGGTAATATATGAGCAAACGCCCAAATGCGAGTTTTCTCACCGATAGTCTCGCTTTCACAGATAGCTTGTGGATGAACATAAAAAGATTTCATATTTTTTCTTCACTTCTTTACTAAACGTATTTCAGCCTGATTTAAGAATACAATTTGGGAATCTTGTTAATTGTGTTAATTGTATTATCGAAGTCCAAATGAATCGTATTTAAATACCATAAAATTGACTCGAATCTAGGACGATTTTCCTCTTCAATTTTTTCCAATGCCAACTTACGATCGATCATACCCTCTCGAATCTGATTGCTCCTAAAAGTTTCAAATTCCGAAAAACCAGCCACATTGTAATAAATATAATTGTAAAAACTGGCAGTACCATCACCAATTCTCCAAGTAGTCGTTGTATCTGGAGATAACTCCCAGTCATATTCATTAATCAAGGTTGTTTCAATTTCTTTTTCATTCCATGGAAGATAATCAAATAAGTTGAAATAAGAATGTGGTATAAAATAATAAGTTAAGAATGCCTTCGCAGAATCATACAAAGAAGAATTTAAGTAGGATGGATTTGATAAAAATTCCTTACCATAAAAGAGAAGCATCTTTAATTTACCTGAAGTCGTAAGTGTAAAATTATGCTCATCGTCAAAATAAGGTTCTATTCCACAAAATCCACTTTTAAAGTTCGTACGTTCTAAAAGATTTTCACAAAGAATTGTTTCGCGCAGAGAATTTATCTTTCTCAAGTAGTAAGCATAATAAAAGAACTGCTTATCGCCTGCCATGAACAAAGGGATCGTTCCTAGCGATGGTCTTTTTAACCATGCGGCGACGTTTTTACGAATATATTCTCGTTTCATTTTTATATCAGCAGAAACAAGTATATGCTCTATGCCTAATTTTCCGCAAATCCTCGCCTGATTCCTTCGTGCAAGATCGGTTACCATACCCCAATCGTATGTATATGCTATCGGATTTAGCTTTAAAATATTTTTTACATAGTGCAAGCTATAACTGCTATCACGTCCGCCGCTAAAGGCAACCAAACAATCCGGCTCTGCCTTGGGATTGCGAATTTCATCTGCATACTTATTTAACTTTTCTATACCTAAATATTCTTGCTTTTTATAGTGCTTGCAATAGTTACACACTCCATCTTTGTCGAAATAAATAAAGGGAAATGTCTCCGGCAATACACAGCGTGTACATCTTTTCAATAATCGAATTTTTTCGAGATTAAATTCGAGTAATCGCTCTTTCTGATTCTCAGAAACATGAGGTATAACCGCAGTTGATGTGTTAGATGGACTAAAATTCTTGATTTGAAATTTCTTTTGAGAGCCTACTTGGAAGACTTTTTGGTCAATCGAACCTTCGGTAAATTTTAGAAGTTTAAAATTAAGATTGTTAGGATCTAAAACCAACACAGATCCTGGATGCAACCATTTAACATCTATTTCACCATCATTTTTTTGTATGCCATAACTTTCCAACAAATGATTCAATATGAATCGCTCAGAGGAAAAAATAAAAATTCCTAGGGATGTATCTGAGTAGTAATACAATGACCCTGTATTCGTATATAATAACAATAAATCCGACTTATCAGTTATGATACCCGTTGACACCGAACCTTCTATTTCAGGTAAGGTATTCTTCAGAGCACTCAAAGCATCCTCAGTCTTGAGTCTTTGCATATAAAGGTCCAAAAGAAACTCGGTATCTACTTCATAAACACGAGTTAAGTCCTTGTGCTTTGTCCACGCTTTATCTACATTAACAATGATTCCATTGTGAACAGCTACTCCACCGCTTTTTGTGACAGGCTGATTATTTTCATTATTGGAAGAAAATCCATTCGTTACTAATCTAGTGTGGCCCAACAATTGTATATAATTGGGTCCCGATTTATGTTTTTCCCAATTTTTAAAATATTGGTTCCAGAACTCATTGAACCCCTTTGTTTTGATGAGTTCGGAGGCAGGTAAAGAATCTTTATAAACTCCAATTTCCCTTTCTACATTTGATTTTATTGCCAAACCGGCAGACTCTTTTCCTCTCGTTTCCGAAAGCAAAAAAAGCTCATTAGTCAACTTCCTGATATCCTTGTTTGATATACGCGAAGTCTCATTCAGTACAATCCCAAATATTCCACACATTAGTTTTAAATAATATTCCTATACAAAATGTTTTTTTCTCAATTCTGGATAAAAGTACTTATAGAAGGCATACCCTAGGACACTTGCGAGGATAATGAGCTTAAAAAAGAACATTTGCCATAGTGTAAAGTAATGAATCATATTTAAATATCGCACGACTAATACCAAAAGCGATAATAATAGAAGGGAAAATAAAATTTGATTTAATGGAAAATAAAAGACTTTAAAGTAGAATCTTATCACACCATAAGTCAACAACAGCATGAATCCATAAGCAAACATTGTGGTAAAGGCAGCTGCAGTATAACCATAAAATGTGATAAAAAAATAATTAAGAACTATGTTTAGCACACCACCTAATAAAACTACCGATGAAAGAAATAAATTTCTTTTATAAAACGAAAAAATCCAAGAATAGTAAGTGAACGAAATATAAATAAAATAGCCTAAAATCAGGATTGGTAATACCTCTATCGACTCACCGTATGTCTTTGTAGAAAGCAAAGTTACTACCTCTTTCGCAAACAATACTAACACAAATGAAGCTATAAAAAGGACTCTTAACAAAAGCCTAAACTCATAAATGAGAGAATTTGTGTCATTTTTCTCCATATAGTTGTAAAAGTTAGGAGTCCATGCCATAGCAAATGAACTGTTTAAAAGAGGAATCGCCATCGCAATATTTCCTGCTAAGCTATAAAATGCAGTTTCCATTTTCCCAATAATGTCATTGATCATCACTTTATCAAACTGTGCTAAAATAACACCACTCAAAGAGTATGGCAAAAGAGGAATTGAGTAAGAAATCATATACTTTAGATGTTTTAGTTCGAATTTCAATTTTATATGGTTTCTAAGTTCGAACAAAAAAGCTAGAGAGCAAAAAATTCCTACAACGAGTACACCATAAAGGTAAGCTAAGTATTCATTATTCTTTGACATTAATGCAAATGCTATTCCTAAAAAAAATGAACCAAAGGAAATGATCACTTTTCTGGTTATAATCCTATTACTCTCTTTCAAAGGGATGAAAGTTTGTTCGTAAAAAGATGTTATTAAATAAATAAAAACAAAAAAACCGAGTAATAGACTTACCTCCTTAGGTAGGCTAAGTAGTTCGGAAAAATAATCCGTAGATATACAAACAAAGAGCTGAAATAGAAAAAGCATGAGCAGGCAAAAAATAAGTAATGTGCCGATAAACTCCTTTTTATCATCATAAGACTCATAAAGATATCTACCTAATGATGTATACCCATTGAGAGTTACCAAAACAATAAAGAATGATTTATAACTTTCCACAAGATTCACTATCGCATAACCTTGTGGAGAAAGAATTCTTGTTAAAAACGCTGTCCCGAAGAATGTTAAAGACGCAATAAGCGCATTTCCCAAAAAATAGGTAGAAGAATGTTTAATAAGATCCCAGAGTTTTTCATTTAAATTGAAAATAACTTTCAGAGCCTGCATCAATTTTTTAGCAACTCCAAAGTCCACTTACTGCTATCCGAATCGCCACTGTATGGAAAATCAATAGTATCTATCCGAGGAAATTCAAACCTATTTTTCTCTGTTAGCTCAGCTATCCCTGTCACAGATGGGTCTATAAAACCTAGTTTAAAATTCATTTTTTTTAGAATTTCTATTGTGGTCTCATTATAACTGCCATAAGGATAACAAATAGTAAGGGTATCAGGATTCACACCGGACTCAATAAGGAAAGAGAGAGATTTTCTTAAGTCTTGCTCTTGCTCCTCATAAGTTAAAGTATGTAACCAGAAATGCTCATGACCATGACTTCCTATATGCATACCTGACTTTAGCATTGTTGATATCTGATCTTGATTTACATACAATTCATTATTAATAACTCTCTCCGAGACTCCTAAATACTCTTCGAATAGCTCGTCCAAGATCACCTTCCTACATGAATAAGGCAATTCAGATTGTAACATCCTCTTGATGAATATGACTTCTTCAGTATCTAAGCCATTTCCTGGAAATTTTATATTTCTATAATATTCTAAAGATTTTAACTCATACGTCTTTTGGTATTTTTCTATCAACTTCCAAATATCTTTATATAACTTCTGAAAACTTGAATCAGCTAGAGACTTTGCTAATAAAAGATGAATTTTATTGACATCCAATATTTTTTTCTCCTGCACAGGTGCAGAAGGAATAAAAAAGGAACCTTGGATGCCTTTGTTAAATAATACTGGGAATGCATTGAGGTAATGATCTGAATAACCATCGTCAAAAGTAAGAAGTAAGGAATTCTTCGGCAGAGATTTTCTTCCTTCAATGGATTCAATAAAATCTTCCATCGTAATATAATGATAATATTTCGATAAATAATCGATTTGACCGATAAAATTTTTCAGATCCAGGGCTTTCATTTCGGGGAATCGCGAATTCTTTAGATCCCTTACATAATGATAGGAAATTATAGTAACTTTATTCATATATTGATTTGTTCCAGTTTATTTATTCTATCCCTGTCCGAATCACCGCGCGTAAAATAAACATTCCTCTCAGAAAGATCATTTACATTGATAGTTTTTGAAAAAAGAGCGACAAATTCCAAATTTTTGCGATTTTCGATAGGATAGGTAACCTGCGGTAGAATTTCTATATGATCTGCTTTAAGCATAGAAAATCCTTTTGCTTTAAAAAGATCCTCATACAATACCCCGAAGCAAGAAAAATCTAAATACAAGGCTCCATCTTCATACGCTTTTGCAATCAAAGAATCTATATGAGGACCCAGTGAGTCACAATTGCCATAGAGATCCACGATACGATATACAAAGTATTGAGTAGGATATAATTTTTCTTTACGAACCACTATAATGGAAGCATCAGAATCATATTCATTCGAGTAAGTAATTAGATAAGTTATATATGGATTATTTAGGTACCGTGATGTAAAATGATTCTTGGTTCGGTAAGTTGTGAGTATTTCTGGAAAGTGATGGAAATTAAAGCTCCTTCCAGTAAAGTCCCTTAAACTAGTTATTGTATCAATCTTCTGGGCACTAGGAGAAACTTTTACGGGAAGTAAGATTTTTGCACTACCAACATCTTGGTTAATTGCTTTTACTACTTCAAAAGTATCTTCATTTAAATTATAAATATATCGAGAGAGAGTTGATCGTTGAAATGTGTTGAATCCTAATGACTCATAAAATCCAAGCGATTCTTTGGGAAAACTAATGACTCCTAGTGTATCATATCTCTTTTTTAAATTTTCAATGATTGCGGTATTCAATCCCTTCCCACGATATTCAGAAAGTGTGAAAGCATTTACCATCCATTTGATTGGCAGAACTCCTTGATTTAAAACTAAATTTGAGTGTAAAATTCCGTAATAGCTTACAATTGTTTCCCCAAAAAATGCAGCGAAGCCCATTTCATTGAACTTACCTTCATTTTGACTAGAGTTAGAAAAGTAGAATGATAAAAAATCTTGGTTTGCAAACGCAGACTTTTCTCCGTAAGCATTTCTAAAAAATCGAGAAAGTTCGAAGAGATCTCTCTCAACCAACTGCCTAATTATTATTTTCAACTTGGCTTATTTAGCTAATGGCGGAATCTTTTTTGCGATAACCGGGCTTGTTTTTGATTCTCTCTCATTGAATTCAATGAATGGTTTTTCTTCTTCAGGAATCAGTTGATCAGAATAAATTGCACTAACAGGACATTCTGCGACACAGGCGCTACAGTCAATGCAAGTCTCTGGATTGATCACAAGCATATTTTCCAAAAGATGGAAGGCATCTACAGGACAGACTTCCACACAATCAGTATAACGGTTTTCTTTACATTTAGAAGTGATAATATGTGCCATAACTATATCCTATCCTGACTTTTTAATATTTCAAAATTTTTGAGAGCTTCATGGAAATCTTCTATAGTATCAATATCAGAAGACTCTAGTTCATCAGTTAAATAATGCAAAACCGGTTCATCATCATAGCGTTTTCCTGATAGAATTTTTTTGACAGATGCTATGTATGCTACACCTGAAACGAGAAAAAGGCTTTGTAGATCTTGTCGGTTTACAATCTTTTGGTCCCGCTCAAGAAAATACTTTAGGTACTCCCCATCTTGCAATCGCATGATTAGATTGTATTTAGGGTCTACTTCTTTAACTGTTATCATTGAATCGAATTCGGATTTTGCCTTAGAAAAATAGGATCTGATAAAATTGTCCAAAAAGTTTTTGGTTCTCAGAGGCTGAGTCGGTTGCAATAGGACTACGTAATCAAAAGATTCCCCTATGTTTTCAAGTGCCAGGATGGAATGGCGAATCGCGTCGTAGATGTTACTGGTGTCACTAGCTAGTTCTTTGGGCCTAAAAAATGGAACGTGTGCACCATACTTCTTTGCTATCTCAGCTATCTCTTCACCGTCTGTTGAAACGAATGTAAAGTCTATGCAAGTCGATGCGATCGAAGAACCTATCGTCCAAGCAATCAAAGGTTTACCAGCAAAATCTTTTACGTTTTTGCCAGGTAAACCTTTCGAACCTTCTCTCGCTCCTATGAAAGAGAGAATTCGCTTGTTTTCTATCAAATGCTAACTACTTCCGAAATAGGCGTTGTAACTTTCTTTTTGATAATATTGAAAGTTGCATTTGGTAAGACATATGGGTTTTCAGGCGCCATCTTTACCCTTCCTATACTTTCATAGTAAGCAATGGTGTGCTCTAAAAGTCTTAAGTCTCTCTTCGCCACAATTTCCTGCAATCCTAGTAATTCAACCGGGCTGAAATTGTGCGAGATAACAGCAGTAATCTTAGAGGCATCACCCAAATCTTCAATGTATGCTTCCAGATCGCCATTGTACTGTTCTAAAATCGCATTTTTGTAAGTGTAGTACCATTCTGAGCCTGGATACGGGGTTGCAAAGTGCGGTCTTGAATACATTCCAATTTTGATCATACATTCAATCGTTGTTCGAATGCTATCAAACGATTCTTCTGGGAATCCAATGATGATATTCGGTAATGGGATAATACCAGTAGAGAGACATTTTGGAACTGCTTCCAAATTATTTTTCTGCGTAGATCCCTTGCCTAAGTTTTTTAAGATTGTAGGGTCAAAAGATTCGATTCCATAAACAAGGTGTGAGCAGCCTGCTTTGAACATCGCTTTGAGGACTTCCTCTGTATGCAAGGTCGCATGGCTTGTCCCTCCCCAGAAAACACCACCTTTGTTCTCACTATCGGGAACTCCGTCCCTTCGGCTAGTTGGCTGCAGTCCTTCTGCAATCCATAGGTCGCAAAGTTCGAATAGCCATTTTCGTCCACTTGCCGCATCCATGGTCATCATGTTTTCATCTATGAACGAAACAAAATCAATGTTATACTTTTCTACTAAGGTTTTGACCATGTCCACTATATAGCGCGGACTATGGTACCTGATGTTTCGACCATAAGAAAATCTAACGTCTTTCACTCCGTTTTCGTTCTTCTCGACTGTCATATCACCAATGATTCCTAGGTGCCAACAGTATTTACAAACTAAGCTGCAACCTAGACTTCCATTAACGTCTATCCGGCGCTTTGCTAGGTAAGCGGACTCGCTATACAACAACTGTGAATTTTCAAAATAGATTTCCATGGGCAACAGATCCCATGCTGGATAAGGCAATATGTCTAGGTCGGCTATATTTGGCCTAACATCCGTTAAGACAGGATTACCTTCTTCATCTCGGTAACAAACACCAAGGCATTCGCTGAAATCAAAATCTTTCCTATCAATTTTTTCCAAAATTTCTGGCCAGGTTAAAAAGGCTTCCCCTATTACACCCAAATCTATCTCTTTCAACCAATTCATGATATCAAGCGGCATACTGGTAATGAACCCGCCACCAGCGATTATGAAACTTTTAGGAGAAACTTTCTTACAAATCCCCACTATCTTTTTGATAGAAGAATAGGCAGTTGTCAATCCACCGATTCCAATGACATCCCAGTCATCAGCAGTCGCAACTTCCTCAATGACATCGTATCCCAGTCGCCATGCATTTGCATCGTAAAACTGAACTTCATGCCCTTTTTCCATGGCAATAGCAGCCATTAGTGACAGACCGTATGGAATGTGTTTGGGTTTGTCTTCTTCTCGGATGATTGGGTTAATCAAAAGAATCTTTGCCATGTGTTTGTTTCTCCTTTATTTGTGCTGTGTTAAAAATTCGGTGAAATTTATATTTTTGATCTGAGGGTGTTCCAAAGTTCCTCCCTCAGTACAGTTGATTAGTGTTGCCTCTGACCGCTCGAGCAATTCGTAAAAATTTCTTCGGTACCAGTAGTAAGTTGGGTCAATGTAGAAGCCCTGTCCCGTTAGGGAGTTCTTGTGTGGAACAAAATACTGCTCCACACCTTCCTTTCCTTCTTTCATGACAAGCTCATAATAGGTTTGTGTTTTCTCGATTGGGAGGTCGTCATAATATCCGTAATCCATACCTATCACTGCTATGTTCTTCAATTTGAGGATCAACTCAGCAAACAACCAGGAAGTGGTGCCTACGGTTCCCCCCGTATTTAGACAGGGCAATTTGATTTTTTGGTAAAAATTTCTCGTGAGGCTATCGGGTTTATTAGGGTCATCTACGAGTGGATGCCACCAATAAATATCAAATCCTGCCTCTATTAAGCGTTTTGTAACGGAAGGATGTACTGTCGTCGCTACAATGGCCTTCGTTTTGCCCGCGTTTTCATTTACGATGCGTATATTCTCTTCGTTTTGTTTCAGGGTATTGGTTCGAAAATCCACATTGAGATCTTGGCGTTCAAAATAATCATCATTTTCTAGATTTTTCTGGATATCAGGATCCCCGAACCAACGGACGATTCGAGTGGGATGTGGATCTAATGTGAGGACATACTCAGGAACAATGCCTTTTTTGATTGAGGCAATGTATGAGCCATCAGTAGAAATCGTGATTTTCGAGTAACCAGAATCGACAATTTTTTGGAGAGAATTTTGCCTCTGAAGACTTGGCCCTGCTGATATTACAATTCCAGTATCCGATGTAGGAGGAGGAAGATCTTTAATCGACTTCTTAACATAAGGAATATTTGCTTGAACATGGTCATCTAAGCTTGTTAGGTGATATTCAAGACCAATGACTGTAATTTCATTTACAAGAGAATCAAATTTGCTACTGATGGGATCTGTCATATTATCGCGAAAATAGAGAATCTATTTTTCTTCTTCTCCATCCCAAGTCAATTTATTGCGCTCAACGTAGACCATACTACCACCTAAGGTGGCTAGAACTTTTTGCTTAAGTTCTTCTTGAAGGTTTGCATCACCTTGAGTTTTAACCTTGTCCAGATCCACCTCTTTCTTGGTTTTAAAATTTCCTTTCAAAATGTCCTTATCCATATAGTCTCCTTATCATTTAATTGTGTTACTTCTTAGACAAAAAATTTCGCATTAATATTCAGGTAATAGGAAACAAAGTATCTTCTTTAAACTCTTTTCCTTCAGAGGCGCTTATCAAATGAAAGATATGCCTATGGATATTTTCGACATCTATGATGGAGGGCAATTTGCATTTTTCCTCTTGGATGTCCTGGAAAATTTGATTTGTGAGCCTGCTATTGGGTATGATTTCGAATTCATCCCAATGATACTGATTCTCTTTCACAGAAACACAACGTCCACTACTCTCACTGATCTGTAATTGTATTTCATCAGCATCCAGCACAATGCTGGGTGCTGCTGCATGGCCAGAATCGAAAAACAAATGCAAAGATTGCTTGCTCTTTGTTAGGAATTTCATACTTCCGAAGTATTCTTGGTAATGATTCCCTCGCTTATTGTCCTTCGGTGATCGAACAAGAGAACCAGATGACGACTGGATTTTCTCTCCTGAAAGATATTCAAAAAGATCCATATAATGGACAGCACTGGTAACCATCCCAATATCTCCAGCCACAACACTCATGCGGAGGTTGTGAACAGATCCCTGGTTAAGAATGTTCACATATTTAGGAAAATAACGGTTGGGAAAATTACAGTACGTTTTGATATCTTTCTGTTCAACGAGGTGGATTGCTTGCTTAAACTGTTCGCCAGATTGGAAGACTATCTTTTCTAAAAGAAAGTTTTTGATTCCGAGTTGAACAAGTTTTTGAAATATCGAAAAGCGCTCCCTGGCAGAAGAGGATAGAACGACCCGATCGATTCCCAGAGAGGCACTTTGTTCTAAGGAGGTTATTCTCTTGGCTACGGACGGGAGCGCTTGAATTCGCTCCAGTCCTTGCCTGTAACTCTCATCAGAAGGATCAAAAATGTAGACATCCTTACCTCCGGAAATTAGAGATTGCGCATGCCTAGATCCGATCGATCCAAATCCTACAACTAAATATTTCACTGATCATTCAACCTGAGCTTTTATCTTCCACTCCCCATTTTCTTTTGACCAGATATGGGATGATCTCCAACTATCAACAACTTCCCAAAAGTATTCTTCTGTTATATCGCAATATTCCAAGAATTCTTGGAAGTAACGAGCTGGAAACTCGCCGTCATACTTTCTAACAAGAGTAACACCCTCTTCTCTCGTTAAGTGTTTATCTCTAATTTCATGAGCAGAATCCGATGTAGCTCTACCAATTCCAAATTTAATGAAGCTCAAGTAATAATGAAATCCATCCAATCTATCATCTAAAGATGCATACTTAGAATAGGTTCCTTCACTACGGACAGGGTTTGCACTGAAACCAGTGTTTTCCACACAGTAGTAATAATTTTCTTGCGGGATCCATTTTCTATAGTAACCGTAAAAATGAATCGTAGTGCCGATTGCATCTAACTCCTCGTTCGAGGGAGCCATATAAGGAACAAGTTCCTTAGGACTAATTCCGTAATTTACATAATCCTCGGGACCCAAGTTTGAAAAATAGTGCTTCTTATGATCGGAACGGTAATCACGCGTTGGGACAAAGGCATTCTTTAAATCACCGCCATACTCAACTTCCCCATTTTCACCGTACATAATCAAAGGAATCTTATATCTCACGGCGATTTGCAGAGGGAAGTTCGCCTGACCAAAAATAAACGGTTGGAACGGATCCCCCAATATTTCAAAGGATAACTTGGTTAGCTTACGATGAGTTGCACCAGGAGGAGCACCGTTTACATTGGCTAAGTCACCAACATGAATCATATTTTGATGGTTCTTAAAACCTATGTCCGTATACAAATGCGGCGACCAGGTTACTGTTAAAGGGTTCATTCCGTATTTGTGTTTGAGTTCATGCGCAACAAAGGCGCTATCTTTACCACCGCTAGAAGGCACAATCACATCGTAAGTTCCATCATCTCTACGATAGCGATCCAATAATGCTTTTAATTCACTTTCTCTTTGTTTCCAGTCGACTTTGGTGTCTTTATAATCAGCATAATTGCATGCAGAGCATACACCTTTTTCGTCAAAAGTGATCCTGGGTCTTTGGTTAGACATTGTGCATCGTTTGCAAAATTTAATCTCATCTGGTAGATTATATCTCTCTTTTGTGTTCTTTGGTTTTACTTCCATATTAGTTGTGCACCCTTTCCATAACCATATCTCTGAATGACCGATAAATTAGTATACCTTTTTCTCCACTCTTTTCAGGGTGAAATTGTAGGGCAAATACGTTCTCGCGATGTATTGCCGAACAATATTCAAATCCTTCGTAATTTGTAAGGGTAAGTATGTCAGACTGCCTCTCCGGAATTGTATAAAAAGAATGTATAAAATACATATAATCGCCATTCTCATTCTGAAAGAGGGGAGAGTTTTCCCAAGCATCGGAATCAGATTCCGGCTTGATAATTTGATTCCAGTTAATCTGCGGAATTGGTAAATGCTTTCCAGTTGGGGATATCTTGGGAAATTTTGTGACTCTCCCATCAATGATTCCGAGTCCTTTCGTATGGCCAAATTCCTCGCTTTCTGTAAACAGTAGCTGCATTCCCAGACAAATTCCCATCAAAGGTTTACCAGAGGCAGCAAAATCACGGATCACTTCCACCAAATTGAATTTCATTAGGTTTTGCATCGCATCAGCGAATGCGCCGACTCCTGGAAGAATAAGGGCTGGTGCATTTAGGATTTCTTTTGGATCAGAAGAGATAGCGACGGGTAGACCGACCTTATTGCAAGCATGTTCAACGCTAAATAAGTTTCCCATGTCATAATCAACTATTATCGTCTTTGCATTAACTTGATTCATGTTTTTCTGCATTCAATATTTTTTTCGATTAGATACTCTTTGATTTCACTAATCCGAGTTTTCTCAAAGTTTTTATATGTCCGACCACTTTTGAGAAAATCTAGATTTCCTTCGGATTCAATTTTATATGTAGCACTATGCTTTTCAATGTACGAATAATGCAAGAGGCTTGCAATAGCAACTGAACTTACATTTGTCGAGTTCAATACTTCAGCAATATGCTCCCTCTTCCCACATCCACCATGCGCAATTACTGGTATGCCTACTTCTTTGCATATAGAATTTGTTAGTTGAATATCAAAACCCGTTCCTGTTCCTTCCTTATCGACAGACGTGATGAGAATCTCTCCTGCCCCGAGGCTTTCCACTTTTCTAGCCCATTCCAAGACTTCCACTCCAGTATATTCACGACCGTTATCAGTATAGGCTAGATAACGCCCATCAGGTTGCTTAATCGCCTCAATGGCGATCACAATTGTAGAGCTACCAAATTTCCTCGATGCTTGGCTTATCATCTCAGGATTTTTAATAGCTGCTGTGTTGATACAAACCTTGTCAGCTCCCGCCCTCAGGACATCGTTGATGTCATCGAGAGATCTTAAACCACCACCGACAGTTAAGGGGATAAAAACCTGCTTTGCTGTTTTTGTAATGATATCTTTGAGGCTATTTCGGTTGTAAAGACTCGCAACTACATCCATATATAGTAGCTCATCAGCACCAGACTCATAATAATAATCAGCGAACTGTTCTGGGCTACCGAGGACCCTTAATCCCTCAAGGTGGATTCCTTTTACTAGATTGGGTCCTTTTATATCTAGTCTTGCAATGACTCTCCGTATCATATATGATTTAAAAACCAATCCTTAGTCTTCAATTAACTTCAATATTTTAAAAGCTTCCGCATATCTGAACCCACACTGGCTACCCCTAAGAATTGCTAGCGATCTGATTGCGTCTTCACTTCTCGGGAAAGGATGTATTCCCATTTCAGATTTAAAGAGATTCATGATCTCAATTTTTTTTTCCAAGAATCCCGAGATATCATGAAAGTAGTTAGCTGAAAATGAATCTTCGTCACTGAAATTTGTTTCGGAGAGAATTTCCATTGCCATAACACGTTTTATGAATGGGTAGCGAAATGATTTTGTGGCAGATATTAGCGCATTATAAACTATTTTATGATCAGAATGAGGATCGTCTTTCCAAGGTATTGCGATCGATTCAGGTTCCCAAAGTTTAATCTTCTCCGAAATCTTACTTACTATTGTTGATGTCGGATATTGGTCAAGCTCTACCGGTTTTAAATCCAAACTCTCCCATCCATCAAAGTTGTATTGATCCACCACTTCTTGGATTTCCTTTTGTCTTTTCTCTACAAAGTCTTTTGGCCAGCCGTATTCTATCGAGGCATTAGTAATATTTAACCAATAAATAGGCTTACCTTGGGACTTCATTTTTAAGAGAGTCCCACCTGCACCTAAAGTCTCATCGTCAGGGTGAGGAGAGACAACTAACAGTGATTTCATCTAATGTAATCTCCCACTTTTAAATCGACAGGCAATTCATGTTCAATAAGTTCTATTGCCCCATCCCCCGTCTTTATGATTAAAGTATTATTTGAGCGCTCCAAAACTTTGCCGGGTTCTATGTTTAAGTTAGAATTTGCTAATTCTTTAACTTTCCAAACCTTATACTGTTGCTCTAGTATTTCCACATGAGAACCCACATAAGGCCGACTTAGCGCTCTTACTAAATTGTAAATCGCATTTGATCCCATTCGAAAGTCAATCTTACCGTCATTCGGACCCCTTTTCCTCCATGTGTTTGCTACGGAAGCATCTTGTTTTACACGTGGAAAATTTCCAGAGCTTAATTGAGGTAGAAATTCCTTTATTTGAGAAATAGCTACTTGTGTGATCTTATTGTATAAGGAAAGAGCATCGTCTTCATACTCTATCTTGATCATCCTTTGGTTTAGGATATCACCGCTGTCTGCTCCCTCATCCATAAAGAAAAATGTAGAAGCAGTTTTTGTTAAGCCCAAAACTAAGGCCCAAATGATGGGGTGACGTCCCCTATTGCGAGGTAACTCTGCAGGATGAAATCCAACAACACCAAGTGGGGCCAGTTGTAAAAGTTCAGTCTTTATCAGTGAGGACCAACCAAAACAAAAGATTACATCCGCTGATTTGTCTCGGATCCATCCAATTGTTTCTACACTATTTACATCTTTGGTAAAATGAAATGGTATCGATGATTTTACATTCGTTAAGTCAGCGTAGTCTGCATTGATGCCTGCTTCATTTTTTGTTACGATACCAACAACATTACCACCTAATTCAATGATAGCTTCTAATGCCGACTTAGAAAAAATTACGGAACCAATGAATATAATTTTCATGTTAAGTCAAAAAATTTCTTTTTTGTTTGTAAGCTAGTAACTTTCAGATGAGAAATGATACGATCAGTAGCCTTCCCATCACCCAAAGGATTTTTAAAACTTTTTAGAACTGCTTTGAATTCTGGACTTTTCGATTTTTTGATCGCAGATAAAATGGATTCACATTCAGGCAAACAATCAATCACAGATTCAGGTTTGAATCTTCCAGTTTGTCTATCACCTATATTAATTGTTGGTTTTCTAAAATAGGGCGCTTCTAAAAGCCCACTAGAAGAATTACCGATCACCAAATCCACAAAGTTCATCAGACTAAGATAATTTTTTTGGCCTAAGGAAGTAAACCCTGCCGATCTTTCTGGGAAACGACCTACAAATCTATCTATCATATCAATAATGATACGGCCATCGGTATCCGAGTTTGGTTTTGTAAAGACTATAAATGTATCATCTAATGTCTCGATTGCCTTTAATAGCTCACTAAATTGCTTCTCGGCAGATTGGTCTTCAAGAGTAACAGGATGAAATGTCACGATTGCATTTTGACTTTTAAAGCGAATGCCTAATTTTTCTTCCAATTCATTTTGGTTTAAAAAATCCATTGAGTAGATAGTATCTAAACCTAGTGCTCCAACCACATGCACTCTATTGGGCTCCTCACCCATTTGGATGATTCTCTTTTTGTAAGTCTCCATGGCACAAAAATGTAGATAGGACATTTTTGTAATCGCGTGACGAAAAGGATCATCTATTAGACCTTCTGTAAGTTCTCCACCATGGATATGAGCAATTGGTATCCTTGCCACTACTGCAGCTGATGCAAACGACAGAATCTCATAGCGATCACCTAAAAGAATTAATATATCTGGCTTCAATTCCTCAAAGCATTCCGAAGCACTAATCGTTGCTAAACCCATTGATTTTGCAATACCTGTCGGTGTGTCGGATGAGAGCACCATTTCTATTTTCTTTTGAATGGTGAAACCATCTTTCTCGATTTCCTTGTAAGTTAAGCCAAACTCATGAGACAAATGCATCCCAGTGACAATCAGCTGTAAGGTAAAAAATGGATCATTTTTTAAGCGATGCAAAAGAGGTAATAATAGGCCATATTCGGCTCTGCTTGCTGTAACAACGGCGACTTTCATAAAGAGTTATATCGAATGAATTGCTTTTGTGATTTTTTCGAGAGAATTTGGAAAACTTGGATGAAAGAAATCAATAAATTCTTCACAAGATATAAAATCCTTTTTTTCATATAAAAATTCTCGTAGTTCCTTACGTGATCGAATCAATTCAAGCTTACCATTTAACAAACTATAATCCCAATCAAGCGAATGTTCTGGTTCATAATTGATATAGGCTGACTGAGGATTAATATGTTTTGCCTCTATCAGAGCTTGCGAAGCTAAAGAAAGCACAAAACAAGACTTTGAAATTAGCTCTGGATTTGAGACAGTTTTACCATCGACTATTTGTATTCGATTAGATTTAAATGTAGGAAAGCCGTTTTTCAACTCAATCGGATGTGGTTTAACCAGGAGCAAAAATGAATCATCAATTGTTTCTAGAATCTCTTGGATATAAAAGTACGGTCCTTTGGGTCCAAAAATCCCTAAACTATTGCCATACTGAGAAAAAAAGGTAATGATCTTTGGATTTCTTTCGGGTTTCCATCGAAATTTTGCAAATGCATCCCAATAGGGAAAACCAACTTCATAGTATTTTATATCCTTGTTGGCCTCAAACTTTTTAAAGTGGCTTGCATTAATTTGATTCGGATACAGATAATATTCACAAAAAATCCGGTTTTGATTTACAGTTCCCAACGCTAAAAAATGATCAAATTTGAATGTTTTGATCCCAAGCTCTTTTGCTTTTTTCAATATTCCAATTTCTTCTGGATAGCGATCTCGTTGCGTAACTATTTTTTCGATTCCAGAAAGATCTATTCTATTATATAAATTTATTCCTAGTAATAATTCTGGAAGAGTTTTAAAGGAATAAAACTTTTTTAAATCATTCCCCAAAAGTAGCAGGCGCGCACAGAGTATCCATTCAAAGAAAATTCGAATTTTCGATAATATTTCTCTAGCGGAATCAAATTTCCATTCTATTCTGACTAAAGAGATGCCTGCATGTGCGGCAAGCTCGGAATCCTGACTAGCATTAACCTCGATTATCACTACTTTAGCTTTATCACTTAGGATTGGATTGAAACAAAAATGATAAATTATAGATCTTAACAAAAGGATCATAAAATATCCAAATTCTAATATTTCAGAGGTTCTTTTGAATTCTAAAAAGGCAACATATAAGTTCCTGCAAAAAGAAATATATTGAATGGTTTTGCTTTCATATCGACCATAGAGAGATTCAGTAAATCTATCATACTGTCTCCATCCATTTAGTATCCGATTAGCATATCTCATTTTCTATCTTTAATATTATTAAAAATAAAGTCAGCTAATAAGCTATTGCCCAGTTTCGACAAATGTCCATCAACTGTAAGAAAGGGGTAGTTTTCTAAAGGAGTTTTTGAGTCAACCGTTTTGATATACTCACGAAAAATAGGAATACTATTGAGAAAAAATATATTATTTTCAACGGCAAAACGCTGCAAATGCTCTTCTTCCACTGATGAAAAATTTGGAGATGGTAGTGGTTTATTCAGGGCCCTTTCAAAGTAGACTATCTCTCGATGTGGGAAAAAGATTATATATACTTTGGCTCCAATTTTATCGCTTTCTCTCTTAACCAATAGAAATTGATCCAACATACTCTTCCATTCTCTGGAATTTATAATAATATTAGGATCATCAAGTTTCTTTACTCGATCATATTCTGACTTATACCGAGAGAAATACGGTATCGTAAATTCGGTATTTCCTTCTACTTGTGTATTAGATAAACAGCGAGGATCGTCTGATAACCGAGGATCCACCATACAAGCTATATTACCATATTGGTTCAATAGATCTGGCAAGATAATGGAAGTTGTATAATAAATAATAGCGGTAGTTACGAAATGTACCTGATTTCTAATTTCGAATCTTCTATTCCTTTTTGCAATCCTGCCAATCGCGGAGGGAAGCTCCTGGTTCGTTCTATGAAAAAAAATTGATTCTCTTTCATAAACCGTAGGTAAATAACCTATCAAAACAAGCTTAGGTTTCATTTGTATACCAAATTTGCGAAAGTAACCTAGCCATTGAACAGGCGCACTACCTTGTACGCCTAAATTATAAGTTTTTAAGCCTTTTCTGTTAAGCAGGTATGGATACGTTTCCTCTAATTTGACTCCCATTCCCTCGGTGAAAGAATCTCCGAGCGAAATAGCATCGATTCTTTTCTCTTCTACGAGTCTCTCCTCGTTCTTGAATCCTAGAGAGTCCGTTTTCCAGCTGTACTCAAAGTCTGTGTCTGGGCCGTAATTTCCAGCTGACCTAACAATCGTGTTCCCTTTAAATTTAACAAAGGGTGTCTCTTCAAAATATTCTAAAATGCTTTCACTGGACTTTTGCGTTTTTGACCTATCATTTTTTAACAGAAAGTTTAAATGAGTGGGAATCAATGAGGGAAGAATCCCAAAAGTAATCTCAAAGAATGAAATTACAAAAAAAGTAGAAAATGTTATTAAGGCTAAATTTTCTAAATTTTGCTCGAAAAAGTTTGCGGCATATAGAAACAGACTAACTGATATTAAAGTGATACAAGAGATAGCAAAGTATTGCAAAAATTTAATTTCAGTAAAATCTTCAACTAGGCAAAAGTACGAAACCAAAGCTAAATTCAGGAACTGAACAAAAATGAAGGCTCTTTTTCTCATAAAAAAATAAATCGGACGTTATTTTACTTTCTTAAAGTAACGATCATACCTTGTTTTACATTACATAGAAAGTAAGATGCTAAATTCATTAGCCATTTTTGATACAAAAAGACAATTTTGGCAATCTTGTCATAGATAAACTCTAGTTTAACCATTTCAAAAACTGCTGAGGTATAATATGTTTTCCTCTTTCCTAAAAAAAAGTCCCAGGTAGTCTCATTGTAGAACGTAACATGTTGAGGATCACTAACAGAATGCCTATGATTCCAGTATACAACCTCGATGTGAACCTCTCCACCTTTCTTCAAAAGCCTATGGACTTCTTCCATCACCTTTATTGGAGAATTTAGATGTTCAATAATATTCAATAGATATATCTTATCGAAAGAATTTTCTTCAAAAGGCCATGGAAACTTCGACAAGTCATGCACAACATCAACTCCAGGCAATGGAGCAATATCCATTCCTATAGCTCCTTCAACTTTTGCATCGCCACAACCGACATCTAATACTTTCATAACTTTCCTTATTTAAATTAATATATAATAGTGAGGCTATTGAATCTTTTGTCTAAAAAAGACTTTTGTAATCCAATCCCTAATGTTTTTCCGGATCGATGGGCTAAACCAAAGATGGACAAGTCTGATCTTAAAATAACTTAAGTATGGCAACCATTCTGGATTGGTTTTTTTGGTCCAAGCTTTGAATTCAGACCAGTTCAATTCCCCATGTTCTAGAAGTTCTACAAAGTTAGGAATAATCCAAAATGCATAGAAGCGATTTGGTTTGAGATATTTTATCACTCCTCTTACTTGCATGTCGGCAGAACGAATGATTTCTTCTTTTTTCCTATTCACATCTATGGAAACATTCTTTACCTTGAGATCCATCCATTTGGAAGGACGAAACATGGTTTGGTGATAGTGAAAGGTATCTTCGACTTTTCCATTCTTATAACCACCTTTTTCCACAAGACTTTCAAACACGAAATCCTCTTGTCTGTACACATAGTCATCATCAATCGTATGTAAATTCTCTCGGAAAGCTTCTTTGCGGCCTATTTGGGTGCCGGCATAGGGACGAATATTATTTTCGCCAGGATAATCAACCATGATCGTATGCCGCATAGGACAACCATACCAATCAAAAGATTTCTGGTATGGCAACATTTTATCGAACCATTGCTCCGGCAAATAGACGTCCGAGTGAAAATAAGCAAACCATTCCGTCTCTACATTTTCGATTAGATTGCGAATGCAATATCCCAAAGATTTGAAGTTCTTTTGATCTAACACAACGACTCTAGGAAATTTTTTGGCTATATCTAGTGAATCATCAATTGCTCCTCCATCACCAAGTAACAAACGATTCACCGGTACTTCCCTATAAATAGAATGTAGATTTGCCTCCCAAAGTTCATTGGTATGCATAATCGGAATAATGACATCAATTGCATGCTCTGGATCATCTAAAAATCGATCCACAAGCTGATGCTCCTTATAATACTTTCTAAAAATTGTATTATATTTATCTGAGTGATCTTTCATCTTTTTTAATACAGTAGCTCTAGGTATGGTAAAGGGAATAGAAGCCTTCCACCTGATTGGAGAAACTCTCTTTCACGAACAACGATTGAATCTTTAAAATGCCAAGGAAGAACCAAAAATATATCTGGATTCATCTCACGCGCTTCCTTTTCCGAAATGATTGGGATCTTAGTTCCCGGTGTGAAACTTCCAAATTTATCGGGATTCACTTCTGCAATAAATGGGAGCTCCTCCTCTGTAATATTGCAATATTGCAAAATCACATTGCCTTTTGTAGAAGCTCCGTAACCGATTACTAATTTCCCTTCTTTCTTTTTTTCTATTAAAAACGATTTTAATTTTTCCCTGTACTCTTCAATCCTCTGATTGAATTCTTTATAAACCTGAAAACCGTTGATTCCTTTTGCTTCCTCATTGGCTAGGATTTGATTTACTACCGAAGAATTATCTGGGAAACTAGCATTATTTTTACAAACTAAAATTGAAAAACTTCCACCGTTTACCTTGTTCATTTCGATGCTGATAATTCTGAATCCAACTTTATCGGTCATCCATTTGATTTGTTTTAGGGCATAGTATTCCAAATGTTCATGGCAGATCGTATCATATGAGTTAGTTTCAAGCATTGAAAGTAGGTAACTTTGTTCAAAATACCAAACACCATTATCTTCTAAAATATCATAAATATCCTGCATAAATTGTGTTGGATTATCTAAATCGTAGAACATAGCAATGGAGGTAACTATCTTTGCCTTTCGATCAGGATAATGGTTTGTGAATGCTTTTTTACTGAAAAATTCAGGTATCAATCTAATGTAATCTGGATAGAAATTTTTAAACTTAATTCCAGTAGGATCAATCCCAACTAAATCAACATTTTTCGGGTATGCTTGCAGTAATGTACTATCGTTGCTCCCGATATCAAGCACAAGATCACCAGGAGTCAAAGAGATAAACTCACTAATTTTCTTAACGGTATTATTTAAATGGGCAATCATAGACTGATTCAAGCCAGAGCGGTAACCATAATTCTTACCATAAAGTAAATCTAGATCAAAGGAGTCTTCCAATTGAACTAAACCACAATGGTTACACTTTACTAATTTCAATCTCCCTTTAGGAATATCTTCTTCTCTTGATTTTGGGAATATACCTGTAAAATACTGCTCTCCTAGATCCAAAATACCAACCAAATCAGTTGATGAACAAATTCTACATCTATCTATTTTCTTAGATGCCATATTTTTCCTCGTTTAATCTATGTTTTCCTGTCATAATCATCGAATATATTTCAAAATGTTTGATTTGATTCTCTAAAGTGCAGAGCTCGCTCTCGTTTAAAGATAAAAAAGATTGTACCATTTGATACAATCCCGGTTTATAATCTAAGTCTTTTTGATTATCAATAGTAATTTCTTCTAAGTTCACAGACCCAGAGTTTTGCACGAATAGTTTTTCCATGGGTTTCAGAAAAAATCGTTTTGATTTTGTTATGATCTCGACTGACCATCGTCCGGGTCCAATCCAATTTGCTTGGTAGCTAAATAAAGCACCTTTTTCCGAGATACCTGATCCAACAAAATTAGATTGATCAGCCCAATTAACACTTGTTTCTTTAGAAAAAGCAGCCATTTGACTTGGCCACCCTCCTAAATGGAATGCAAGATCAATAACATGACTTGAATTAGATAGCAGCCAATGTTTCATCACTGAGGGTGAATAATCTTCAGGATTGATCAAATGCGTCCACTCAGTGAATTCAAAATGAAAAGATTCGACTGGCTCTACAGATCGAATGTAATTCTGAATAAAAGCAACTGAGGAATAAAAACGCCTATTATAGGCAATGAAAACTTTAGCATTCATTGCAGTTGCAAGGCTTTGCAATTCTTTCAACTCAGTCAGTTCTAAAGCTCCGGGCTTTTCAATTAAAAGAAACTTTATACCTGCCTTTAAGAGTTGTACAGAACTGGTGTACAAATTCTCTATGTTTACTGAGTTTATCGCAAATTTATATTTTGTTAGCTCAGCTACCGGAACCGATTCAATGCCACCAAGTAGAGGATGAACTCCAGTTTTTTCGAAAAATAAATCAGCTTTTGACTTCCCTCTTCCAAGATAAGTAGCCGAATATCCCAAGGTTTGCAAAACCTTATGGTATTCGAGAGCCATATAGCCACAGCCAATTACAAGAATATCGCTTTTTTCCTGATTTAGCGCCATAGGTTCTTATATACCTAGTTTCTTAAAATGCTCAACAGTTTGTCTATATTCTTCCCATTGGCCAAGATCAAACCAATTTGAATCAGAGTAATAGACCCCTACTTTGGCACCCTTAGTCTTTGCACGGTCTATCAAACTTGGCATATCAACTGCCTCCCCATCTCTAATCAAATCAATCACTTCTGGATTAATGATATAAAAACCTGTATTGATAACAAGTTCATAAGAGGGTTTTTCTTCCATGCTGAGGTAATCAACACCATTGGATTTGATAACACCATAGGGAATTTTGAAATTTTTTCGAAGTCCTAAAATAGTTACGGAAAAATTATTTTTTAGATGATAGTTGTAGAACTCTTCAAAATTTATATTTATAATGTTGTCACAATTAGCAACTATTATAGGGGTCTTAATATCCTTATCTTTAATCAGCTGAAGGCTACCACCTGTTCCTAAAGGAGTTTGTTCCTCTACGTAGCTTATCTCTGAAAAAGATTGGATATCGCTAAAATAGTTTTTTATGATATTCCCTTTATAAAACAACGAAAGAATAAATTTTGAAAAACCATACTTTGCAAACTCATCCATGATATGCTCAAGAATTGGTTTGTCGCCAAATGGTATCAGTGGTTTTGGAAGAATTTTTGTGAACGGGTCTAGGCGAGTACCAAACCCTCCTGCCAAAATAAACACGTAAGCGTTTTTCACAGTAAAGTGGGTCTCTTCTTTCTCTCGATTTACATAGATTCCAACCAACTTTCCCGCTTCATTTACGATTGGGATTACACTTATAACATGGCGATTTGCATATTCCTTCAACTTATCTTTGTCATAATCCATCTCATGAAAAGTAATGGGATGATGATTCATTGATTCTGCTATGGATTGGTTAAGATCTATTCCTTTCAAAAGAGCTCGTCGAATATCACCGTCAGTTAATGAACCAATCAATACTTGATTTTCGACTACAAAAACTATACCCAAAGTATTTGCGTCGATCTTAGCTAAAGCTGACTTTAGAGTTTCATTCTTCGTGACGGTGTGGTTTTCTGCTATTGCTATCATTTAATTACGGTGTTAAACAAATTTTTTTACGAGAGTATTTATCGCTGTTTCGATATCTGTAGATTTTTGCTTTTGATCACTTTTTATATTCAAATATTCTTTGATTTTGATTTCAGAGATTTCATCTTCTTTAATTACGCTTGCCATTCCCTCTTTAATTACATCCTCAAAGAAATAAGATGAATTTGAATCACAGATAAGGGTGTGCACGCCAAATTGCTGTGCCTCAAAAACTGTAGCCGACGAACTAGTTATATGAAGGTTCATACATTCGAGTAACGTGTAAAGCGGTAGACTATTTGCCAGGTCAGTCTCGATTTCTCCCGACAATTCACTAAGGGTGCGTAAAATTTCTTTCTCTTCTCGTTTCATATCAGGATGCAAACGTATCCAGAAGCGAACGTTTGGTATCCTAAACTCAATGATCTTTTTTTGGATAGGATGAAGTTTATCGTGAGGTTGAAGAGTAATCAAAACATTTTTCCATTGGGATTTGAAGTTCTCTTTTAGCTTCACTCTTGCGTCTTCAACCAAGGATAAACTTGATTCAATTTTAAAAAGACTAAGGAATGGATTTCCACCAACAATCGGTTCATGAACATTTGCAGAAGCTTCGGTCCACTCTCGAATGGCATCATAGTCGAATTTCGTCCAAGTCCAAAATACTCTTGGCAAAACCTCATAACCTGTATTTTGCGGCACATTGTGCCAAGAACCATATCCAAAATGGTATTTACCGGAAACCCCATGTTGCACATCAACGCTAGTTATTCCCAATTCACGGGAAGCCAAACAGATCGCCATTCCAAAAGGACCATAACTAGCATTCAAAAACACGAGTTTAGGTTTTTCCTTTTTTAAAATTTCTTTCAAGTACTCAGACCAATTTTTAATCAAAAGTGCCCGTTTTAGTAAGGAGCGAAAATCATTTATACTCATTAAATCGGAGTATTTTTTTAAATAGGAATAAAGATCATCCAAACCTTTGAGTTCATTCAATTCTTTCGGAAACTTTGCAAGGAACAATGATTTGATTGCGATCCAATGAAGGATAAAAGGAGACAAAATTTTTGATGGAAAGTAACGAGGGTAGCGAAAATCTCCGCGATATCCAGTTTCAAATACAGAATATGAAATTTGTTTCCTTTTTAAAAAATAACCTAGTGAATCAGTAAACTTATCAAATTTTCTCTGGTCGATAGTTTCCGTGCGAAATGTCGCACTTGTAAAAAATGAAATTGAGGGAGGATTTACAGAAACGTTCATTTGTTCGTTTCTTCTATCAAAGATTTTAATCTTAAAATACCCAATGAAGTCCTTCAATATATATAAAAAATTTTTGAAAAGACTAAGGGAGTGTATCGATCTTGAAATGTCATCTAGATAAGATATCATACCTACACGGACGATTGGCCAGATATGAAACCCATCATACTTCCAGTTGCTCACAGGAAATTTATCTTCGATTTCATTAACAAAGGTGAGATATTCTTTTGAATTCAGGGAGGCTATCCTTTTGGCGCGGATCTACGGCTTCGGGCTGGATTTCCAAAAGCAATCGTTCCATTCTCTACATCACGATTTACAATAGAGCCTGCGCCTATAATACAATCATTTCCTATTGCCACGCCAGGAAGTACGACAGAACCTGCCCCGATAAAGGAAGAGATCCCTATTTTTGCCCCACCACATATCGTTACTCCAGGTGAAACAAAGGAATGATCACCAAGGACAACATCGTGCTCAACAATTGATCCTGTATTGACTACGACATTCTTTCCGATCGAAACCGAATTTTGTATAATCACTCCAGCCAAAACCTGAGCAGATCGATCTATCTGAACAAAAGAGCTGATAATCGATTGAGGATGAATGATTCCTTGTACGGAGATTAAGGAACATTCCCATTCTTCGAATTTTTTTACTCGTAGAGAAAGAGATTTTGTAAATCCAAATCCGTTGGCTACTTGTAGATTGTCTTTGGAGAATTTCGATAGCTCACTATCATCACCTAAAACCTTGATTCCAAATACCTCGGTTCCTTTCGGTAGGTCTCTATCTATAATCCCGGAAACAGGAATCCCTGCCTGCAGTAAACTATCCAACACAACTCTTCCGTGTCCTCCGCAAGCTACCAAAAGAGTCTCTCTTTCCTTTTTTAGATTCAAATCAGATCATCCTCTATATAGTCTTGATTTGATTCTTTACCTATAAGATTCCAAAACTCGATCGGCCGAATGCCTGTGCCGGGTCTTTTTATTGTTAGGTTTTCAGAGGAGAACCGTTCCCCTCTTCGGATTGCCTTTTTGGCAACAATACTTTTCCGAACCACTTCAGCATTTTGAGCTTCTGAAGGAGCAGGGAGTTTCATTCCCGTTCCAAGAGATAACTCAATGTCTCGGATAGAATCAACTAAGGATTTTAGTTCTTTAGGTTCCAAAGATGCTAAATGATCTGGCCCTTCTTGCGTTTTATCAGCCGTGAAATGTTTTTCAATTACTTTCGCTCCCATAGCAACAGCTGCAACTGAAACATGAATCCCTTCTGTATGGTCTGAATAACCAACATCCAAACCGAAAGCTCTTTGGATAGTTTGCATCGCCTTTAAATTTACATCGCTAAATTTAGCAGGATAGTCTGTAGTTGCGTGTAAAATTGTAACTCTCCTTTTTAACTCCGCATAGCCAATTTCAGAAGCAAGCGCATGCATAAGAGAAGTTCTATTAATTCCCACAGAAGAATCTTTTAAAAAACCAAGAGTCAATATTGATAATGCCTCTTCTATCTCAGCTAAGTTTCCCATACCCGAAGAAAGAATCACTGTTTCAGCAAATTTTCCGACCTCGAACAAAAAAGGTGCGTTGATCAGATCTCCCGATGATATCTTGATCCGTTTTAGCCCAAGTTTATGAATCAAAAAATAAAGACTTTCCTGATCAAAAGGAGTAGAGAGAAACTCTATCCCTAGAGAATTGGCTAGTTCAAAAAGTACAAAATGATCATCTTCGCTTAACTCAAGTTCCTTTAACATCTGGTACTGAGAGTTATCCTTTCCTGTATTGTTAACTTGATATTCAGCTTTTCTTGCGCTCTTTGTTACCAATAAATCAGCTTTAAAGGTTTGAAATTTGACAGCATTGGCACCAGAATCTTTGGCTATTTTCACAAGATCCTTTGCCTTTTCTAATGAGCCATTGTGATTCACTCCGGCTTCAGCAATAATAAATGTCTGAGTTAATTGAGATTCCATCAATGTTTTACACCATCTTACTTTACAGAACTAGGAAGATTCACGAGACGCTCTTCTATCCATTTCGAGTTTCTTAATCCATCGGAGATACAGTTTTGAAACATTGGCAATGAACTCATTAATTTCCAAGCTGGTCTACAAAAAATACCCGACTGATTCAATGTGATGAGTAAATGTTTTTTTTTCTCTTCATTCTCGCAGAGAATTGCATTCAACCAATAATTGCTCTTTGCATGCGTTGGTTCTTTAATAAATGTAAACTCTGTACCTTTAAAGAAAGTCTCATAGATCGTAGCTAAATGTCTTTTTTGTATTAAAAATGATTCCAATTGTTCCAATTGAGCAAGACCCAAAGCTGCATTCAGATTCGGCATTCTATAATTATAGCCGATTTGATCATGGAAAAAATCATATTTATGTGGTACTTTTGCAGTAGTTGTTATATGCTTTGCTAACTTACCATCCTCGAGTTTTGAAAGAATCATACCACCCCCACCAGTAGTGATGATCTTATTTCCATTAAAAGATAGTGTTCCAAATCGAGCGAATGTTCCTGTATGTTGCCCTTTATAAAAACTTCCTAGTGACTCAGCAGCATCCTCCACCAATTCGATCTTCCAATCATAACAAATTTTTTGAATCTCATCTATCTTACAAGGATGACCAAAGGTATGCATCGGCACACAGGCTGCGATCTTTCTGCCATTCTTCTTATATATGCAATTTGAGTCACGAATCTCAGCATTTTCATTCAACCAATTAACGAGAGCAATAGGAGACAATCCAAGGGTTTCTATATCTACATCAATAAAGATCGGCTCAGCTTCCAAATAAGTAATCGCATTACACGTTGCAACGAATGTCAGTGCTTGCGAGATAACATAATCACCTGATTTAACGCCTGATAAAACTAGAGAAGCATGAAGAGCGGCAGTACCATTTACAGTTGCGACTGCCGATTGCGAGTTTGTATAAGTAGCAATTTTGTTTTCAAATTCATTTACAAAGACTCCCACACTCGATACAAATGTAGAATCAATTGCCTGGGTAGTATATGCCTTCTCGTTTCCTTGAAAGATTGGTGCATGGAGAGGAATATCACCATTTGATTGGTAATAATCTCTTATAAGTGATTCTATTTTTTTTTCCAAATGAAATTACTCTGAAAATTGAATGTTTAGAGGTTATAAATATCTGCTTTGTAACGAGATAAATTTTCTTTAGAACTAAACCACTCTATGGTTTCCTTGAGTCCCCTTTTGAAACCATCCAATCCACCATATTGTGGTTTCCAATCTAATAAATTTAATGCCTTACGATTGTCAGCCCACAGACGTTCCACTTCACTTTTCTCTGGCCTAAGTCGATCTTCATCTGTTATAATATTTATTTGGGTTCCCATCAGCTCAGCAATCAAGAGCGCAGTATCTCCAACGCTGATTTCAAAGTTGCTTCCAATATTGATCACTTCACCGATTGACTTCTGACTTTTATGAGCGGCAATGAATCCTCTAACAGTGTCCTTAACAAAATTAAAATCCCTTGTAGGGCTAATCTTACCAAGCTTAATTTCTTTTTTACCATTTGCTATCTGTGTGATGATTGTTGGAATAACTGCACGTGCAGATTGCCTTGGGCCATAAGTATTAAATGGGCGTACTACTGAAATGGGTGTTCCAAAAGATGCAAAAAAAGAGAGAGCTAGCTGGTCGGCGCCGATCTTACTCGCTGAATAAGGTGACTGTCCTTGCAATGGATGATCCTCATCTATAGGAACATATTTCGCAGTCCCGTATACTTCGCTCGTTGAAGTATGAATCACTTTATTAATACCTAACTCTTTTGCGGCTTGTATCACATTCAAGGTTCCCTTGATATTCGTATCTACATAGGTATCGGGTGAATGATAAGAAAATGGAATCGCGATCAATGCGGCTAAATGGAATACCGAATCACAACCTTTCATTGCTTGTTTGATACCATACGGATCTCGAATATCACCTGAAAATATCTCAACTGATTTTAAAGTATCTTTACTGAGTGTCTCTAACCAACCCCAAGAATTCGAGAAATTATATAAATTAAATGCTTTTACTTCAAAGCCTTCTTTCACAAGCCCCTCTACCAAATGAGAGCCAATAAATCCTTCAGCACCTGTTACCAATACTTTCATACGCTTTTTACTTTTAATTTTCCTTAGATAAAAAATATTAAATCTTATTTTTAAACACCAGGCAGATTGATCTTATTAAAAACGTTTAATCTGCTTTGCAGGAACACCCGCTACTAAAGTGCCAGGTTTCACATCTTTCGTAACAACACTTCCAGCTGCTACTATTGCATTGCTTCCAATGACAATCCCTGGCAATACAGTGGATCTTAAGCCTAGATAACATCCCTTCTCTAAACGAACGCCTTTCTTTTGTGATGCACTCGTCAGAAATCTCTGAAGATGAAATGGATAATAGGAATGAGCTAAAATTGTAGTTTGAGCAATGATGGTTACTTCGTCTTCAATGATGACTAGATCAGGCTCTGCATCATCGATAAAAACATCAGTTCCAATGAATACATTTTTTCCAATCTTCACTCCACGCAATCGATGAATGAAAACTCTAAGCCCAGGTGTTAAAGGAACTAGCCGAGCAAATTGATGTAAAACACGATTGAAAAATGCTCGAAAGATTTTTAGTCCTTTTGATTTTTCACTGATTGGAATTTGACCCCAAAATCGTTGAAAAAAACTCATCGAGTCTCCATTTATTTATAAAGTCTCTCATTGTCTTGTATATCCATCCACATCGCAAACAATAGAGATTGAAAAGAACTTATAGATAAGAAGGTGAAAAATAATAAAGTCCCAAAAGACCATTCCTCTCCGTAGATAACTGCCTTAACAATTCTGTAGATAAATGGGATATCCATAATTGCCAAGAAAAAGGAGAAATGATATAGCAAAAACAATGGATGAAAATCTCGAAAAAAGTATTTCAACCATAATCTCTTAAAAAAAGAACGGATCAATAATATACTAATTTTGGGAATCACTTTATGAATTTTCATTTTTGATTTTTCACCGACATTGTAGACGGGTCGAATCTCAACTTCTCTAATTTTACAGAAAGCAATATTCAATTTGACTAATAGATCATTAGGGTAACCATATCTAGGGTATATATCAAACAATCTGAGAGATTTCAGTGCCTTTTCGGAAATCGCCACATAACCTGTCTGGGTATCCGAGACATGCCAATATCCTGATGCAATTTTGGTAAGAATTGATAGAATTGAGTTTCCTATATACCTAATTTTCGGAATAATCAACCACGCACTGCTATGAATTAGTCGGTTCCCTTTTACAAAATCTACCTCTCCATTTACTATGGGAAGACATAGAGATTCTAGCTCAGAAGGATCCATCTGACCGTCACCGTCCATTTTCCCTACACAGGAAAAGCCTAAAATAGCGGAAATTTTATAACCTAATCCCACTGCAGCACCTGCACCGGAATTTTTCTTTAAGTTAACAAGAATTACCTTTTGTTTGGGCTCGAAAATTAATTCAAACGGTACAAACCGATGAATCTCCTCATTACTCATAACAAGATCGCCAATTTTGGCATTCAATCGATTTGAGTTGTCAGGTAATTTTTTATTTTTTATATAATTTTGGACTACGTCTTTTGTTTTATCAGTAGAACAATCATTAATTACTAAAATATTATCTACGAATTTAGGCATCGTATTTAGGACACCTACAATTTGTGTTTCTTCGTTATAAGCTGGAATGACAACCGCGACAAGTTTACCGTTTAACATATTTACGCCCTGATAACCTTTTCTAAAGCTGACTTATACCTACCACGGGTATCGATAATCAACTTTGATCTTTCTAGTAAAAGATTATAGTCAATTGAATCATGATCCGTGATTACTACTACACAATCGGATTCATCAATCAATTGGGTACTTAAATCAGAATTTTTTAACTGAATGCCATGTTCATTAAATTCAGAAATATAAGGATCATGATAAAATACCTCTGCCCCCAATTCTAATAATTTTTGTATAACGAAAAGTGACGGGGATTCACGCAAATCATCTATATTTTTTTTATAAGCAACACCGATAACGATGATCTTGCTTTTCTTTAATGATTTTTCAGACTTGTTCAATCCATAAATTATCTTTTCAATTACATAATTTGGCATCGAACTATTAATATCTCCGGCAAGCTCAATAAACTTTGTATGAACACCATACTCTCTCGCCTTCCAAGTAAGATAAAAAGGGTCTATGGGAATACAATGTCCTCCTAAACCGGGACCAGGATAATACGGCACAAAACCAAATGGTTTCGTTGCAGCAGCACGAATCACTTCATAGATATCTATACCCATTTTATCAGCGACAACTTTCATTTCATTCACTAAACCAATATTTACGGCTCTATGTATATTTTCCAAAAGTTTAGTCATCTCTGCAGTTCTTGTGGATGAAACTTCAACAACTTGGTCAACAATTTTAGTGTACAATCGGGCTGCTATTTCTCTACAGCTGCTTGTAACTCCACTAACAACCTTAGGAATGTTTTGTGTAGTAAACTTTTGGTTTCCAGGATCTTCTCTTTCTGGTGAAAATGCCAAAAATGCATCCAACCCACAGGTGAGTTTGGACTTGGTTAAATATGGTTGTAGCACCTCTTCGGTAGTACCAGGATATGTAGTACTTTCTAAACAAATAAATTGCCCTTTTTTCAGATGGGGAAATAAAGATTCCATAGTCTGAAGAATATATGTAAGGTCAGGTTCTCGATAAAGAGTCAGAGGTGTTGGAACACAGATTATGATAACATCCGATTTTCCGACAAATTCATAATTTGAAGTAGCTTGGAATTTACCATTCTTGCGATAAACATCATATTTATCGCTTGGGATATGTTTTATATAAGTCTTTCCAGTTGATATCGCCTGTATCTTTCTCTCATCCGAGTCTATACCGTACACCTGGAAACCTACTTCTAAAAATCGAAGAGCTAATGGTAAGCCTACATAGCCAAGTCCAATTACGGAAATAGCCAATTCAGAAGATTCGATTTTTTGAAATAATTTTTCTTGGTATTGATTCATTGGAAAAATCCTAAACTTTTTCTTTTAACTTTAAAAATAATTAAATAAGGAAAGAAAACATATCTATCGAATCATGGGTTCTCGAACCATAATCCAGTCGCCATCAGTATTCTTTCCAGGCAAGTTTGTCGTTTCTATGCTAAAAGTTAAGCTACTAGATGTTTCATTCTGAAATGCGAAGCTGAATTTCCTAGAGTTATCTTCTGGTTTTATCTCTATTGATCTTTCAAGTAAGATTTCTTTATTCTTCTTGATCAGAACCTTTACAAATGCTCCATCACTAACATTCCAATTTTTGGAAAGAGTATGGTATTCTACAAAACTTTCAAACTCTATCATTTTTCTCTTTGGAAAGTTGAGTTGATATTCAATTTTAGTTTCTGGACTCATAAATAAAATTCGGTTTGGCAATTGGAATATTGACTTTCCCCAGGGAGCTTCAAAGTCTTTTAAACCGTAGAGTTTTGCCTCAGGAAATTTCGAATACAAATCAATGAAGGGAGTTTCTTTTTCTTTTGGGAACGGAAGAGAATAAACAAAACGACCATGAGTTGTCAATAATTCTTTCTGGTTGGGAAATCTCAACTCGCTCACTAGAAAACCGGCTTTCTTTACATTATATACATCGTTTATTTCCACAATTTCAGCACGATCAGAAGAAATATTGAAGAAGGGGAAATACCTTTCGATAAAAAAACGATGGTTCATATCAGATGAATTGTTATAAATTCGGATGAGTCCAGATTCCACTTTTTCTATTCTTCTAAAAACATCTAAATTTGCTATGTAAGTCTTGTTCAAGAAGATATCCATTGATCCCACGAGACCTAAAGATGAAAAGATTAGTGCGGGTAAGGTGATCAGTGCAACTCCAAACTTCTGTCTCGCGATAGGGAGGAAGATCCATAAATTTGCAAATATTACGAGAGTTGGATATAAGTTGGGAAAGGAGTAAAAAAGATACAATTCTGGCACATTGAATGATTGAAAGAATACTCCAGAATCGATTGCGAACCACTTACCTTTAACGAGTATTAATTGCTGAAACATTAGGAATAACAAAATAATGGTGATAGGTAATCCTATTTTTAATCCAAAAACCTTAGATTTAAAAACCTCTCCTGAAAACGCATACAGAAGCCACAGAAAAGATAAATAAATGATATACCTCCCTCTCAAACCAGAGGTTTCTAAATTTGTCTCTCGCATGTGCCAGGTGGCCAACCCAATCATTCCGAAGGAAATCAATAGGATTAAAAAAAGGAAACGTTTGTGCTGAGGACTTTTATGTTTTGTGAAAAGTTGCATCAAAATTAGTGTGCCGAATGGAAGAACCATTAAAACGAAATAAAGAAAATATCTTAGAAACCAGGCAGATAAATTCAACAAGGGATGAATCGTTAAATGTCTCGCCTGACTTAAGAGAGCAGGGTTAAAATAATCCTTTGCTAAATAGGAAATTTCCCTGAACGATATGACAGTCCAAAATAGAAAAAAACTAAAAGAGATAAAACAAACTAAAGAAAATCTAAGTAATCTCGGTTTCCAGAATTCCAAACTTTTTAAATTGTCGAAGTCAAAGGGATATACCCTCAACCACCAGGCTAAAAGGAAAACAGGGAAAAGCACTATCGCAAAGTAACGTGTTAAGTAACAAAATCCTAATAAAAAAGCGAATATGATATCATACAAAATTAGATCGTTTTCAATTGATTTCAGCAAAAAGTAGACTGTTAACAAAAAAAGAAACAAAAAGAGATTTTCACTCATTATCAAATTAGGGAAGACAAATTGAAATGGTAAACACTGTGATAAAAATGCTGTTAAAATTGCGCTATTCCGGGTTCCTACTTGGTTGGCAATCGAATATACTGGATATACAACGAGAGATGTAATGAAAATATTACTTATTTTCATTACAAGGTAAAAGTTATTAAATAAGAAAGATGGGATAAGAAAAATAGAATAAAATGGAGTTAGGTGAAAATCAAAGTAAGACCATTTCGAAAATAAAAGAAAAGCATTTTGTTTAAATTCAAACTCATCTTGCATGATAAAAGGACCAGGAAAATCTAAAAGTAAAAATAACTTAATGATCATACCAAAAAGGAAAATTCCAAGTAAGATCAGGGAAACCCTTTGATTTAAGATATTTTTACTAAAGCTCATGGTTGAATCAAAAATTTAAACTTATAACTTTTTTAGGAAAGGTATAAGACCTCTCTCTACGCTTTCAAACAGTACTGCATCTGGCTTTTCCAATGCTATTATTCTTTCTATCGATGCATTGTCTTCCCACACATTGATGAGTATAACCTTTGAAAACGATTCAGCAAACAAGGGAATCATGGGGATAAATTGGGAGTCTCTAACCGCCAATAGTGTTTTTTGGTTTCGTGTATTTAATTTCGAATGATTCTCCGCTACATAGAATTCTTTTGTAATGGGAACATCTTTGTAGTGATCAATAAAAGGAGTAACTTTAATGAAATCTTTAGATGGCACATCAATAAAGAATTCAAATTCATCATAAAGCCTTCCAATTCCCCAAAAAATGCGAACAAGATCACCTGTGTACAATCTTCTCTCTACTTTACAATCCTGCAACTTGAGTTTTTGAATATTTGCTAGGTTTTTATCTAACAATAAGGCATCCATGACTCTCTCGTATACCTCGAATGCTGCAATATCATTCCAGTGGGAATCAGCTTTGAAATATAATTTTTTTCCCTTTCCTTTTGCATCATTCAACAAGGGAAGTGTGTTTATAAACGTGCTTCCAAGCTCTTTTTGGATTTGGGTATTATAGATTTCTAAACTTTTTACTTGTTTCCACTCTGCTTGAGGATACTTCAGATACTCTGGATACACTGTTTGTTTGTCTGGAGCAATGAAGAAAATAAAAGGAATATTAAGATTTTCGAATTTATTTTTCCAGTGAAGCAAACCTTGTAAAATGTTTTCAATATTTATAATTTTCTCTTTTTTGTGAAATTCTTCCTGCTCTCCTGCAAAAAAAATCCAACCAGATTTACCAATGATTACTTTATCAGTCGAAGATTCGTTAAAAACTTTTAAGGTTATCAGATTTGCTGAGAAAACCAAAAAATTACGAAATCCGAAATGATCATTATAATAAGATTCAATTTCTCGAATATACTGAGTATAGCTTCCGTTAAATTTGGGTACATCCGCCGTTTGTCTATTTTCAGTAAGCACAATCTGAGGCTCAATGCTTATAAATTCATTGATCAACGGCAACGTCAAAAATGCACAAACAAGAGTAACAAAGAATTTCTGAATCATAAAGTTAGACTTAAAATCTAAAATAAATAAATGGATTATAAGTTCCCAATGCTAGTTTTGCTGAGGAAAGATATAATAGTACAAGTAAAAAAGCTGACCTTAAGAAGGATGCCAGAGATTCGCTCAATCTAGTTGCCAGAATCGTTCGTATTTTCTCCACAATTCTTTCACTTGATATACAAACTGAAATCAAAAAAATAAACACAACTTCATTGCTAACTAAATATCTGAGAGTATAACTTGAACTACTATTGGAGAAAATTCCAAAAGAAGAGAAAAAGTCCATGGCCAACCTTAATGACTCTGCTCTAAAGAAAATCCAACCAACGACAATAACAAACATAGTATAAACTTTTTGGATAAAAAATGGTGCTCTCGTGATTAGCTCACCAAAAGTAGATCTCTCCAGAACTAAAAACAAACCGTGCCAAAGACCCCATATGAGGAAGGTCCAATTTGCACCGTGCCATAAACCGCAAAGTGTAAAGACTAATAGCAGATTAAAACCTGTAGAAACTATATTTCCGCGATTTCCACCTAAGGGAATGTAGAGGTAATCTCTAAACCAGGTAGACAGCGAAATGTGCCATCTTCTCCAAAATTCCTTCATGCTTAAAGCAGAATAAGGATAACGAAAGTTCTCTTGAAAATGAAAACCGAACATCCGGCCTAAGCCGATCGCCATATCTGAGTAACCTGAAAAATCAAAAAATATCTGAAAAGTATAAGCAAAGGCCCCTATTAAAGAATAGAGAAATTCTTGCTCTCCAAGAGGTATTCCGAAGGCTCTATCTGCTACCTTTGCAAATACATTCGCAATCAAAACTTTTTTCGAGAGACCGATGATAAATCGTTCTAAGCCTTCTTGAAAATCTTTGAACGTCTCCTCTCTTTCCTCTATCTCTTTGTTAATATCTATGTATCGGACGATTGGACCTGCGATCAACTGAGGAAAAAACGAAATATAAAGAGCCAAGTTGATGAAATTTTTCTGCGGTACTACTTTGTCTTGGTAAATGTCGATGCAATACGACATTGCTTGGAATGTAAAAAATGAAATTCCTATGGGTAAAATAATTGCTTGGCTAAATGCATAAAATCTATCTGGGAGAGGTATCAGCGAATTTAATTGGGATGTAAAAAAGCTTAGGTATTTAAAGAAGAAAAGTAATAACAAATTTGTAGCGACCGCCAGAATAAGAATTGCTCTGCTTTTTTTTCGACCAAGCAACAAACCAAAAAAGTAATTTCCTACAATGGATGCAACCATCAAGAGTGCAAATTTTGGCCCACCCCAAGCATAAAAAAAGAGACTTGCCAACAAAAGAAAAATATTCTGAAACGATTTCTTCGTTGTAAAATAAAAGAATACGACGATCGGCAAATACCTGAACAAAAAGTAAATTGAGCTAAATAACATATACTATTTCGAAATACTTCTGATGTCCCATATTGGAACACCCATAGCCTTTGCATTTTGAGTTAAAATAAATTCAGAAAAAATACATTTAGCCTTTTCTATAAAAGCGGCCTTGTTCTCTTTATTTAATCTTTTTGCAGAGTGCCATTTGTCCTGAAATGGAAAATCAGTTTCCTCACCAAACAACCATCTCAACAAAAACTTTTTATAATTCTCTGATATGGTTTTGTTCTCTGAAAAAAACTCTAGGTTTTTCAGAGAAAATACGTTTTCTATCATGAACCCTTTACCAAATGGTAAAATTTTCTTAAGATTTTGATAGCCAATGGAAAAAAGACTCGTTCGAACCCAATACTTTCCTTTCCATTCTCCGATGGCAACATCTTGATCCAGTCTGTCAACGTAACCGACAAAATCACCTCGTAGACAGCTTCTTATGCTACTTTTATGCAGAAACAAATTCAAATACTCTGAGCCTGAATAATTAACATTAAAAGTATCATTCGCAAAAAATAAAACCGTCTCATCATTGAGACGGTTTTCTGATCTTAAGTATTCTAATCCGACTTGGTAACCAGAAAACTCTCGAAATTTATTATTTCCTTTAATTATTCGAAAATCTTTACTTGATTTCGTTAGCTGGTTATCGACGACTATAACTGGAACGACTGAGCCAGTAATCTTGTATAAGAGATTTCGAAAAATATCCTCACCCGACTCTTTGTTTTTATTTGCATATTGCAAATAAATTCCGTAAATACTCATTACGAAATTAAGCTCTCTATTTCTCGGATTTTACTCTCCCATGAAAAGTGTTCTTTCGCGATTTTGTATGCATGGGTCTGGATAAATATTCTGAAATCAGCATCGCTCAGCAGTTTCACAACTCCCTTTGCAAAATCATCTGGGGTATCGGCCATGAGCGTATCCTTATTATGAGTATATGGCAGACCTTTCAATCCTATAGAAGTATTGACCGAAGCTTTTTTGCATGCTGAATATTGGTTTACCTTTCCACGCAAGCCTGCACCGGAAATAAGAGGTGAGATACAAATTGTGGATGAAAGTATCTCTGGAACGATATCCTCAACATAACCTGTAAATTTAATAGACGCATCATCTTTACATTTTTCAGCTAAGTTTTCAATTTTACCAGCACCGACGACTAACAGCTTATAATCGGGTATATATCTTTTTACAATTGGATGGACATTCTGTATATACCAAAAAATTCCGTCTACATTTGGAGGATGAAAGAAATTTCCTAAAAATAAGACAGAATTATTTATTGGTGTAAACTTCGCAGTCTCCAATCGATTCCAAATCGAAAAATCGGAAACGCAATGATTTATTACCTTGGGACGTAAGGGAGAAAATTTTGCAATAAAATCGGCATCATGGTCCGTTACTGCAATGGCTTCGTCACAGACCTCAAGTGCATACTTCTCAAGCAGGGCATACCGAATAAACAATTCTAAATCATCTGCAAAGTAACGTTTTGACCAATTTTCTGTTTGCACGAACCTTAAATAGTACGATAACGATAAACACTCCATATAAGTAAATATGATCCGTTTTCCGTAAGGTCTTAAGGTCTCTAGTAGATCTAAAGATTTATGATACTCTAAAAAAATTGCGTCAAAATCTTTGATCTCATTGGGATTCTGTTTTACCCATTTTCGAAAATACTCAACTTTAATGTCTCCAATATGAAAGAAAAAGTGGCCTTTGAGCTTATCTTTGATATATGAAAATGATTCTTTATCGTTTTCCGGGAAAAAGCTAGAGAGCAAATAGATGTCGTGATCCTTTGATAGGTGGAAAATGATATCGAAGATTCTTAGGCCTCCACCATGTAACACAGAAGGAAACATATTGGAGACAAAGAGAATCTTCTTTCTCTTCACTGGATCAGATGTCACCACATCAGGAATTGAAAATTTCTTCCCAATTTTGGATTCGTTTCCAAGCAATAGACTTACTAAATCTTTATGCAATTGAAGTGGACTCTTCGCTTCCCTAGAATAGATACCGATTAGATTTAAAAAAAAGGGTTTTAAATTAAATAAAATATTCTTATGCTCTGGGAAGAATACCTTTTTAATGAACTGCTCAAAGACATCATAACTCTGAAAAACGACTGCATTCAAATCAAGATGTTGTCTACTATGATAACTTACATTAGATGCCATTAAATCGCTCAAACGAAACCAAAGCGATTTCAAAAAACCCAACTTAAATATGAAGGCAAATAATTTCTTAACTATCTTTAACATCTTAAAAGCCAACTAGGAGTTACTTGAGTCCGAAAAATTTCTTTACCTTTGCGGAAATAATAAATGGAATATAGTATATCTTAAATGATATGCGACTTCTTAATTCCTTAATCACTGCCTGCGCCTCATCTCTTTGGGCCCTTACCTCGACATGTTCAACATCCCTTAATTGTTCGTGTTCTCTTTTGAGATCCTTGTATAATATGTCACACCTTTTAAATTGAAAATGCCATTCATTCCGTTCACCAGCTGGCAAAAAAAGATTTTGAATATTCAAATCTCTATCCAATTCTTTTAGATGATCCGCGAAGGGTATTTCTCCCAAAAATAGAACACCTAAGCCGTGTCCGAAAGAAAATTCATAGGAATGGTAATAATTATCTTTGATTTCGGACCAAAGTTTCCAGACTCCAAATTCATCTCTTCTCACAAGTGTATCATGAAATAAAATGATCCCATTGGGTTTCATTTTTGGTAACCAAGTATCAAAATCAGATTTTACCGCCTCATAAGTATGCAGACCATCGATATGAAGCACATCGATAGATTTGTCTGTAAAATAATGGACAGCCTCTTCAAATCTCATTTTCAATAGGGACACTGATTCATTGAAGTTTAGCTTTGTATAATGGCTGAGCTCATCGTAAACGGAAGTATCATAAAATCCTGCATGCTTTTCACCTTCAAAAGTATCGACACCGTAAAACTTTGTATCTATGTTAAAGATCCTTGCTGCTTCGGCGAAGGCACAAAATGAATTTCCTGTATGAACTCCAAGCTCCACAAGGACACCTGGTCTGACGTGTTGCATCAGATAATAAGCAAAGGGTAGATGTTTAACCCATGATTCAGGACTAACTAATCTTTTTGGGATAATATTTATAGCTGTAAGATCATATTTCATTTTTTCTCTACCTTAATCCTAAAATCATCATCTGAGAGTATAAGTAAACTTCCCAATTTGTATCTATCCTCTTTGGAAATATAATTGATTGTGATTAGATCATGTATGAAGTGATGTTGAACGTGGTTTTCCTGGTCGCCATCTGATAGAGCTATCGTAAAACTATATTTACCCACTCTCAGTCGAGGAAGCAATACTTCATAAACTACTTCTATTTCATCACCATTTTTAAGCGGACTGATTTTTCTATTGTAAACATAATTGTTAACTCCAAAGACTGGATATCCTTTTTCATCTTTTAGAAGTATACCTATCCCAGGATTCGGAAGCTCACTATGCGATTTCAATTTTAATCTAAATCTTAGTATTTCATTACCTTCTGTTAGACTATCGTATGGTCTATCACCAAACTCCAAATGAACATAAGTGAAGACAGCTCCTTTTTCTCCAAATGACTCACACTCCTCAATTTTAAGATCTCCATGCACATTTATCAATGAATTCTCAACATTTGACTTTTGTGAGTAACTCATTTTGGACACATAATCTCTTACAACTAAGTTCGGCTCTCCATCTTTAATTATCTTTCCATCTTCGATCCATATAACGCGCGATGAAAAGGCGATCACTGAAGGCATATCATGTGTAACTAAGATCAATGTTTTCTCACGCTCCTTGAAACTAAGCATTTTTCGAAAACATTTTTGAACGAATCGCATATCACCTACTGCCAGAGCCTCATCTACAATTAAAATCTCTGGATCTATTTGAATCGCACAGGCAAAAGCCAATCTAACAAACATTCCACTTGAATAGGAACGAACGGGCTGGTCTAAGAACTTTCCGATATCCGCAAACTCAATAATATCATTTATTTTTTCGGACATTTTATCTTTCGGTATACCGTTTATCGTACCATAAAAATAAATGTTTTCTCGGCCTGTTAAATCCGGATTAAATCCAGTTCCGAGTTCAAGAAGAGAGGATATACGTCCTTTTACGGATACATTGCCAGCACTCGGCGAGAGTATGCCAGTGATAATCTTCAGGAGAGTAGATTTACCACTACCATTTTGACCTATAATGGCAACGGCTTCTCCCTTTTTGATGGAAAGGTTTATATCATTTAAAGCAAAGAATTCTTTGTGATATTTTTTACCAAATATATTTAAGGATTCTTTGAGTCTATCCAAGTTGGAAAGATACAACTTGAACATCTTTGATATA
The DNA here is from genome assembly GCF_003114855.1 of Leptospira ryugenii. Lineage (NCBI taxonomy): Bacteria > Pseudomonadati > Spirochaetota > Leptospiria > Leptospirales > Leptospiraceae > Leptospira > Leptospira ryugenii. Next base: position 177,792 of record NZ_BFBB01000002.1, on the reverse strand, counting down.
TTTTCGATTTTTATAACTTCTTGCATTTACATAACATCCGCAAAGTGAGTTCTCATCCTTCTGAATAAAATCATACCGAAGATGAGTAAAACGGAAGTAATTCCCCAGAAAAAAACGGTTTCAAATTGCCTTTCAAAAAACCATACACTGCCTATTAGAGAATCGCGATAGCCTTGGACTATATAGGCTGCCGGATTTAAACTAATGATGAATTGGTATTTCTCAGGTAAAATTTTTTGGCTCCAAAATATTGGCGTAATCCAAAAGCCAAATTGTATAGAAATTGCAACAATTTGACTCATATCTCTCACAAACACAACTACGGCCGAGGTTATCCAGATAATAGCTAAACTAAAAACCATCGTGCAAAAAATGAAATATATTATTTGTATTTTATAAATGTGATTATCGCCCGCATTAATCCAGACAAAGAGCAAACTAAGAAATGTAATAAAAAATAAATGAATGAAAGAAATGGAGATTATCTTAATAATGGGAAGGGTGCTGACTCGAAATACGATCTTCTTAACTAGATACGGCTTTTCCACGATGGAGTTTGTTCCATACAATATCAGTTCGCTTAAATGCAACCAAGGAAAAAAACCAGCCAATAGCCAGTATATATAAGGTATATCCTCCACTGGTTGCGCCCTAAAGCCAAGGCTAAACACAAACCAGAGGATCGATACTTGAATCAACGGATTGACGAACGCCCAGATTACGCCAAGTATGTTGCTCGCAAATCTTTGCTTAAAGTCTTGTCTTGCCAATTCAAAAATAAGATTTCTATTCTTAACAAGATCTGCAAGAAACAGAAAGAAATCATGAATATCAGAAATCAGTTTCATGAGGTCCTATTCCTGTTTCAAAGTTTTGTTTATTTTTTCTAATATTTTCTACTTCATTTTTCAACTCTTCATACTCCCTTTTCTTCACTTCAAAGAATTCAAGGGTCAATCTCGCTTTTTCTTCAAGCCCTTGAGGCGTTAATAGATAAGCATAGGCAATTTTATTCTTGTTATTCCTAAAATTCTTTATCTTGAGTAAACCTTTTTCGATGAGGGCATTGATTACATAATTGGTTTTCCCTAAACTCAAGCCCATCAAATCGGAAACCTCCCTTTGCGAAAGATAAGGATTTTCCTCTAATAGTTTTAGTATTCTGTATTTTTTATCTTCAATCACGGGTACAGTTAAAAATCGCAATGTCACGGTAAAACGATACTCGCGAATCTTAGATTTTTTTTGGGGAAAATTATAGTTATTCGAAATTTAATATTAATAATTGCAAAATAAGTCATTGAACAAGAAAGAATATTCATCCTCTATGAAATCTTAAATCAATCCGGCAAGGCGTTTGGGAAACCTTTTATATAAAACTATACCTATTTATTTAAGTCTTTCTAAATACCAATCGATGGTCTTTTCAATTCCCGTTTCAAAATTCTCTTCTGCTTTCCAGCTTAACTCTGTTTCGATTTTATTTGCATCAATCGCGTATCGTTTATCATGCCCAGGTCGATCAGCTACATAAGTTATCAAATCTTTGTATGACTTTCCATTTGATCGAGGTTTCTTTTTATCAAGAATCTCACATATTTTATTCACAATATAATTATTGTTTCGCTCGTTACGACCACCTATGTTATATGTCTCGCCGGATCGTCCTTTTCGGAAAGCAAGATCGATCCCTTTTGCGTGATCTAAAACATAAAGCCAGTCTCTAACGTTTGTACCTTGACCATAGATTGGGATTGGTTCTTCAGCTAAGGATTTTCGCATTATGGTAGGAATCAACTTTTCAGCATGTTGTTTTGGTCCATAGTTGTTGGAACAATTCGTAATTATTGTATTCATACCATAAGTGTGGTGGTAACTTCTCACAACAAAATCACTTCCTGCCTTACTGGCACTATAGGGGGAATTTGGTGCGTAAGGCGTAGTTTCCTCGAACAAACCAGTTTCTCCCAAACTACCATAAACCTCATCTGTAGAGACATGGTGGAACCGGCTTGACTCATAACCTTTCTTTATATGAAAAGGTTTTTCCATCCAATGAATATAGGCCTGGTGTATCAAAACAAATGTACCTATAACGTTTGTTTGTAAAAATATTTCTGGGTCTGCAATAGAATTGTCGACATGACTCTCTGCTGCGAAATGGATCACACCTTTGATATCATATTCGGAAAACAGTTTTGCGACTAGAGATTTATCTTTTATATCGCCTTGCACAAAAGTATATCTGGGATGATTCTTTATTTCAGCTAAATTTTCTATCTTACCTGCGTAGGTTAGTAGATCCAGATTTATTAGGTGTGTTTCTGGATTAGTTTCTAGAAAATAGGGAATAAAATTTGATCCGATGAATCCTGCTCCACCCGTTACTAATATGACTTGAGGCATTACTTCTTTTCCTTTCTTTGATTAAAATTATAAGTAGATTCGATTATATACAGTGGCCGACTTTTTACTTCTTCGAAAATCCTTGCGATGTATTCACCTAATATACCAATGGAGATAAGAATCGAACCTCCAATAATACATAAGAGGGCTACAATTGTTGCCCACCCAGGATTGTAGACTAAATTAGGATATAATCCAGAGTAGTGCATCCAAGCCTTTATCACAGCAGTTAATCCAATTATAAAGCCGGTGATTGCAATTATAATACCAAGCGATAGACTAAGTCTCAAAGGAAGCGGAGAAAAGGATATAGCAGCATTCATTGCCAGGGTCAACATTTTTCTAAGAGGATATTTGGTTTCACCAGCTGATCTGGCAGCTCGTTTGTAGATAACAGGTGTTTGGGGAAATCCCACCCATGCGCCCATACCTCTTAAAAACCGATGTTTTTCGCGCATAAGTTTGATTGCATCAAGGCAGGGTCTCGAAATCAAACGGAAGTCTCCTGAATCTAGTGGAAGATCTTTATGGACAAGGATCTTCATCAAGCGATAGAACAACCAGGCACTCGCTAACTTAAACCACGACTCGCCGACTCTCTCTTCTCTTTTTCCATAAACTACATCAAAACCTTCACGGTATTTTGCCAACATCTCCCAAATGACTTCAGGAGGATCCTGGAGGTCAGCATCCATGATCACAACAGCATCTCCTGTAGCAAAATCCATTCCCGCTGTAACAGCAATTTGATGTCCAAAATTTCTGGCAAAATTTATTATTTTGACCTTCTTATCACTAGATGCCCATTTTACGAGCTCTTCAATCGTACGATCCGTACTTCCGTCATTGATTAAAATTATTTCTGACTTACACGGAAAGGTAGGAATTACTTTCTCTAAAGAACTCCTTAAAAAAGGTAGAGCTTTCTCTTCATTGTAACAAGGAATTACTAGGCTTAGTAAGTTAGGATTTTTTCTTTTTTTAAGCGAATAATAAGAACTCACAAAAACTTTATCCTTTCCCTCAAATCAATTTATTTCTTTCAAACAGAGTTCTAAACTCTTACGCCAATGAGGAATTTCTATCTTTAAGTGCTCTTTAATTTTTGACTTATCTAAAACTGAATAAGCTGGTCTTCTAGCGGGAGTTGGATAGTCTTTTGTTTCAATAGGGAAAACTTTCACAGAAGGGTTAACAGCTTGCACAATATCGAATGCAAAATCATACCAACTTGCTACTCCTTCATTAGAATAATGATAAATCCCTGATACTGCAGGATTAACTACTACACATAAACAAACAACCGCTAAATCACGAGCCCAAGTGGGTGTACCAATTTGGTCATAAATAACTCTTAATTCTTTTCTTTCCTTAGAAAGCCGCATCATGGTTTTCATAAAATTATTGCCAAATTTGGAATAGAGCCAAGACGTTCTTATGACAACTGCATTTGATAGATGTGCTAAAACTAACTCCTCACCCTTGGCTTTGCTTTTGCCATAGATGGAAACTGGCGAAATTTTCTCTGTTTCTTTTAACGGTCTGTTTGACTCACCGTTGAATACAAAATCAGTCGAGATATGAATGAGTCTTAAGTTAAGTTTAGCACATACCTTTGCCAAAACTTCTGGTATCAATGCATTCCCTAGTTCTGCACTCTCTATTTCCTTTTCTGCTAAATCGACAGCAGTGTATGCGGCCGCATTAATGATAGTTTGGATTTGGTTTTCCTTTAAGAATGCAGAGACAGATGATTCATCATCGAGAGACAAATCCTCGCGTTTCAAATAAACAATCTCAATTTGGTCTCGAAATCTGGATGAAACTTCTCTAATTTCAGAGCCCAGTTGACCGCTAGCTCCAGTAACTAATACTTTAATCATAAAGGTGACTCGTCAAAAATACGTCCGCCTCTTGAATAGTTTTTCCAATTTTATCTTTATCAGAAAGAATCAAGTCGGTATCAGGTATCTGCCAATCGATTCCAATGGAAGGATCGTTCCAAATAATGGACCTCTCCGATTCCTTTGAATAATAATTGTCGACTTTATAAGAGAATATAGCTTCTTCGCTTAACACTAAAAAGCCGTGTGCAAAACCCCTTGGAATCAGCAATTGTTTCTTATTTTCTTCAGAAAGTTCAATTGAGACATGTTTTCCAAATTGCTTTGAATCTTTTCGAATATCCACGGCTACATCCAAAACCCTACCCTTGATCACTCGCACCAATTTTGTTTGAGCAAATGGAGGGAGTTGATAATGCAATCCGCGTAAAACACCTTTGTTTGACTTTGATTCGTTGTCTTGGACCCAATGGAATCTTCTACTGGCGCTTTCCAAAAGATCTTCGCGAAAACTCTCGAAAAAGTATCCTCTTTCATCTCCCCAAATTTTAGGTTCAATGACTAAAACTTCGTTTAAGCTGGTTTCTGTAATCTTCATGTCGAGAGACCACTTATTACCTTTCTATTTGCACGCTCGATTAAATATCTACCATACTGATTCTTCTTGAGTGGCTCTGCCAAACTAAGTAGCTTATCTTTGTTTATATACCCCATCTCAAAGGCAATCTCTTCCAGACACGCAATCTTTAATCCCTGCCTTCTTTCGATCACCTCAATGAAGTTAGATGCCTCTAACAAACTTTCATGTGTACCTGTATCTAACCATGCATAGCCTCTTCCCATCACATTTACATCGAGCAATCCACGCTCCAAATAAATTTGGTTTACAGACGTTATCTCCAACTCTCCTCGATGAGAAGGCTGAATTGATTTCGCTACTTTGACAATGTCATTTGTGTAAAAATACAATCCCACTACTGCATAGTTGCTTTTGGGGACTTTTGGTTTCTCTTCTATAGAGAGTGCCTTCCCTTCCGCATCGAATTCAACAACTCCATAACGTTCGGGATCGTTTACATAGTATCCAAATACAACAGACCTTTTTTCGTTTTTAACCTTGGCTACCGAGTTTCTAAGTAAATCAATGAATCCATGCCCATAGAATATATTATCGCCTAAGACCAAACAAGCATCATCTCCAGCCAGGAACTCTTCACCTAACAGAAATGCTTGCGCTAATCCGTCTGGAGAGGGTTGTATTTTGTATTCGATACGCAATCCTAAATCACTCCCGTCTCCAAAAATCTCTCGGAAGCGATCTGTGTCCATAGGCGTTGAGATGATGAGTATTTCACGAATCCCGGCAAGCATAAGTACCGAAAGAGGGTAGTAAATCATTGGTTTGTCGTACACTGGCAGGAGTTGTTTGACAACGCCGCGAGTAATGGGGTACAGTCGGGTGCCGGATCCACCCGCAAGAATGATGCCTTTCATGCTAATTTCCTAAAACTTTTAAGGGCCCAAGGCATAGCTTCGCCCCCTGAGTCCCATGCAGTCAAAAAAACAGCAAATTCCTCCTCCGTCAAGCAAACCGTTCATCTCATGAACGTAAAAAATTGATTTATGTCTCATAAAATGCTTGTACTTTCCCCTCTTTTTAAGGAAATCGGTAGAGAACCATGCTGCCATCCCCAAACCAAGTCCTTCTCATCCGAACACATGACAAACCTGGGCTAATCCATACGGTGACCGGAGCCCTTCTCGCCGAAAAAGCAAACATTCTAGCGAACCATGAGTTTGTAGACCCTATCGAGGGGATGTTCTTCATGAGGACGGAATTTTCAGGCCCAAACCAAAAACAATCCCTTCTAGCCACCTTGGGGAAACTTCTGCCAGGCTCTCATATGGAATTACGCACATTAGAAAGACCAAAGATCGTTATTTTTGCCACAAAGGAAGGCCATTGCCTAGGGGACATATTGCTCCGCCAGCGATTTGGGGAATTGGACGTATCGATCGAAGCAGTGGTCGCCAACCACCCGGATTTGGGCTCTCTCGTTCAGGACTTCCACATTCCCTTCTTCCATATCCCGACCCAGGAAAACCAGAGAGAGGAACAAGAGAGCCAGGTTCTGAAAACTCTGTCCCATCTGCCATTTGACTATTTGGTCTTAGCCAAATACATGCGGATCTTAAGCCCAAAATTTGTGGAGACATTTCCTTTACGGATCATCAATATCCACCACTCCTTCCTACCTGCCTTCATTGGCGCCAATCCGTACGCACAGGCTTATGAAAGAGGTGTAAAACTCATAGGTGCCACGGCACATTTTGTCACCGAGTCTTTAGATGAGGGCCCCATCCTTGCGCAAGATGTGATTGCCGTCGATCACACCTTCACCAAAGAAAAACTTATGTTAAACGGAAAGGATATTGAGAAAGTCGTGTTAGCCCGAGCATTGCGTATCGTTTTTGAACATAGGGTCATCGTCTGGAAGAATAAAACAATAATATTTGGTTAAAGTCTTGACCCATGAATGATTTGGCATTTTTTTTCCCATATTGATTTATGAATCCAATTAAACATGCAACCGTACCTTACAATGTATTGATTCGTTTTGTCCAAGCATCAGGCGCTTTGTTTTTTTCTGATGTGGAAGAACATTATTTGCATGAGAGCGAAAGCCTCATCTCTCCTTATCCAACTGCCATCATAGGAAATCATGTTTCCGAAATCGATATCCCTTCCCTTGCCATTGTGTACAGAAAGTTAAACCCAAAAATCAAAATGACGATTCCTGCTCGTGAAGATATCATGAGAAAGGATTTTTTGACAAAAGAATTTCGGACAAAAGGACTGACAAAACTATTGCTGAAAGGGATCGATAAATCAGGTATGATCCCTTTTCTATTGGCTTATATCGGCTGTATGCCCATCAAACGTCCGTTCCGTGACAATAGCCGTGAACTCATTAAAAAAGGCGAGTTAAGGGAAACAGTTGACTCCGAATGGAACACTTTGGTCACCAATATTGACCTGGGGAGAAATCTATTCATGTTTCCAGAAGGAACATACAGCCAAGATGGATTTTTAAACCAAATCAAACGCGGTGTTTTTTATTTAAAATCAAAAGTTCCCACGATTCATTTCAATTATTTTAATCTTACCTATGATACTTTGAGTTTTAAAAAATCCAAATTACACATTACTTATGGACTTCCCTTCCAAATCCGTGAAGAGGAAAGCCCCGATGCCGTTGCCAAACTTGTAGAAGACAAATTGGGAAAGGCATTTGTTTTGACCTTGGGAAATATTTTATCTTATACCTTGTTGAAATTTGAAGAAGGGACTGTGATCCCTTTAGAAAATCTGAGGAAACAAATTGCTACTTTACGCGATCGAATCCTAGAAAACCATCCAGAATTGAAAATGGGTTCCGAATTGAAAAAATTCAGCGATCTTACCTTCTTAAAGACTGCCTTACAAAAAATAGAAAAGGCAAAACTCATCCAACAAGTAGAAGGAAAGATCAAGATTTTGGGAAACCTAACAGCGGTTCCCAAATCACTCCACCAGCTGAAAAAACACAATGTTGTTCTTTACCACAAAAACCAACTTAGAATGCATCTAAACAAATTAGATGCACTTTTTCCAGCAATGTAATACAGGATTATGATCTGGCAAAGCTTTATAGCTTTGCCGCAAGTTTCGTTCCCTGCTCAATCGCTCGTTTTGCGTCCAATTCTCCTGCTTCGTCGGCTCCTCCGATCAGATGCACAGGGATCCCGGCTCTTTCAAGTTCCGGTAGTAAATCGCGTTTAGGCTCCTGGCCTGCACAGAGTATGATACTGTCTGCCTCTATGAGTCGCTCGCCCGCTTTGGTGTTGATTGTGATCCCTCGGTCATCGATTTTTTTATATTCCACACCTGAGATTTGTTCCACCTTTCTATCTTCCAAAGATGTTTTGTGGATCCAACCCGTCGTCTTCCCAAGAGTAGAACCAAACTTACTATTGGATCGTTTCAGCATCACAACCTTTCTGTCCGATTTTGTTTCGACCTTTGTCGTTAAACCACCGTTTTGTGTAATACTAGGATCAATCCCCCACTCCTTCCAATAGTTTTCTTTGGTGAAAGCATGCCCTGCATCTGTTAGATACAAACTCACATCAAATCCAATGCCTCCCGCTCCGATCACCACAACACTCTTTCCTGGCTGTTTTGATTTTAAAATAAGATCCGCGTAAGTGATGACTTTAGAATTCTCGACTCCTGGAATGGCAGGTATCCTTGGGCTTACACCCGTTGCCAGGACAACCTCATCGTATTTTTTTTGGATCAAATCGTCTGCTCCTACTTTCATCTGTAGATGCAAACGAACACCGGTGCTTTGGATACGATTTCGGAAATATCGAATGGTTTCATTGAACTCTTCTTTTCCAGGAATCCTTCTGGCAATATTCAATTGACCACCTAACTCGCTAGAGGCATCATAAAGGTCTACCTCATGCCCTCGTTCGGCCAATGTAGTTGCACAAGACATACCTCCAGGTCCCGCACCCACAACAGCGATCTTTTTTTTCTTCTCAGCAGGGCGGATGACAATTTCTGTTTCATGGCAGGCTCTCGGGTTGACAAGGCAACTTGCAGTTTTACCTACAAAGATATGGTCAAGGCAGGCTTGGTTACAGGCAATGCAGGTGTTGATTTCTTCCGATTTACCTTCCTTCGCTTTCTTCACAAACATAGGATCTGCAAGAAAAGGCCTTGCCATTGAAACCAAATCGGCATCACCTCTCGCGAGGATCTCTTCTGCCAACTCGGGCGTATTGATACGGTTGGATGTAATAAGAGGGATTTTCACATGGCCTTTTACTTTGGCAGTGACCCAAGTAAATGCTGCCCTAGGTACCATCATCGCTATCGTTGGAATCCTTGCTTCATGCCAACCGATCCCAGTATTGATGATGCTTGCTCCCGCTTTTTCCACCTCTTTTGCCAGGTATACCACCTCATCTATGTTACCTCCCTCTTCCACAAGGTCTAACATGGACAAACGGTATATGATGATAAAGTCATTGCCGACTTTTTTTCTGACAGCCTTTAAGATTTCCAAAGGAAACCTAATTCGATTTTCAAAGCTACCTCCCCAATCATCTTCTCTTTGGTTCGTTCGCTTCGCAATGAATTGGTTGATGAGATAACCTTCAGATCCCATTACCTCTACTCCATCATAACCAGCTTCCCTTGCTAAACTCGCACAAGTAGCGAATTCTTCTATGGTCCTCATGATTTCCTCTTCCGTTAATGGGTGGGGTTTGAACATATTGATCGGAGCGCGGAGAGGCGACGGAGCCACGATCTTATCATGGTAGCCATATCTTCCCGTGTGTAAAATTTGCATGGCGATCTTACCACCGGCTTCGTGAACAGCCTTTGTCACGACTCTATGGTGTAAGGCCTCTTCCATAGTATCCATGACACTACCGCCCTTTGCCACTCGCCCGGCTTCACTTGGTGCGATCCCTCCGGTAACGATGAGAGCACAGTCTCCTTTCGCTCGCTCTCCATAAAAGGCAGCCATACGATCGTAGCCATTTTCAGCCTCCTCTAAGCCTGTGTGCATGGAACCCATAAGAGTTCTGTTTTTGAGAGTGGTAAACCCTAGGTCAAGTGGTGAAAGTAAATGCGGAAATGAATTCATACCACAATGAGAAGAAGCGGCATCCATTTGGCAAGAGAATCCTAAAGGAATTGATAGGATTTATACGCAAGAAAAAGGTAGGAAATCTAAAAATGAAAAAAGAAAATCCTAGATCATAAAAATTCACTTAAAACCCTGGTAATAGAATTATGAATCAATTATGCAGATGTATTTTTTTGTCAATAACACTCATTAGTTGCCATAAACCAGAACTAAGCCAATTTTGTGAGGTCGGCTCTGATTCTTTTTTTTTCCAGGTGTTGTTTCGGGACTTTACCAAATCACAGAGCCCAGTCTGCGGTCTTCGTTTTTCGAACCCAAGCTCTGATAGCATCAAAGCCTGCGAGCTCACGAATGAAGCTGCTATCAAAGCGGAAAATTGGAATGCCATCAAAAACGAGATGGAATCCCAATTTTTAAAGGGAAGTTCAGGAACCGAAACCGTTTCTAGTTATGGTGGAGCAGTTCCAAGCTATGTTACCGAATCCTTCCAAACGGCTCTCATTTCAAGTAGTGATGAAATCTTTTTCATTCCTTATCGTGGTACGAACTTTATTAAGGTAAACCCTCGCACCAATGCAGTGAGCACCTTAGCACCTTATTCTGGAGTCATTTTTTATATTGGAGGTGCGATGACTCAAGCAGATATAATTTACTTAGCCCCCCACCTAACAAATATTTTTTATGCATATAATATCAAAAATAACACGGTATCAAGCATTGGAACCCAATCCATAGCTGGAAGTGCCTTTAGTGGTGGTATCACATCTAGAAATGGCATCGTATATTTCAACCCAAGTGGGGAGTTAAAAGTTTGGTATTACAACACAACGACAAACACTTTTGGTTCTATCAATACTGCCTTATCCGGCTCGTATGCAGCATCAGTACTTGCCCCGAACGGCAAAATCTATATGATACCCTTTGATGCAACGGAAGTCATTAAAATAGATCCTGATAGCCAAAGCATCCAGACGATAGGACCAACCATTGTGGGGACAGCAAAGTACATCAGTGGGGTCTTGACTCCAGATGGAAAGATCTATATGATTCCCTATGAAAATGATACCCTTCGGTATATAGATACAAATACAGACTCTATTGTTAGCTTTGGCCCAACACTCAGTCCTACAAGTCCAGGAAAATTCAACGGGGCAGTACTTGCTCCCAATGGAAAGATCTATCTCATTCCTTATGGCAACCTCACTTTTGCGTCCATTGATACTAGAAATGGAAATGCATACGCCACATTTGGAACAAATCCAAATGGTGCTTTTCGTGGTGGTGCCCTCACAAGCGATGGAAAGATCTATCTATCCCCTTATCAAGTGAATTCATTTTATTATATCGATACAAAGTCAGTAGGAAGCTTTTGTCTACCGATTCGGTTTGCAAGCTACTGGAACAAACATTGAAGCAAAGAATTCAATTTTCTCTTTTCTCTGCGTTCTTTCTGTCCTGTATTTTACAATGTACGACGATAGGATTTCATGAAGATTCAATACGGGAGAGAATGGATTTTGGAGAATGGAAATCTTTGCATATATGTATCCTTAAAGAAGATGGATTTGCAGAAGATGAGCTAAAGGAATTGTACCTTGCATGGGGAAAAGAATTAGAACTTTATAAGATACGTTTACATGTCAGTCGGCAAACAACAGTGGAAAGGCCAGGATTTTATGGTTGGGATATCTTAGCGTATTTAAGAAGTCTATCTTTACCTTCCGATTGCGATCGATTGGTATATCTCAAAGGAAGGAAATGGTCAGATATAGGCTTTGAGTTTTTTTCACTTGGAATGCTTTGGGGGATAGGCTTGAAACTAGAAGTCCAGGGTGCAGTAGAAACAGAAACACGTACTCGTGGGTATATCAAAGGCAAATATATTTCCACATTGCAGCTGTTATTTACCAGTCCAAAATCAACTCTCATCCATGAAGGTTACCACCTCTTAGGCTGTGACCATCAATTGTGGATGGAAGCCTGTTACGTTCGTATCAAAACATTAAAACAAGCAAAAGAGGAAAATTCAAAATCAGAAACTTTTTTTCCAGGTTTGGATATGCGAAACCAACCTATACTGAAACGGGAATTAGTTGATCAGACCTTTTTACAGCCTTAATTCCCAGATTGTATACAAGTAGAATCGTCCAGTTTGTCCTTGGATTTTGTTTGCACTTGACTTGACAGTCTAAGGGAACATTCGATCCTTGAGCCTAAGACACGCCTAAGTTAGAGGCGGTAGCACCAAATAGACAAGGAAATCCATGAAAGTCCACGAATACCAGGCCAAAGAAATCCTACGTAGACACAATGCCAATGTCCCCTTCGGAAAGATTGTAGAATCTGCCAATGAATGGGAAAAAGCATACAATGAAGTCGTTCAAAAGTCTCCCGTTGTTGTTGTGAAAGCCCAAATCCATGCCGGTGGGCGTGGAAAGGGTGGCGGAGTCAAAGTTACGAAAACCAAAGAAGATGCAAAAGCTGCTATCGATAAGATCCTCGGCATGCAACTCGTGACTCCACAAACTGGACCAGAAGGCAAAAAAGTTCTGAAGGTTTATTTGGAGCAAGGTTTAGAAATTGCGAAAGAGTACTACCTATCCATTCTACTCGACAGGTCTCTTAGAAAGACCATCATCATGGCCTCTACCGAAGGTGGTATGGACATCGAAGAGGTGGCCCACTCAACTCCTGAAAAGATCATCAAAATACCTGTAGACCCAGGCATCGGAATCCAAGCAGCTCAGATTAGAGAGCTTGCCTTTGCATTGCAAATTCCAGCTGAAGCACAGAAATCTTTCTTCAACCTTGTCAGTGCAATTTACACAGCCTATATCAAAGAAGATGCTGCTCTCTTAGAAATCAACCCTTTGATCCTTACCAAACAAAACGAGATCATTGCTGGTGACTGTAAATTAGATCTGGATGAGAATGCAATGTTCCGTCATGCGGACAATCTTGCGCTGAGAGATATCACAGAAGAAGACCCCTACGAAGTAAAAGCCAAAGAATTTGACCTCAACTATGTAAAGTTAGATGGTAACATAGGATGTATGGTCAATGGTGCTGGTCTTGCCATGGCTACCATGGATATCGTAAAATTAGCAGGTGCTGAGCCAGCAAACTTCTTAGATGTCGGCGGTGGAGCAAATCCAGTCACAGTCGAGAATGGCTTTCGCCTTATCCTCTCTGACCCCAATGTAAAAGGTATCTTTGTAAATATCTTTGGTGGGATCGTACGTTGTGACCGAGTTGCCAATGGGGTGATTGAAGCCGCCAAAAAGGTAAACATCCATGTCCCTGTGGTGGTTCGATTAAAAGGAACCAATGCAGAAGAAGGAAAACGAATCCTAAACGAATCAGGATTGAACATCGTAGGAGTAGAAGGACTCCGTGATGCGGCAGACAAGATTGTCTCCCTCATCAAAAAATAAGGGAAGAATCAATATGGCAGTATTAGTTGATGCAAATACACGCGTTGTAGTGCAAGGGATTACCGGTAAAGAAGGTTCCTTCCATGCAACGCAAATGTTAGAATACGGAACAAAGGTCGTTGCAGGAGTGACTCCAGGCAAAGGTGGCCAAACTTGGACATCTGAATCTGGAAAGACTGCTCCCGTTCGCAATACAGTAAAAGATGCAATGAAGGAAGATGGGGCGAATGCCTCCTTGATTTTCGTACCACCTCCATTCGCAGCCGATGCCATTTTGGAGAGTATTTTCGCAGAAATCCCTCTCATCATCTGTATTACGGAAGGCATCCCAACTCATGACATGCTGAAGGTATATAGCGTCCTCCGCAATTCCAAGTCCCGCTTGGTCGGCCCTAACTGCCCAGGTGTCATCAGTCCTAAGTACAAAGTAAAAATGGGGATCATGCCAGCGTTTATCCATGCAGAAGGAAACATAGGCATTGTTTCCCGCTCTGGAACCCTCACTTACGAATCTGTTGCGTCCTTGACTGCAGCAGGACTCGGACAGTCGACTTGTATCGGTATCGGTGGAGACCCAGTACCGGGTATGAACCATACTGAGGCAGTGCGACTCTTGAATGAAGACCCAGAAACACAAGGCATTGTCATGATCGGAGAAATTGGTGGTACATCGGAAGAGGAAGCGGCCGCCTATATCAAAGCTCATTGCAAAAAGCCTGTCGTCGGGTTCATTGCAGGCCAAACAGCCCCTCCAGGCAAAAGGATGGGACATGCTGGTGCGATCATCTCCGGTGGTATGGGAACGGCAACATCCAAAATTGCCGCAATGAAAGATGCTGGCATTGGAATCTGCGCTCACATTGGTGAGGTGGGTGAAAAAATGAAAGCTCTGGTAAAAAAATAGCAGAGAAACGAAAAGGAAGAGAGGTCAGATAGTTAAGTATGGAACAACGTTCAATCATTGCCATGGTAGCCATGGTTCTGTCCTCTCTTTCGCTCCTAGCCGCAGAGTCGGACAAACTCTTTACCTTAACGCTGAAAGACGCCGTTAAGTATACGATTGAGAACAACCGCGAGGTGATGCGGGCGCGATTGGAACTTGCGAAAGCGGATTCAGACCTTTTAAAATTTGAAGGACGCTACAGCTACCGTGCCTTTGCAGAAGCCGAGCTAGACCAAAAACGATTTCCTTTCAACCAGAACAATATCTTCTCAGGAACCAAAACCCAAACGACTACCTACACGGCAGGTATAGATCGTTTGTTCACCACAGGGACCTATTTCAAACTCGAGGCAAAGAGTACGCGCTTTGACTCCAACGCCTTTGAAAATGCGGCGACTACTCCTTCAGGCTTTACTTCTTTAGGGATCCCTCCTCTCTATACCGACACTCTCCAAGTTACCATTGCCCAAGACCTTTGGAAGAATAGCTTTGGTTCCAAAGAAAGAAATATGGAGAAGATGATTGAAAACCAGTCGGAAATTTTAAAAGACCAATTGGAAGTTCAGGTAGCCGAGAAAGTTGTAGGCTCTCTTGTAGACTACTGGAATTATGCTGTCAAAGAATCAAGCTACCAAACCTTTGAACAACTCCTAAAAAATACAAAGACCATCCGCGACCTAACTGTCAGAAAACAAGGATTAGGTCTCTCGGAATCCTTCGAAGTCAATCAATGGAATGCACTCCTTGCGCAAGTTGAAGGCCAAATGGCACAAGCCTCTGCCGAAAGAGAAGAAGCAAAACGTAAACTCATCCGAAGCCTAAATCTCTCTGAGACTGCGCAATTTGGAACTAGCTCTCCCCTCTCAGAAGAACTCCCCAAAAACCTGAACTATGACGAGGACATTGCGTACGCATTTAAGAACCGTGCTGATTTCAAAGCTATCCAGCGTAAGAAAGAGAATGCAGAACTTGCCATGAAAAATGCAAAACAAGATGCTATGCCAAGCCTAAAAGCGGCGGGCACTTACGGCTACCAAGCTCAGAACTTAGAAGGACCTAGCTCCAATTATACAAACTCACGAAATGGCGTTTTCTCTTATAGTTACCCTGTCATGCAGGGAAGTCTTGATTTGAGCTACCCAATCGCAGACAAAGGTGTAAAGGCTGGACTACGTGATGCCGAGATACAAAAACGCCAAGTGAAACTGGAAGAAGAGGATTTAACCAAATCGGTTGCTGATGATGTTAGGACACGTATCGACATCCTTAAAGCTTCTTTCAAGATCATGGAAAACGCGAAAAAAACGGAAGAAGAGTCCAGGAAATACTATGCTGGAGTCGTACGTTCTTTCCAACAGGGAAGATTCAATGCTTTGACTGTAAAGAACGCCTTAGACACTTTAGTGCAAGACCAGCTATCTCTCGTTAGAGCTAAGGTTGATTACAATATCAACCTACATCGATACTACGTCGCAAAGAATGCCCTCTTTGAAGAATATGGAATCGATCGCAACCAACTCTTACCTGACAATCTCTAATCTTTTCAAGGCAGGCGCTTGTGATTCGTTCTAGGGTTTTTGGCGCCATTTCTGCCATTGCCATACTCGTATTACTGTTTGTTTACTTCGCCTTTGACTTTTCAAGTCCTGAGGATAGAGCGCATAGACTTTGGGAAGAAGGGCATTATGCAAAACTCCTCTCTCTCTTTCCGGATGAGAATCGGATTGAAAACGATGCCACACTCTCCCTATTATCCCTTTCTATTGCTCATTTAGAACTAGCACTCAATGAAACAAAAACAGAGGAACAAACGAGGCTTGAGATCCAAAAGTTACCCCAATTAGAAATACAGAAATGGGAAACGAAACGGGGAGAATACCAACATATCTTGGATCCCTACTTACCTTTGCTAAAGCCACAAACTCCCATCTACAGAAGGACTCTCGTTGGCAAATTCTCTCTCTTTAAAAAACCCATCCCTAAAGAGAAGGTGAGTTATTTCCTCTTACAACTGTTACTTGAAGATCCTAGGGGAATCGAAGCAGATTACAGCAAAGCCTTAGCGATCTTGTTAAAACAATCCCGCGATCCGATTGGCGAATGGGAACTGGAATTTTTAGAACAAAACCTTGCCTACCTAAGCTCTCACCCAAATTCATTGTTCTACCAAAACCGCAAACAAATCACTGGAAAGAACGTAAACCTTAGGTCGGGTCCTGGAAAAGAAAACCCTGAGGTGGGCAAGATCTCAAACCCGGATATTGCCTATTGTTTTGAGCGGGACGAACATGAAGAGATAGTGAACGGAAAACCTGGAGTCTTTCTCCTTTGTTATTACCCTAGCCTCCAAACTACCGCATGGATATATTCAGGATTTTTAGAAAGTAGTGCCTCCAAACAGGCGGAAGAATTATTGGAAAAGCGTTTTGCTCATAAAAATGAAGATACCCATATCGACTTTGTTAATTGGCAAGGAAATGAACCACCGTCAGGCTTTATGGGGAAATACCTAAGAAGAAAACGAGTCGTAGAGGAAGGCGACATTGGATTTCCCATTTATTCCAGTAAGGAAGAAATATGCCGAAGTTTTTCTTCCCAAAGCAACGAAATATCTTTTGTGTACCAAAACGCACTTAGCGAAGAAAAAATTCCCTTTTTACAACTGAACCTAAAAACCGAAAACGCTCGTCAACCAGCCTTTACCATTGCCGCAGATGAAGAATCTATTTGGGTAAATGGCAGTCGTGCCCACATAGGGAAATCAAGTGGGAAGCAGACTTTTACTTTGCGAATTCAGGGTCTAAGGGAAAATGCCATGGAAGCCAGTCTTTCCCAACGCAGGACAGTACTCCTGCCTTCTTTGCTCTCGAAAGAACTGGACAAAACCAACCTCCTCAAGGCAAACACACAATGGGAAATTTGTTTACCTTCTGGTGGTAAAGAAGGGTCGGAATCGATCCATTTGTTTCAAATCAGTATTGGGATTCATTAAGGAGGAAAATTATGCCAACCTATGATTATTCATGTAAAACCTGTGGAAAACAGTTTGAACACGTACAATCCATGAAAGAGGATGCTCTGACTGAATGCCTTTGCGGAAACAAAGGTACTGTGGAGCGCATGATCACTGGAACTGCAGGCATCATCTTTAAAGGAACTGGTTTTTACGTGACTGATTACAAAAAAGACAATACAAAGCCAAGTTCAACGGAACCAAGTGCACCCGCTTCTTCCCCAACTAATGGAGATTAATGGGTAAATTAGGGATCATTGCCGGTGGAGGGGAACTACCTCATGTTGGGATGCAGGAAGCACTTCTTGCCGGCGAGGATCCTGTCTTTCTCGCGATCAAAGAATCAGATTTTGAGCCTCGTCAGTATTCCGATCGAACTATCCCCGTCCATATCACCCAAATCGGAAAAATCCTAAAAACGATCCAAAAAGAAAAAATTGATCACATTTTGATGTTAGGAAAGGTGAGAAAAGACTTACTTTTCCAAGGTTTAAAATTTGATCTAAAGGCCCTTTCCATTTTGGCAAAAACCATCAACCGAAATGATTATCCGATTTTTTTAGCCATAGCTGACGAATTTGAAAGTATGGGTGTGAAAGTCATATCTCAAAAAAAATACCTTAGTTCCCTTCTATTGGGAGAAGGCAGGTACACTCCCAAAAAATTTTCGAGCCAAGAATTAAAAGATATCTCCTTCGGTATGGAATACGCAGAAAAAATGGCTGATCTAGACATAGGGCAAATGGTAGTCGTCTGTGATGAAAGTGTAATAGCTGTCGAAGCTGTTGAAGGAACAGATGCCACAATCCGACGTGGTGGCGAGTATACAAAAAAGAACGGCTCAGCGGTTGTCTGCAAATCTGCAAAATCAAAACAAGATGAACGTTTTGATCTCCCAACAATTGGGATACACACTTTACAAGTAATGAAAGAAAGCCAATGTCGTACATTGTGTATCAAAGAAGGTGAAACACTAGTTGTAAATCCAAAGGAAGTGATTTCCTTTGCAACTGCACATAAAATCAATTTTGTCGTCTTAGGACCCAGTGGAGTAAAAAAACTGAATGGTAGCCAAAAAAAAATCCCTTAATCCAAAGTTAGGAAAAGAGAACGTCCTGATCGTTACGGGAGAACATTCAGGAGATCTACTTGGTGCCGACCTAATGACAGAGCTATCTTCATTGCATCCGGAATTATCCTATTTTGGAATTGGTGGTGAACGGATGATCTCTTGCGGCTTTGAGTCAATCGAAGAGCTGGAAAAGCTATCAGTCATTGGATTTTCTGAGGCAATCAAAAAGTATTCCTTTTTAAAGAAACTTTTTTATAGACTCTTAGACCAGGTCAAAGAACGGAATATCAAATTTGCGATCCTGATAGATTATCCTGGATTTAACTTAAGATTAGCAAAAGAACTGAAATCTTTGGGAATCCCCTCTATTTTTTATGTATCACCTCAAATTTGGGCCTGGAAATTCAAAAGAATTTATTTTATTAAAGAGCAAATTGCACTCATGTTAACTCTCTTTCGTTTCGAAGAAGAGATTTATAAACAGTACGGAGTGAACGCAAAATTTGTCGGCCACCCCATCACAAAGAGAATTCCTGAAAAGTTAAAGAAAGAACCAAATCTACCAAGTGATCTACCGCAGATGGGTGAAGGACATGTTATAGGACTCCTGCCTGGCTCACGGCGAGGGGAGATCACTAAATTGATAGACCCACTTTTGGCTTCAGCAGCAGAACTACATACACATTTTGCAAAGAAAAAAAAGGAGATCGTTTTCCTACTACCTAATATCAATAAGGCATTGGAACCTCTTCTTCTAGCCAAAATTTCGGAACTGAAAGAAAGATCACCCGAAATCAAAATTCATTATTTGTGGGACTCATCACTTCGAGTCATGAGTGCATCCGACTTACTTTTGATAGCCTCAGGTACTGCAACCCTGGAAGGACTTTTTTTTGAAAAACCAATGGTGATTCTTTATAAGGTTAGTTTATTTACCTACTTATTAGGCTCACTCCTCATTAGATCAAAATTTATAGGACTTGCCAATATTCTTTCTGGAACCGAAGTCTGCCGTGAGCTTACACAAAATGAAGCCGAACCAAAATATATAGTAAAGGAAGCTTTAGCAATTTTAGAAAATCGAAAGTATCGAAACAAAATTATAAAGATACTCCAAGAAACCAAAGAGAGAGAATTGGGATTGGCAAATGGAGCTAAGTTAGCAGCTCAAGAGATTGCGAAATTCTATGAATCCTGGAAGAATCAATCCCTTAGCGATGTAACCTGACAACTTTATTGTCGATGACTCCCATCCAAGTTTTTCCTTTCATTTCTGAATATAAGAAATATGCAAAGACTGATTCTTCATCTTCCGCTTTCAGTCCGATCCCAATCGAATCCATTTCTAGGAGATAGATTCTGTTTCCAAATTGCGCTTTCTTCTCGACTGGATCAAACAGAATCAGATTGGGCTTATCCAATTGGTCTTGGTATCCATGCAGATTCCATTGACCAGAAAAATCAGGTAGGGTATCAAGCTTAGGTGGGATGTCTGCTTTGCGACCTTCTTCCTTGCAGGATACAAAGAGAAGACTTAGGATTAGCACAAGGGAGCCAACGAAAGAGACTCTTTTTATTTGATGGAACATCTTCGATTTTCATCCTCTGTTATGGACCAGGACGAACGAACCTCGCCCAATAGTCCATACACACTGTAATAGAATTGACCCGATTTATTTTGTGCATATCCTTTTATATCGAGAGTTGGACTAGTAAGGACAATATTGCGGGCATAATCCGAATCAAAATAATGATCTAAGTTAAACTCCAAATCAAATGGATCTTTTAAAATTTTCTCCGAAAGATTTAATTTTGATATGATCTCTTTATTTGTCACTTTAGTAGAGATCAATTTTACAAAGTAAGAATATCTGGCATCCTTTGAAAGTGTATAATAATCACTTCCTTGGCTATTGTATGAATAATCAAATTCAATTTTTTCAGGATTCAATTCCATGCCACATAAAGACATCCAAGATGTTCCCCAAGGATAGGCCTTTAAAAATAGGGAAAAGGAAAAATTTGGCGTCTTTGTAGCATAGTAAGAACCAATACTCATCTTGCTTTCGTTATTCGGTAAGTTAACATTAAAACTGAACCTACCATCCTTTGCAAGAAGACTACCCTTTAGTGGACCAAGGCTCCCACTCCCTTCAAAAGGATAATAAGAATCTACTTGTATACCGCTCTCCCAAGCCAGTGTTTCCAAAAAATATTTGTAGAGTTTCTTTTGATAGAAGTACTCTTCAGGAATGAGTTTTTCTTGCCGCTCTTTGATTTCTTCCAATGTATCTTGTTTCCAATTTTGGTAGAGCGGAATCCAATCACTAGCGATCAATTCTTTCAAAACCAAATTTGCCTTGGTTTTTGAGGAAAGAGGGTAATAAAAAGTTCCATCCGTCTTTTTCGAGCGAGACCATTCGAGAATTGATGTTAGATTGAATTGAACAGGTTTATTGAATAATTCACCTTTGAGATTTAGTTTAGTTTGGTTTTGATCAGATACATTGATTTCAAATTGGCCTTCTTTGAACAAAAAAGAAGTACTCCCGTAGCTCAAATCTTCGCCTTTGATATCTCCTCTGACTTGAAACCAGCGATCTTTTTCACCTGTTTCTTTGATATCTATATTTCCTCTCACTTTGCCTGCTATGGGCAATGACTCTCCGCTTGCTATATCAATAAGATAATCAGAAAGAGATGCGATGTCCTCAATATCAAATTGCACTTTTCGAACTAGGAGGATCTCTTTTGGACCCTGGAGCTTCTGAATCTCCCACTTAAGTAGGAAATCTCTAGTCGTAAACTCTCTGAGCTCCTGGTCTTTTTGAAAGAGAAAAGATTCCTGAAATCTAAATCCGGAGACAATATAGGAAGAAACCAAAGGAAAGGTAAACGTTGTATTTTCAAATTCCACATTTCCTTTGATCAAGTTGGAGCCATCCGATAAACGAGTCCAAGTAGCATCACCAGATAGTACGGCCGATTGTAAATTTGCCCCCAATAAATATTTACTTAATAAAGGTGCCTCTTCGGAAGGATAGTTTTTCCATTCCAATTGAAATGAAAAATCCTCCTCTTTAGTCTCAGATAAATAGCCTTGTCCTTTGATCCGAGTCGCATTGGGAATCCAAAACATTCCATTGGAGTAGCTTACAAAAATTTTCTCTCCTTCTCTTTTAAAATGGATGTCCCATCCTTCTTTCCAATCGACAATAATCTCATTGTCTTTAATTAAAGTTACGCGAGTATCGTGAAAGATAACTTCTTTGATTCTACTTGATTTAAAATATTTGATGAGGCTTGTTTCTAAATTTTCATCATTGTTCAGAATCAACTGAGGACTATAAAAATCGATTCTATCAATCTGTGGTACTTTTGCAAAATAGGATTCAATATGAAATGTGACCTTCTTTACCTTAAGAAGATACGAATTGTACGAAAAATCTTCCTCCTGAGAGATTGCTAAATCTTCCAAGATCAATCCTTCTCGAATTGAAAAATCAAGAACACCTAAATCGACAGCTTTGCCCAATTCTTGGTTGATGGTATTTGTTACAAAACCTCGTAAGGCAGAAAGAGGGATCCGCTTTGTCCGTATATAATGTTCAAATAGTAGATATGATACGATCTGTAGGCATACAACAACGAGGAAAAGTAGTGCAGAAGTTAATTTTGGCCGGTGGATCTTGGAGGCTAAGAGGAAACGGGAAAGGGTATCCCTCAAATCACGTTCGGAAATGAGGGGAAGAGCAAATTTCAATTTGCTTAGAGTTTACCTTCCGGTTGGAGAACTTCCAAACACTCTTTCTGGATGGAACGGAGTGTTTCGTTCTCAGGAAATTCTTCCAAACCAAGGTTCGCTACCTGCAGACTTTTTTGGTAGAAACTTGTGTTTTTGTATTCGAATCCCATCTTTAGATAGGTCTTTGCAGCGGTCTCAAAGTAAAACTCATCCTTTTTTTGGTTCCCTTTCGTATAGGTCTTAGTGAGGGTCGCAAGGGCAGGGTAATACTCTCTTTCTGCTACCAAGGACTGCACCACTAATTTTTTACGCTCAGGGTTATAGGTTTTATCTAACTTTTCAGACAGATTCAAATGAGGAATGGCTTTTGCGTATTCGTTTTTGCCAATGTATGCCTTACCTAGGTACAGGTTCCATTCGGACTGGTTAACATGGTTGCTTTTGAGTGCAGGGATGGCCGAAAGACTAGAGATAGCCTGGTCGTATTTGCCCAAGTCGAGTAAAAGTTTTCCCTTGCTTAAGAGTAATTTTGCCTTTTCATCATCAGTTTTTGGGTTTTTCAAATCTCTTTCGATCGAATCCAGTTGAGAGAGGTGTGAGCTAAGGTCTATCTTGGCTCCTCCTGCACGGTTTACAGAAGATTCGGTCGAAGCACAGTTTTCAAATGCCACCGCTAACACCAAAAGTAGGGTCAGTGGATAAAGTCGTTTCATTAGCTTACCTTTAATTTCTCCAATTCCTCTAAGAAATTGAGTGTTCCAGCTTCTCTGCTCTCTGTTTCCAGTGGAAACCTGAGAACCGCGTCCCGAGAAAGCTCTTCTAAAAACCGAGACGGGGCGCTCTCGATTTGTTCCCCAAACTTGCGTCTTGTACGAGCCCCAGTCAAGAACAATTTAGCCCTTGGACGGGTCATCCCGACATATAGGAGACGGCGTTCTTCATTGACTGCCTCTCCACCTTCTATAACACGCGAGTTGGGTAAAATTCCCTCTTCCAATCCAACTAAAAATACCAAATCATACTCCAATCCCTTGGATTGGTGCATGGTAAGGAGTTGGACCCTTCTGTCCGTCTCTTCTTCTTTCGGCTCATCTTCCATTAAAAGTGCTAATCTTTGCAAAAAATCGAAAATTTTTGGTTTTTCCGTGCGTTCTTCCTCATCCTCAAAGTAGGAAAGCATGTTTACGAGCTCGCTCAGGTTGTACATGCGAGCCTTGATGATGCGCTCATCCTCCTCTTCCAGGGAGATTTCCCGCTCAAAACCAATCTGGGTGATCATTTCCTTCAGGACAGGGGCCAGTTTCGGCGAAAGAGCAAACTTCTTTTTGAAACTTTCGATGAGTTCGACAAATTGGTAGATTTCCTGCCGTACCTTTGTCTTGATCTCTGGCAGATAATCCACGGAGGCGATGATTTCGTGGAAGATATCGAAAAGAGAACAATTCTTATGAAAGGATTCTTCCTGTAGCTTTTGGATGGTTCCTGGCCCTATGCCCCGTTTGGGGTAATTGAGGATCCGAAGCAGGGAATAGTCATCCTTGGGATTGGCAACATAGCGAAGGTAGGAGATACAATCTCTGACTTCCTTTCGGTCAAAGAAATTATAGCCACCTACTACCTTATAAGGAATGTTTCTGTTTCGCAATTCTTCTTCGAAAGGACGCGATTGGAAGTTGGTTCGGAATAAAATGGCTATCTGGTTCCCACGGAATTCATTTCGAATGAGAAAGGACTGGATTTTACTCGTAACAAAGATTGCTTCTTCTTTTTCATCCGCTGTTTCATAATATTCCACTAGCTCCTGTGAAGGGATGCGGCTAAACAGCTCCTTTTCTCTCCGGCCGATGTTGTGTTTGATCAATGAATTTGCAGCCGCAATGATAGGAGCAGTTGAGCGGTAGTTCTCAAGAAGGCGGACAACCTTTGCATTGGGAAATTGAGTTTCGAAGTTTAAGATGAGTTCTACATTGGAGCCACGGAAGGCATAGATACTTTGGTCATCGTCCCCTACTACGCATAGGTTTTCACTGGAGCCCCGAAAAAGGGATAAAAACTCATATTGCAATTGGTTGGTATCTTGGAACTCATCAACCATAAAGTAATTGTACTTTTTATGGTAGCTCTCGGCGACTTCGGGAAATTCAGCTAACAGACGTTTTGGAAGAAGAATCAAATCATCAAAGTCAATGGCATTTTTTTCCTTCAAACCATCTTCATACAGCGAGAAAAGTTCATTCGCAACAAAATCCAGTTCATTGGATTCGGCTTGGTTTTCGTAGGTTGACTGGGTATTTTTGGCATAAGAAATCCTTCTAAGAATTTCCTTGGGAGGAACCTTCTTACTATCGATTTTCTTCTGCTTGAGTAGCTCAGAAACAAAGGCCTCTTGGTCATTTGCATTGAAGAGTAAAAAAGTTTCGTGATACCCAAGTTTGGTGATGTGTTCCTTCAATATTTTCAAACCCAGGGAATGGAAGGTGGAGAGGATGATTCCCTTCAAACGCTCCTTCGGCACCATTTTACGTAAACGCTCTGCCATTTCTTTGGCACTTTTATTGGTAAAGGATAGAGCAACAATTTTGCCCGCGGCGATGTTCTTTTCGAGCACCATATGGGCAATCCTATTGGTGATGACTCGGGTCTTACCTGAGCCCGCACCGGCAAAGACAAGGAGGGGCCCTTCCACAGTCCTCACAGCTTCCATTTGATTTGGATTTAGTTTCAACTGATAAGCCCCCAAAATACGTAAGTGACATAATTCGAGGTGTTTTGGGAAGGTCGAGCCAAAAAGGGAAGCAGTAGAGCTAGCTTGCCCTTTTTTTTAGTGGCTTATGGAGGGCTTGTTTCCTTTAGATTTTCCTTGGCTCCCCAAGTTTGGAGGAACGAGGAAAGTTGGCTATCGTTTAGAACTGGATATACCGAACGGTACCGCAACCAATCCAAGCAGGTATACAATGCAAGTTCGCTCCGACCGAAAGACTGGTCCTCATAAAAGGACGAGCCTTTGAGCTCTGAGGTAACATAGCGAATGATGGACGCTATGCGTTCATTTTGTTTTTTTAGGTAGGGTGTTTTTTCCATCTCAACACCTTCTTTTGTTAAATAAAATAAATTTATCCCTGAGTCGAGGCATGCATCTATTGCATGGATTAAATTACTTTCAAAGATGGCTTCATTTTTCTTGAGGGTACGAAAGCCTTGGATGGAATAACGGTCTAGAAGGTAGTCCGTGATGGAATGGCTGTCCCAAATCTTGATAGGTCCATCTTCAAAATACGGAACTTTCCAAATGGGATTTTTACTTCGGAGCTCCTTCTGCCCCTCCTCTGTCATAGTATCAATCTGAGTAAATGTCTGGCCCATCTCTTTCAAGAGAAATCGGATCCTACGGACATAAGGAGAGGTGAAACTTCCATATAAAATCATGGGTCAAGCTTAAAAATTCTAGTTATTTCCTCAAGCGAAGTTCGCTTTCCGAATTTTGATTTAGAAAATCACTTCCCAGTAACTCATCATACAAAATATGTAAAGAATATGGAAGCTAGAGAAAGAACAAATTGGCAGGAACACTTTGCTACTCCTATTTACACTCTGGGCAGTTTTGATATTTCACTTCCTAGAGAAGATAGAAAAAAAACGTACTATGTACTGCACTCAAAAGATTGGGTAAATGTCATTCCCATCACTAAGAAAGGAGAGATATTACTCATCAAACAATACCGCCATGGTCTTGGGGAAGTTAGTTTGGAACTCCCTGGAGGGATTGTGGATGAATCTGGCAACAATATAGAAGCAGCTCTTCTCTCCGCAAAACGTGAGCTACGCGAAGAAACTGGCTTTACTGCTAGCGATGAAAACTATCAACTATTGATGAAGTATTCTGGAAATCCTGCAATGTTTACGAACTGGTCCTATTCATTCATTGCTTATGATGTTGAAAAAACTGAATCAGTTGATTTTGATGAAGGGGAAGATATTGAATTTATGCTGTTACCAAAAGAAAAGGTAAAAGATCTCCTCTTAGATGGCACAATTCACCACCCCCAGATGGCTGCCGCTTTAGGTGCCTTTTTCTTAAAAGGTTACTAAGCAAATTCATGCCGAAGACTGCAATTTTTAAACACAGAGATTTTCGTATCTTTATCATTGCCCGATTTTTTATGGTGCTTGCGATCAATATTCAAGCAACTATCGTAGGTTGGCAAATCTATGATCTAACGGGAAATATTTTAGATTTAGGAATTGTGGGACTTGTGGAAGCGATTCCTTCTATTTTGGTTTCTTTGTATGCAGGTCATCTAGCAGACATGAAAGAAAGACGTGCAATCATTTTGGTATGTCTGTTTGGGCTCTTTTTATGTTCGCTTTCTTTATTGCTTCTTGCTTCCAAGCTTAACTTTTTATTGGTAGAATATTCTGCGACACCGATATTTTTAATTATTTTGGTATCTGGGATCGCGAGAGGATTTATCTCACCAGCTATCTTCAGTTTTGTGACTCAACTCGTACCGAGAGATATGTACCCGCATTCAGCCGCATGGATGGGAACATCCTTCCAAGCAGGAGCTGTCATTGGACCAGCATTGGGAGGCCTTCTCTATGGATGGATGGGGATTGAGGCTGCGTATGCATTAGATTGTTTTTGCATCGGATTGCCTCTTTTTCTATTTTTTTTGATATCTCCTAGGCCACTCCTAGAAAAAAAATTGAGAGAGCCTTTGGTGCAAAGTCTTAAAGCAGGTTTACGATTTGTTTGGTCCAATGAGATCATGTTAGGTGCAATGGCACTGGACATGTTCGCTGTCTTATTTGGTGGGGCCATTGCACTGCTGCCTGTATTTGCAAAAGATATTTTACATGTTGGATCTGAGGGTCTGGGGTTATTACGCTCTGCCCCTTCCTTGGGTGCCTTACTCATGGCCTATTTATTGACGATAAAACCTCCTTTGCAAAATTCCGGTAAGATTTTATTACTTTCTGTATTTGGATTTGGAATCTGTATGTTTGTCTTTGGGCTTTCTCATTGGTTTTGGATTTCATACTTTGCCCTCTTCTTTTCAGGTTTGTTTGATAGTGTCTCTGTGGTCGTAAGATCTACCATCATGCAAACGATGACTCCCGAGGAAATGAGAGGGAGGGTTAGTGCCATCAATAAGATATTTATAGGCAGTTCAAATGAAATTGGCGCCTTTGAATCAGGAGTGTCGGCAAAATTCTTAGGACCTATAGGATCTGTTTTATTTGGTGCATGTATGACAATAGTCATTGTGGCATTTAGTACTTTCTGGATACCTAAATTGCGGAATTTAGAATTGAAGGATCATCTCTAAAAAAGAATAGATTGTCTTCTCCTTTCTCTTGAAATAGACAAATATGAGTGACTTCATCTATACTTCAAAGCTTCCTGAAGAGAAAAAAAATATTTTGGATAAAATCATAAAAGACATGTTAAGTGAAATAAACACAAAGATTGTTCACTTAGGTATCAATAACTTTGTCCAACTGAACGACGACATAGCAAAGATTGTGGTGCCCTTTGTCGAAGATAAACTAGACTAGTATTCAATACATTCCACTTCCAACTTCGGATATAGTTTCCAAAGGAGAAACCGTATCCAATTCGGACTCTGGAAACCTTTTCGTTTCGTACAGAAATGAAATGCTCCTTCCCTCCCCTCCCATCGGTAAAATGCATCGCCCTTAAGGTAATTGGATAAATTTAGATCAATTTCTTGGTCAGAGTTTACGGCAAATTCTCTAGGTAAACTCTTCGCGTCCCAAACCAAAATGCGCTCTGCACTTTGGTCTTTCGGAAAGATTTGAATGCGGTCCCATAAAAAACGAAAAGAGATCGCCTGGAATCTCGCAGAGGGAGAGGTGAGAACTCCAAACTGGTTCGGAAGTGAAATAGGAAAATAGGCTCCTCGATTTGAGTGGCAGTTTGTATTCTGCCAGAGATTTGAAAACCAAGATGAACCCAAACTGTTGAACAATTCCTTCCCTAACGCGGAAGAATTTCGATCGAAAGCAAAATCGCCACCAAGGCATGAAAATACAATGTGTATCTTTGTTTGCCCAAGAAAGGTAGTCACAAATAGTTTCGGATTTTCGGCGATAGATTTTTCTGGCAAAGGCTCTGCAAGGCCAAGGAGTCGTTTCCATTCATCCATAAATTCCTGTATTTCTTTTTTATTTTGTTTTCTTACGAAAAATTCTCTGTTCTCATCCCTTGCTGAGACAGTGAAATTATAGGAACCTAGTAAGAGAGATTCTTCATCAATGAGAATTGCTTTGTGGTGCATGAGACCACCCCTATAACCCGATTCCGTTTGTGTTACATCACGATTCCCATCCGCATATACCTTACAGTGTGGCAAAAGTGACTTTGAAAGATGGATGGCTTCGTCGTTGAGAGGATTTTGATTATAGATTGCTTCAACTCTCACCCCTCGCCTGCAAGCTTCCGCCAATTCATGGCTGATTACCGGATCAAAATGAGTAAAGATCAACATTCGGATGTGGTTCTTTGCCAATCTAATTTGCTCTAGAATGGTATTTTGGATTTGCAATCCAGATTCAGGTGCAAAGTAATAATCCTCTTTGCCCAATGAGACAGTTCCAGACGGATCTGTTTGGCGAAGTACGGAAACTAATTTTTGAAATTCTTGCGGATGAAGGTTTTTCTTCCAAAATACATTGTTATCCTGCAATAAACCAGATGCCGTGAAATTCCCTGAACCAAGGAACGCTATTTTCTCATCGAATAACCAGATCTTTGTATGGTGAATGGAAGATTTTGACCATTTTTTGATCGGTATTGAATAGGAAGTAAGAAGAGAGTAGTCTTCATTTTGGTCACCTTGGATTTCGATCGAAATTCCTTTTTGTTTGGCTTTTTTCAAAGCAAGAATGATATCTAGATCGTTTAAACCATAAACAAAACCTGTAATCGTATGCTTGCTATCATCAATATCATTGAGAAGTAATCTTTTTACCTTGTTCTTTGTATCATCTGGTACATCTCGTCCTGGATTTGTAAAAAATAAGGAATCTGTTCCTGGGTTTATCAATGTAAGTATATCTGGATTGATTCCAGTGTCTGCATTCTTACAATTAGTAAGTAAGAACAAAATAAAAGTAAAGAAGACTACTGGATTCAAAATTGCACCATTCCATATAATGCGAGCAAGTCGGCTTCTAATCCAATGTGCTTTGGTGTTTGCAAGTGAGAAAATAGAAAACCCAACTCTCCTCCTTCTCGCAGAAAGGAAAAAAAGAGAGAAGACTCGCTAAACAAGAAAGATTCATAGTTTTCTTTTTTTAGGCTTATCTTACCATCACTGCCAGGAAGATTTCGGTACGGCAAAAGAAAACTTTGTAGGAGACGGAGTTTCCAATCAAAGATAAAGAACGTAATTTCAGATTCGCTATAAGAAGCGGGAAATCGACCGCCAGAGATAGATTGAGACCTAAGTAAGCCATCCTCCGTCAATTGCAAGGAGGGAAAGATACGAAAGGTTTGGGATAGGATGGGAGATTCACCCAGGTGAGAACCTGTCCCAATGTAGGAGAGTTTTTGAATCTTTTGGCTTTCGTCCCTTTGGTCTTGGTCACTCAAGTGGATGGACTGCCGAACCTGAATCCATCCTTCTTGGTTGCCTATTCCAAGCTGAACAGCTTCCCCCTCGATCGGAAAGGATCCGATGTTTCCTGTGGTTTGTGGGTTTGCTCTATCATAACCTTTGCTTAGCAAAACCTCAGCTTGTAGATACAATCCTTTTCTTTGCCAACAGATCCCAAGGTTTCCATGGAGAAAGCTATCCCCGTCGGCACCATATTTTGTCTGGTAACTTCTTATCTCCTTCGTATGTTTTCCAAGTGTCCCCAATTCTATGTAGGAGAGACCTAAACTTAACTTTAGGGGAGATTCGTAAACGATGCCTATGCTATGCCTCCGCCTCTGTGCAACATTGAGCTCGCCAGTCAATAGATCTGAAGGATACGCAAAGATGAATTTTTCAAAGAGTGGGAATGACCGATAGAGATCAAATAGAAACAATTGGATTTTAAAACGAGAATTCTGATCGGATTCGAGAAAGGCTCCCTCCCCTCCATCCACATAACCGATGAATGGTGATTGTCGGAACAAAAATTCCCTTCTCCCAATTCCGATTGTAAATCCCAGGATTTGAATCCCTGAGTAAGCATTTTTTCCTAAAAAAAGGATGGGTGCAGTCGTTTGAGAGACGGAAACGAAGGAGGCACTCAAATCCATACGAAGCCAATCTGAGCTATTTTTATATTGGTATCCTAGTTGGATTTTTCCCGTGGATTGTTTCTGTAAAAATCGATTTCCATTCTGAATATCAAGTCCCTCGTCTATACTCCAATGAACGGGAGTTTGCCTGTTTTCTTTTTCCTCTAAGCGTAGAGAATCTTGGATATAGAATGGTTTAAAGCTAACTTGGTGTTTGCTTTCTGGAAACAGAGAGACTACGGCGATAAAAAAAAGAAAGATTGAATGGATCATTCCGCTATCTTTCGGATTTCATAGTCAAACATATGACCACCAATTCGATTTGGCTTTAGGACTGCATATTCGGAAGTAGAAAGTGTTATGTGGAACTCTGAAAACGTTCCATACAATCCGTAACTAGATACTAATATGTCCTGTGCGGACTCTCTCAAAAAAAGTCTGACTGTTTCGGAAAGTGAAATTCCATTTCCAATGGTTTGTGAGGTTTCGACTGTTAGAAAAGCATCATTTGGACTTGCGAAATCAGGCAAATTCCAATACGAACCATCTGGGTCTACTAGGAAAGCACATTGGCCTGCTTGTAAATCGGAAAGATTGGTATGGAAGCTTTGTCCATTTGTAAAGGGGGCCTGGGACTGCGGGAAGCGTACATGGTAGGGAACTATTTTGTCTTCTGCACTTTCATCTTTGACAACCAAGTCTAAAATAGATATGGGGCTTACTCCAGTATTGCAAAAGTAAATCCATTCATTCTGTGCATTTTTAGGTTGGGGAGCGACAGCTCTAATCTGTAGGGAACCAAGCTTATGAACCAAACTCTTTTGTGTGTATGGAGTTTCCTCCCATTGTAAAAATAACAAACCCCTCTCATCAAAGTTAGTCGGTAATTGGTTTGGATCAAATCTAAGGGAAAGGTGCTCTCCTAAGATTTGTTGGGTCGGATGAGCCACTGCATATATGCTCTGGTCTGTGAATTGAAAACTTCCCGTACTCGTGGGATTTGAGAGCAAATATTCGAGTGCAATCTGTCCTCGGCCGCTATCTCTTTCTGTAACAACCAATTGAGGGAGTTTTTGGTTTTCTCTTCCAGGAGTCCCCTCCGATCCCGGTGAACAAACATTCGGAAAGCTTCCCGGAGCTGAAAAACTGTATCCGAAGGGACTCGGCTCTGGGTGGAGAGATATCCTGGATGAAAGAGAATATCCGCCTTCCAAATAGAGATTGGTGTCATAACGAAAGATTTCTCTTTTGTTCAATTTCTTGGGGTGGCTATAGGCCGAGATAAGCGTATTTTGGTTTGTAAAGCTAGATTCTGGTACGGGGATAAAATCACTTAGTACACATTGTCCGGTTTCTGTTCTCAGAACGGTAAACCTTTCCGATTTCGCTTTGTAAAAGGTAAATGTTTTTTCTTTTGAGTCTTGTAGGGAGAAAGTAAAAATCCCTTCTGCATTTGGATTTGATTTCCATTCTAAAAACCTCTCTGGTTGGGAAACCCCATTTGCCATCGTTCCAGCAAACAAGAGTTCGGAGAGCTCAAGATCCTTCAGGAGAGAAGGCATCGGTGCTAAATAACCTGGACTGAAATGGTAGGGATAGGTAACTTCCGGTGGATGAGGAAAGAAACCAAAACTTCCATCATAGGCAGCGGACCGACGTTGGGCTAAATTATAACGTAATAACACATACTGGTCTATCTCCGTTTTCCAGATCTTCTTTTCTTTCGCATCTAAGATACTGATCTCTGGGACTTGGTCTACGGAACGCTTTCGGCTTAAAGGTTTTTCAATGACAAAAAGATTCCAACCTAACCATGCTTCTTGGCTTACCAAAAAAAATCCTCCTCGCTTTAATTCTCTTTGGCGGCTGGAAAGCGGAAACAAGTCTCCTTGGTATTGGAGATAGAGAGAGCTCAGATTGCAGTCTGGCCCTAAATTTTGAAATTCGATGAATTTGGGCCAAATAACAGGACTTTCACTTCCGGGAAAATACTCAGTGAGTTCAATCTGTCCCACTTCACATAATGCAGGTGTTTTGGTATCGATAAATTTTGGAGGGTTTGTCTGGAAAAGACCAGGGCTTAGGCAATGGTTTTCATTTTGGAACAGATGGATTGGTGTTTGACATCCAGGGCTTTGGCTTTGAAAGCTAAAGAACTCATTTCCTTGTTTGAAATGAAAAGTGGCATTCGGGAGGAGAGAATCCCCCCATTTCCAGGCCCCTCCCTTTCCGATCTGTTCCAAAAAAGTGAAAGAAAAGACCAAGCCTGGGAGATTTTCTTGGTCGCTTACGAGAAGGCTCGCCTTCGGTAGCACCAATCCATAGTATTTTTGCAGAAGATTTTGTTCCAAAGGGCTCAAGGAGCTCGTATTCGTAGGGTCCTTTTGGAAGGCAAACTCCTCCCAGCCTGGGCAGAGGAACTCGTCGGTCGAGTTTGTAAACTCGAGAAATCGGGAGAAGACTGACTCTGAGCTTCGAAAACTTTCTGTTATATCTAAGTTCCCTGGCTTACAAATTTGTAACCATTTCAAATTCATTTCCAATATCCTCTCTTCTATTGGAAAACTTTCCGCACAGGAAAACTGGAATCTAAGGAAACGGTTTGTACTTTGGGAACGATTTAGAACATAACTTGGGAAGAGGAGATCACAGCGCTTGTCTTGCCATTGGTAAAACTCTGCTTTGGGAATTGTATATCGTTCATAGGAAACAAGTCCATGCGAAGACTCACGTGCTTGCCAAGAAAGAAATAACTCTCGGTCTGCCATTTCTTTTTTCCACTGGGATTGTTTGATTTCGGAAAGTGACCATTTTGCATTTTGGATAGAAATTATGCTACTCTCAGTAGCTAAGCCGTCTAGTTTTTGAAAGGCAGAGACAAGACTATTGAATTCTTCTTCAGTCGTAACAAAACAGATGCTAAACTTACCACCCAGTTCAGATTCAAAAAATGGGGATGGCATAGAATACAAACAGGTCTGTTGGTTTGAGATCCTCTGGATGCGACCTTTGCGTTCATTTGGTTCGGAAATGTTTCCATATTCAAATTGAAATTTCGGATCCTGTGGAAACTCTGCCAATCGCAAATAAGCACTCAGATCTGCTTGGGAGCTCGGTCGACAAGAAAGTAAAACCAAAATGATGAGGAGAATGCCTTTCACTGCAAAGAAAGGTTGGCTTACAAGTAAATGGTAACTAAAAATTTAGAGGAGGTTCAGACTTTTATTTGGCTCTTTGTTTTGATCTCCTGAATCTTTTCAAAAATTCGCTCTGCAAGAGTAGTCCCAATTCCTGGAACTAATTTTAACTCAGCTAAGGATGCATCTTGGACTTTTTTCTTGGCCTGAAAAAATTTTAGAATCTGTTTTTTTCTCACATTGCCTACATCGGGAATCTCATCCAAGATAGATTGTAGAGTTTTCTTCTTTCGTAGCAATCGATGGTAATTTACCCCGAATCGGTGCGCTTCATCCCGTACAGAACGTATCAATCTCATCATAGGAGAGTGTATATCAAAAGTATAAGGATCATTGTCCCCTGGAAAAAAGATCTCTTCGCGTTTTTTCGCAAGTCCAATCATAGGTAGATCACCAAGGTCTAGTGCATTTGCGGCTTCTGCGGCTCTTGTCAATTGCGTGGGGCCCCCATCAATGACAATCAAATCTGGTAAGGGCTCATCTTCATTGATGAGATGGGAGAGTCTCCTAGCGATCACTTCGTGCATCATACCTGGATCATTGATCCCCTCATAGCCACGGATTTTATAATGACGGTAACCAGCCTTATAGGGTTTTCCTTCTACAAACATCACACCACTTGCCACTGGTGAACTGCCTTGGAAATGAGAGATATCATAACATTCGATAACTCTGGGCAATTGCGGAAGTTTCAGATTAGTTTGAATTTCCTTAAGGGCATTGGTTTGGTCTCTAAGTTTGGTTGCAAGGATCCTTTCCGTGAGTGAAAGTTCGGCATTTTTCTCAGCTAGGCGAAGGAGTGACCTCTTCTGTCCTGCTTCTGGAAATTTAAGCTTGGGTAGTAGATTCGAATGTTCTTGTATAGCAGAAAGAACGGCATCGTAATTGCCTTTTGCCTGAGGTGGGAGAATGATCAAAGAGGGAATGGTACTTACCCGCAAATAATAATCGCGTAGGAATGCTTGGATGATTTCTTCTTCGGTGCTATAAGCAAGTCCAGTGATCGGAAAGGATTTTTTCCCTTCCAAACGCCCTCCCCTAACTTCTAGGATAATGACCTGCCCTTCATCCTCTCTACGAGCGAAGGCAATGATATCCTCGTCCCCTCCATCTAAACTAACAACAGTTTGCTTCTCTCTAATTTGGTTAATCTGATCAATTCTCTTTTTTAGAAATCCTGCCCGTTCATACTCCATTTTTTCAGAAGCAGCCAACATATTTTGTTTTAATCTCTGGACAAGGCCTTCCTTTTTTCCCTCCAAAAAGCTCAGAATTTCCGAAATGAGCTCTCCATACACCTCTCGACTGACATTACCTTGGCAAGGCCCTAAACAGCGGTGCATATGGAAATTGAGGCAAGGCCTTTGCGGTTTCGGAAGAGGTAAATTTAACTTCGTTTTGCGAACAGGGAAAATTCTATGGATCAATTCTAAAGCATCTCTAGCTGCTTTAACATCTGTAAAGGGACCAAAATAGGCATCCCCATTGTCCTTCACCTTTCTTGTTAAAAAGACCATGGGAAAGGCTTCACTAGTGGATACGCAAATAAACGGGTAGCGTTTGTCGTCTTTCAGCCTTACGTTAAACTTAGGGCTGTATTTTTTTATGAGTGTTGCTTCCAGGATGAGAGCTTCCGCTTCGGTTGTGGTTACAATCCAATCTAGATCCTGGATTTCAATATAGAGAGCTCTTGTTTTTTTATCCGGGTGGCGGGGGTTTAAATAGGACCTGACCCGCGATTCCAATTTGATCGCCTTACCAACATAAATGACATCTCCCCTCTCATTTTTCCAGAGGTAACAGCCAGGAACGGAACCTAGGTTTTTGATTTTACCTTGGATGTTTTTCAGGACAAGGGGATCTTTCATCTGGCTATGATTTAGACTCATTCTACGAATCCTTCTCCAGGACCTTTCCGCATAATTTTGAAATTGCATTATGAGAGCGATCTCAAAATCTAAGACTATGAAAATTCGCTCCTTCCTTCGTTATTTTTTATTGCGAGTCGAACTCTTCAACCTTTTTGGATTGGTTCCTATCATCATTCTTTATGTTTACAACTTTACCGATCGCAAAGAGGGAGAGGGCCTACCTATCCTCCTTAGCGCTCTTTTCTCCTTCCTTGTTGTTACACTCGGATTAGGACTTTTTGCTTTTTTGCGTTTTGGGACTCTCTTTCGCTACGAAAACGAACGAAACCAAAATGGGACGGTAAGTGAAACTACCCAAAAAAAAGCCTTGTTTTGGATTAAACATTTCACAAGCTTAACATGCTTAGATTTTATCCTTCGTTATGCGATCGGGTTTTCAGTATTTGCCTTTTCTTTGTTTCTCTTTACTGGAAAGTTGAACTATATTTTACTCAGTGAAATTTTTGTTGTATTGTTGCTTGCAAATTCAATTTCACTTCTCTTTATTTTCATTTTTGCCGACCACGCTTTCAAAAAATTCAATATTATCCAACTCTTCCAGGAAATATTTGCAGATTTTTCATCAGAGATGATCCGAGAAAGTCTCTCTAAAAAGTTAGCAAGCCAAACCGTAGTTGCGTTTCTCTTTGCCATTATGTTGATCTTTGTGATCAACTATCGATTGAATTTCAAAAATGAATCCGCCTTAATCGACCAAAGTATGAAGGAAAGTACATTGGGTTCTGAGTCAGTTTTAAGATTAACCTTGGTCAGCTTTCGGGATTCTTTGACAAAAAGTTTATTTGAAACAAATGAATTAACAAAACCGATTTTCTCCAAAAATGAAAACGATATCAAAAAAGTTTTAGAAGATATTTACGTTAACTCCAACCATTCTTCGACAGAGGCCCTGTTCTATTATTACCCAGAAAAAGGGATTTTTATCTCTACAAAAAATTATCCCTTCTCAAACAAACAGGATGTGTTTGCAATTCGAGATATCAGTGTTGCAAAATCTGGTCCACAAAGACACCAAAGCTTTGTCTCTCCTCTTTCCGGTGAAATGATATCGCCTTACACCTTACCTGTTTACGAAGGAGAAACTTTCAGAGGATTTGTGGGAGGATTTTTAAATATCGAAAGACTAGGAAAGTTTATCTTGAGCAATATTCACATTGGCATCGAAGGCACGGCTACCTTATTAGATGAGGATGGAACCGTATTGTATTCATCTCAAAAAACTGAAATTGGCAAATCAGCCAAAGAAAACCCATATCTAAAACAATTGTTTGGTTCCGAATCAGCTTTTGAAATTTATCATATCCACATTGATGAACACCCCAGAAAGTATGCCTATGTGCACAATACAGAGTTTCTTTACTATATCTATTCTCATTTTGAAATCCTAGAACTCTTTGAAAAGCAAATCAAAACTTTATATAGCACTCTGATCATTTCTTTGTTTAGTTTGATCGTGATTGGTATCATCACAATCCTTGTCATCGAATCCAAACTTTCGCCCTTGAAACATATGAAAACTAGGATCTCTGAAATGGCAGTCGGGAATCTAAAAACAGCTTTTGAAAGCACTAGCCGTGATGAAATCGGTATCATGGCAGAGGCTCTCTCTCAGTTCCAAAAAAAATTAAAATCTATTCTCACTCAAACGCAGGATAGTGCCCTTGCCTTAGGAAACTCAGGTAACGAAATCTTAGAATCTATGATCCTCCTTTCCGATGCAGCGCAAAGCCAAGCAGCTGGATCAGAAGAGATTTCAGCATCCGTAGAAGAAATCACAGCAGGTGTTGAAAACATTGCCATGAGAGCCGATACACAATCCTCTACTTTGCAATCCTTGCAAAGAAAGATGGAAGAATTGAATTCTGCAGTCCGAGACATTGATCAAAATTTTTCCAAAGCAGATACAAAAGTCAGAGAAATAACCGATGAATCCAAATTAGGTGAAGCTTCTCTGAAAGAAATGAAACGATCTATGGATAAAATTTCAGAGTCTTCTGGTGAAATGAGTTCAGTTATTGAAATCATCCATACTATATCCGAGCAAATCAACTTACTTGCGCTAAATGCTGCGATAGAGGCAGCACGGGCGGGTGCAAGCGGAAGAGGATTTGCCGTAGTAGCCGATGAAATTTCAAAACTGGCTGACAAAACAGCCAGGTCTATCGAAGACATAGAATCACTCATTGAGCAAAACGAGAAGGAAATCAATGTTGGCCAAGAAAAGATCGACCATTCCATAGACACTTTATCCAAAACGATTTCAGGTGTGAACCAGATCTACCAAATGACCCAAAATATGAGGGGCATAGTGCAAAGGCAAATCGATACAAACCAAGAAGTTAATGAAGGTGTGAAAGTCATCCAAGAACTTTCAGATATGATCAAAGAGGCTACGGAAGAACAAAAAACAGCCATGTTAGAAATCAACCGATCCATTGCCGAAATCAATAACCATGCCCAAAATACTGCGATGTCAAGTGAAGGGGTAAAAGAGAACGCTCAGTCCATGAATTATCTTGCCGAAAATCTAAAGAAGGAAATCAATTACTTCCATGTCTAGATCCAAACAGAAAATCAGTTGGAAAGATAGAGCCTTTCAGATTGGAATCCCACTTGGTGTATCTCTTATCCTTATCCAACTTGTAAAGTTATATGTGTTTACACCCTTAAAGATTACCAATGATTTTATGGCACCAACATTTGCAAAAGATGACACAGTTTATATCAATCGCATCTTTCGGAAAAAAAATCTTCTTGTGGGTGATGTGGTTCTCATACGTTCTCCAAAGGACTCCCGTCAGTTTATCCTAGCTCGGATTCTTGGAAAAGGCTCTGATGCCATTGAAATCCAAAATAGAAAAGCATTTCGCAATGGCGAATTAGTAAATCCTAGTCTCTTTCCGGAGCCCAAGGAAACAAACCTGCCAATTTTACCAAAAGGAAAAAGTGATACAGATCATATGGACAAAGTGTTCGTTCCCGCTCGTCATGTATTTGTATTGGCAGACAATCGGGAGATTGGGGTAGATTCTAGAGACATTGGAACTATTTCCGAGGATTTGATTGTAGGAAAGGTTTGGTGATCCGAAGCTAATCCTTTTTTTCTGTATTTTTTTTACAAACGTCACAAAGACCACAGGGCTCACTTTCCTTGCCAAAGTACTGGTATATACTTTGTAGACGACAGTGTTCTGTTTTGACATAGAGGAGCATTTGTTGTAGCCGCCACAAAGCCCTTTCCTTTTTTTGCTCAAATACCTCGGGACGAAAGTGGGAGACATCAAATTCTTGGACTAAACAAAGATTGCCTCTTTCCAAACTTCCTTCTATAAACCCATAATGAAGCAAAAGATTTAATACGGTTTGCAATCTATGGTCTCCTCTCAGTCCAACCAACTTTTGTATGTCTTTATATGTATAGGAGGGAAGCTCTTCTTTTTTGGTTTCTAGGAGTGAATAGACTCGTTTCATCATTTTGAGGTTTGGATTTTGCCATTCTACAAAATCTAAAAGAACAGCCAAGTCTGACTCCGTATAACATAAAATACATTCAGATACTAAACCATCTCGACCCGCCCTACCTACTTCCTGGAAATAAGACTCCAATTGCAGAGGCATTTCTGCATGGATAACTCTCCTTATATTGGGAAGGTCAATCCCCATTCCAAATGCATTGGTTGCCAATAGGAGGGAAATTTCTTGGCTCTGGAATCTTTTCTGTACACTCTGTTTTTCATGTGCTTGTTTTTTCCCATGATATGTTGCATGTGGCATCGCATTGGATTTTAGGATGTTGGAAAAAGACTCTAGAGATTCAATCAAATTAAAGTAAACTATGGTCGGTCCATTGACCTGCTTCTCTAATACCTTAAGTAAATAATTTTCTTTTTGTCTCGGATCAACAAATGACCTTACTCTCAAAGTTAAATTGTTACGTTCAATACCTCCGTCGAAAACAAGGTCCTCCATTGGGTTCCAACCAAGTAGCTCTTTGATTTCTGATTGCACGACAGGACTTGCAGTTGCTGTCAAAGCCATCATAGGAGGATTGCCCAACCGAATCCGCACTTCTCCTAACTTTGCATAGTCGGGCCGAAAGTCGTGACCCCACTGGC
The DNA here is from genome assembly GCF_003114855.1 of Leptospira ryugenii. Classification (NCBI taxonomy): domain Bacteria; kingdom Pseudomonadati; phylum Spirochaetota; class Leptospiria; order Leptospirales; family Leptospiraceae; genus Leptospira; species Leptospira ryugenii. The sequence goes on along the minus strand of NZ_BFBB01000002.1, from coordinate 138,127 downwards.
TCATACAATGAGCTTCGTCTATGAAAAAGAAGTTTACCTTTGTGTCCCCGAGGAGATCCCAAAATTCTTTTTTTCGAAACCGTTCAGGGCTCACATAGAGAAGTTGCATTTTTCTGTCTGCCAGTCTGCGGTTTACTTTGTTCCTCTCCTCTGAGGTCTGTGCACTATGTAAGGCATCTGCCTCTAAATTTCGTTTCTGTAAAGAGTAGACTTGGTCTACCATCAGTGCAATGAGAGGGCTCACAACAATGCTTAAACCTGGGTTCATAAAGGCAGGGATTTGGAAACAAAGGGATTTTCCCGAACCCGTTGGCATGAGGACTAAACTCGATTTTTTTGCCAAACAATGGTCTATGGCCTCTTTCTGTGGGCTCCTAAATTCCGAAATGGAAAAGAGATCCCGAAGCGCTGCGAAGGAATGAGCCATACGATGGTGTAAACACTCTCTTTTGTTTTCACTCATCCCTCCAACTACTTTTCCTAAGGCCCAGCCCATCAAAACAACTCTTGGACAGATAAAATTCGAATGAATTTCCATACTGGAATCATTATTCGCTTTCCTTTTTGCCTAAAGACTCCATCACAAATGTATGAAAGAAATCTGTATCATCGGCGGTGGGATCATGGGACAAGGCATGGCTTACCGAAGTTTGCAAGCAGGACACAAAGTATATGTCTTTGCGAGAAACCCAGAAAAGCTGCGTCGTTCCAAAGAACCAATCGGGCAGTGGAACGAGCACCCAAACCTAAAGATAAGCAATGAATGGGCAGATTTGCCAATGCATTCTGACCTTTCTATACTTTGTCTGACAAGGGATGAAGTTGTTTGGGAACATTTTTTACATTCACTCCAAAAATCTCCAAAATTCATTTTAGATACAGGGACAAGTTCTCCCGAAATCACAAAACGTATGTTTGATGAAGCAAACAAACAAAACATTGAATTCGCTGACTCGCCAATGACGGGAAGTAAACTTGCCGCCAGAGATGGACAGATTTTATTTATGTTTGGTGGTGAAGAGAAGCAGATCAATGATCTTTCTTTTTTTTACAAAAACACATCCAAGGCAGTCGTACATTGTGGTCCTGTAGGCTTTGGACAAAAAGCAAAGTTAGCATTGAACCTCACACAAGCTGGCCTCTTACAAGTGTATCTAGAAGGATGGGAGCTGGCAAAACATGCCGGGATTAGCTGGCCTACCTACCAAACGATTCTCAGCCAATCCGCTGCCCACTCAGCCCTATTCCAATTTAAATTTTCTCAAATCCAAAGTGGGGATTTCGAGCCTCATTTCTCCCTTAAAAATATGCACAAGGATGTGGAACATGCTTTGCACCTTGCTTCCGAAGAAAGGCTTTCCCTACCCCTTTCCGAGGGATTAGAAAGCATTTTCCAAAAAGCTATGGATCTGGGGCTCTCGGAGGAGGACTTTGCCTCCCTATCGAAAGTGCCCAAGTCGGCTTTGTCGTAAAGTGAGTGACAGAGGGCTTCCTTCCTAGACTTTGTAAATACAATACAGAAAAACCTCTAGAATTGACCTTTAGGAGTCTCTCATGGTAAAAATCGCAATCAACGGCTTCGGTCGCATTGGACGACTTGTGCTTCGCTCAGGGATCAAAGACCCAAATTTAGAATTCGTGGCCATCAATGACCTCGTGACCCCAGACAACCTGTCTTATCTATTTAAATATGATTCTACACACGGTCGATTTGACGGTGACGTTAGTTTCTCGGAAAACGAAATCATCATCGATGGAAAAAAGGTGAAAACCTTCGCAGAAAGAGACCCTGAAAAGCTTCCCTGGAAGGACTTAGGTGTTGACTTTGTCATCGAATCTACTGGCCATTTTACGGATAGAGTCGGTGCAGAAAAACACTTGAAGGCTGGTGCCAAAAAAGTTGTGATCTCAGCACCTGCAAAAGACAAAGACATCCCTACCTTCGTTATGGGAGTCAATCATGAAAAATACAATCCGTCCGCTGACCATGTGGTTTCCAATGCATCCTGTACCACCAACTGCCTTGCTCCCATTACGAAAGTGGTGCTCGACAATTTTGGAATCGTAGAAGGCCTTATGACCACTATCCATGCAATGACCGCCACACAACCGACAGTCGATGGTCCTAGCAAAAAAGACTTCCGAGGAGGTCGCGGTGCCTCACAAAATATCATCCCAGCTTCGACTGGTGCTGCCAAAGCAGTAGGACTCTGTATACCAGAAGTCAATGGTAAGTTAACAGGTATGTCATTTCGTGTGCCAACTCCGGATGTTTCCGTTGTGGATCTAACTGTTCGCACTGAAAAGCCAACTAGTTTAGCTGAAATCAAAAAGAAAATGAAAGAAGCAAGTGAAGGTTCCATGAAGGGCATCCTTGGCTACACGGAAGAGATGGTTGTTTCCAATGATTTCTTAGGAGATACTCGTTCTTCTATCTTTGATGCTGATGCTTGCATCGAACTCAATAGCACTTTTTTCAAATTGGTATCTTGGTATGACAATGAAATGGGTTATTCCAACCGAGTTCTGGATTTAGTTCGTTATATGTCAAAAAAAGGCTAAGATGAAACTTCCTCGGATTGAAGACCAAAACTTTCATGGCAAACGCATCTTTCTACGCGTGGACTTCAATGTCCCCGTAGAAGACGGAAAAGTAACCGATACAACTCGTATCGAAAAAACCTTACCAACAATAGACCTTTTGCTCTCAAAAGGAGCGAAACTCGTGATTGGGAGCCATTTAGGCAGACCGAAAGGGGGACCAGAGCCCAAATACAGTATGAAACCTGTATACGAAGCCTTCCAAAAACTCACAAAAGCGAAAGTTAGTTTCATTGAAAAGGTCGTTGGTTCCGAGGTTGTCTCGGCTAGCAAAGCTTTGGCGGAAGGCGAAATTTTACTCATTGAAAACCTTCGATTCCACAAAGAAGAAGAGGAAAACGAAAAAAGCTTTTGTAAACAACTTGCGGAGCTTGCAGATGTTTACATAAATGATGCCTTTGGTGCTGCTCATAGAGCGCATGCTTCCACAGAAGGGATTGCACACATTCTTCCGGCTTTTGCCGGACTTCTTATGAGAAAAGAGATCGAAATGTTAGGTGGTCTTGTGATGAGACCAGAGCGACCATTTGTCGCTATCATTGGTGGCTCAAAAGTGTCTTCGAAGATTGCCATCCTAAAAAATCTCATCGATAAAGTTGACCACCTACTCATTGGCGGTGGCATGGCTTACACATTTTTAAGATCTCGGGCTGTCCCCATTGGAAAATCCCTTTTCGAAAAGGATTTTGAAAGTGAAGCATTCCAAATCATAGACCGAGCAGGTGTGCAAGGCATTGACTTACAAATACCTGTGGACCATATCATTGCTGACCAGTTTGACGCAAATGCAAAATCAAAGACTGTAGACAAGATGGGGATTTTGGATGGATGGATGGGAATGGACATTGGACCCAAAACCATTGATTCCTATGCAAAAGTCATCAAAAACGCAAAGACTATCCTTTGGAACGGTCCCATGGGTGTGTTTGAAATGGATAAATTTGCAAAAGGCACGATTGAAGTTGCAAAGGCCATCAGCAAATCAAAGGCTAAGTCCGTTGTAGGTGGAGGCGACTCGATTGCTGCCATCAATAAAGCAGGTGTTGCTGATAAGATCACTCACATATCAACGGGTGGCGGTGCCTCCTTAGAATTTTTAGAAGGCAAAACTCTACCAGGTGTTGCCTGTTTGATCGCCAAAGAAGAGGGATAACATGAGAAGAAAAATCATCGCTGGAAATTGGAAAATGAATCTAAAACTTTCAGAAGCCAAACAAATTGCTCTTGGCCTCCGAAACCTTTCGACACCTAACCATATAGATGTGATGGTTTTTCCTAGTGCAAGCCACCTCCTCTCTGTCAGTGAAATCTTGGAAGGCAGTAAGGTAAAAGTAGGAGCTCAAAATGCCTACCCTAGCTCTCTCACTGCCATGACGGGCGAAATTTCTCCTGACCAATTAGAAGAGATTGGCATCCAATTGATTTTAGTCGGACACAGTGAACGCCGCCAATTTTTGGGAGAAAGCAATGAGATTTGCAACCAAAAGATTAAGTACTTTCTTTCACGTGGGATCCAGGTTGTGTATTGTGTTGGTGAAACCTTAGCAGAAAGGGAATCAAACCAAACCTTTTCCGTGCTGAGTGAGCAGATCAAAAAAGGACTCTTTGGAGTTCCTAGTGACCAGTTCAAACATTTAGTCATAGCATATGAACCCGTTTGGGCAATTGGTACGGGAAAAGTGGCAAGCCCCGAGCAAGCTGAAGAAGCACATGCCTACATACGAAAGGAAATTTCTTCTTTGTTTGTAGGTGCGCAAACGATAGCTGAATCCATTCAGATTTTATATGGTGGTTCGGTTAAGCCAGACAACATTGCTTCTCTTCTTTCCAAACCCAACATTGATGGTGGTTTGGTTGGTGGAGCTAGCCAAAAATTGGACTCATTTTTAGGATTGATAAAATAAAGGATTTTTTATGGGATTTTTAATCGGAACAATTCTTACTCTTTTCATTTTGGTATCATTGTTTTTGATACTTTTAGTGATGATTCAAACAGGCAAAGGCGGCTCAGCCGGAATGTTAGGTGGTTCAACAGCTAGCCAGTCAGTGTTTGGAGCATCCACCGCGGATGTTATGACCAAAACGACAAGGGTTGCGGCCATTTTGTTCATAATACTTTCACTCACGCTCTCTTTTTTATTTGCAAAGAAGGATGAGGTTCTACTCCCTGATTCAGAACCAAGCATCGAAGTACCGGCAGACAATGAAAGAAGCCCTGAAACGACCCCATCTAGCACACCTTAGTTCTCTATTTCTATTCGTAGTTGTTTCTCTTTCAGGAGAGACAGCTACTTCGTCGAAAGAAAAGTCATTAGACAAAGAAATCCTCTTCCTATACAATGAATTGGCTAGGCATCGAGACCTCCTTTCCGTACAAACTGTTTCCAATCTACCAAGCAATACGGTCTTTACTTTCCTTGGGAAGTACCCAAATCGACAAGGATTTACACTCAAAAAATTCTTCATAGATACTGATCCAAACCACAAGGGCCGAGTCAAAACATCCGAAGAGAAATCCATCACCTTAGAATTTACTGGAAATACGTTGAGTAAAGTAGAGATTCGCATAATTTCCGAAGACACACAAATCCAACAAAAAACTAAAACTATCTTAATCGAAAATACCCCTCTGGATGAAGAAACCAATGACCTAAAGATTCTTTTCTCGAGTATCGAGGGAGAGGAGCAGATGTTACTATCTGACCTTACAAATGATTCATTTAAATCAGAAAGGACTGATTTCAAACGAGATTTTTACATTAAAATTTTACAAGATTTCCAATCACAATTGTATTCCATTCGGCTGTTACAGAAAGAGCAAAGTTCTAAAAAACAAAATCGAATTTTCAAACAGTTAGATGGTTCACTGAAATATTGATTCTATGAATTCTCCCAATAATTCAGAGACTACAGTGGAGCAGATCACAGAGAAAGCGAGAGAGCTAGAGGCTATTTATGATGTAGTGCAGGATCCCATTGTTCTCATTGATTCCAATTTCAACATCCAAAGAGCAAATCTAGCCACAATAGATTTTGTAAAAATATTTGAATTTGAAAAGATTTTAAACAGAAAATGTTTCGAAGTACTCTACCAAAAGAGTGAAATTTGCCCCTATTGTCCCTACAGTAAGATGCAGGTAAAAGAAAAAAAACAAACTTCTCGGGAAATCTTTATTCGCACTCAGGAAAAAAAACAAACTTTAAATATAGAATTTTACCCCTATCCAAAAAATGAAGGTGAGTTTTGGATTGTTGAGAAGATATCAGATGTCACCAAACAGAAGGAAAAGGAAGAAGAATCTTTCCGAATGCGGAACCTAGCTTCCTTAGGTATCTTGGTCTCTGGTATTGCACACGAATTAAACAATCCACTGACAGGCATTAGTTTAACTCTTCAAAATTTGGCATCAAGTTGGAAAACCGCAAACCCAGAACAAATCGAAAAACGATTGGAAATGATTAAGAATGATACGGCACGGGCAGCCATGATAGTATCTGACATCATCTCCTTTGCAAAATCCGAAAAAGTAAAAGTTACACTTGGGAATATAGCAGAAACGATTCATAGGGCAAAGGATACGATTGCAAGACTGTACCCTCATTTGAGCAAAAACATACTCTGGAAGATAGATTATGACAATGACTATCAATTCCCGTTCCACCCTGCCAAAATGGAACGTTTATTTATGAACCTATTTCGCAACTCTCTCCAGGCATTTGATTACCGAGCTGGTGAAATCAATGTGAGCATTCGAAAAACGAAAAATATGATACATATCATCGTGGAAGATGATGCAGGTGGAATTCCCGATTCCATCATCCATAAAATTTTTGATCCATTCTTTACGAACAACAAATCTGGTACGGGGACAGGATTGGGACTTTCGATTTGTCACTCTATCGTAAAGGAACATGAAGGGAATATCAGCGTAAAGTCCTCCGATAACAAAACTAGATTTAAAATCTCTTTTCCAGTTCTGGATTCGACAGAAGGAGTCACAGCCTGATGCAAAAATCACTTCTAATCGTTGAAGATATTCATTCCATCCGAGAGGCAATCATTGACCTTCTATCAAACAAGTACCGCGTTTTTGGTGCAGAAAATTTTGATGAAGCAATGACTATTTTACAAAACGAAAAAATTGATCTAACCATTACAGATATTAGACTACCTGGTAAGTCAGGCATTGATATTGTAAAGCATATTCAAACAAACTATCCAAATACCATTTACTCTTTGATGACTGCATATAATATCAATGACTATATTCATTATGCCAAAGAGCTAAATATATGGAATATCATTCCTAAATATTCTTTTTTAGACATTCACCTCATAGAGGTTATGGTAGATAAGTTACTTAGCAATGATATCTTTGGTGTTGAGAAGTACTTTGGTTCCGAATTTATAATCAAAAAAGATAATGTAAACACTGAGTTTGAAGATGCTCCCAAAAATGGCGTCATCTACAAACAAATCACTTCAGACCAAGATCGATCCATCCTCTGTGGTAAAATATCCAAGTATCTGATTCAGCTGGGAGCACCTAAAGCGATCCAACAAGTTCTTGAAGAACTAACCTCTAATGCCATGATACGTGCACCAAGAACAAGCGAGGGAGAATACAAATACCAATTCGAAATTCCATCCCACGATATGGTAGTAGCCGTAGATAATATTGAGTTATCAAAAGATGATTATTTTACAATTGGCTATGGTTCAACAGATACCACACTCTTTATCGTTGTCAGAGACCAATTTGGTAGCCTTCGTAAGGAAGAGATTTTACATCGGTTGGATCGCCATATAAGTGTGGATGAATCGACTGGCTTTCCCAAAGGATTGGGTGATAGCCATGGTCGTGGCCTCTACATCTGCCGTGAAATATCGGACCAATTGATATTCAACATAGAACCTGGGAAGTGCACAGAAACCATTGCTATGGTGAATCGTGAAGGTAGGTCGGGATTCAAAGCACTCTCTATCTATGAAATCAATACTAAGGAAAGTATCTAAACTGGTATATATCCTTCTTCGTTTCCAAATAAAAAACATTCTCCGCTTTACCTGGGAAGAGTCGTATCGGAGTTTCATCCAAAGGGATAGATTTTCGATTCAATTCGATTCCGTTCTCGTCCAAAAAGACAATTTCATTTTCTAAATTGTATACAAATCCGCCAGCATAGACAAATGAAACTTGGTAAACACCACCTTTTTTCTGTTTGGGGATCTCCCATAGTAAAGTTTCTTTCTCTTGGAAACTTAATTTATCAGGAAAATTGACTAATAATTTTGCCTTATCATTGATGGCAAAGTATAGTTTATGCGTATAAACGTTTTGGATTTCCCATTCTTCCTCTAGCTCACCTGTTTCATCAAGCAATCCAAAAAAATCTTTTTGATTCAGGGAAAAGTGTATCAATGCCAACTTTCCGTTAGGTGATAGTGAAATACTTTTAAAAAATGCTCCTGGTTTTTCGGAGGAGAGATCTTTCTCAAAAAGAGTGTTTCCCTTTTCGTCCACTCGGTAGAGTTCTCCCCCAGAAAATAATACGATGGCTCCATTGCCTTTTTTATCAAAATCGTAATCGGTTAAAAACCTTCCGTGGAGAGCACCTTTTCCTAATTTGTTACCACTCACATCCATGAGAAATACAGTATTATTATCACCTGATAGGTACAATACGGGAGATGCAAAATATCCAGACCGAGGATAGGAATTGATATCTTTGTTCCAAAAGAGTTCTCCCTTTTCAGAGAAAAAGTTCACAGAATCACCAATCTTTTGGTATTCAATGTAACCTTTTCCGAGCAAAGCAAAATCAACAAAGTTCGGATCAGTATACTGCGAAGATTTTCCAAGAGAGAATGAATAGAACTTATCACCTATCTTATAACCGTTCAAGGTTTGGGTAGGTACTTCTCCAAGCTTTGGTGAGGCTGTTCCAAAAGCTCCTTCTTTATTCCAAACCCAAGTCTCGCGAATGGACGGAACCATGCTGTATTCGACATCCCAAAGAAAAAAGAATAATACCGAAAAGATGAGTGTATTGAAGATGATCTGCATATATCCCCTTACTTTAAAAGTTTACTCAACAAATAGAGGGCCGTATTCACTGCACTCTCTCGTACCATTTCTCTGTTCCCAGGCATTTGGTACAAAAAGGCCTCTGGATCAGAACCTTTTCTTTTCCGTCCAATCCAAATCGTACCTACCGGCTTGTCCTCCGATCCACCCTCTGGACCAGCTATGCCCGTAATGGCCAATTGAAAATCTGAAGGGATACTTTTTTCCAGTCCTACTAACATTGCTTTGCAGACTTCTTCGCTGACAGCTCCAAACTTTCCGATCAAATCAGCCGATACACCGAGTAAATTAATTTTTTGCTCATTGGAATATACCAGGTGGCCACCCAAAAAATAGGCACTGGAACCAGGCACATCCGTGATTTTTCCACCTAACAAACCTCCTGTGCAACTTTCTGCTACGGAGATTGTTTGTTTGTTTAGTCTGAGAGTTTCATGTAGAAAAGAAAATACATCTTCCGTATTTTGGTTAGGGTATGCATCCTTTAACCTAGCTATGGCTTGGTCAACGAGATCCTCACGCTCTGCCTGAAAGATCGCTTTGATAAAGCCCTTCTGTGCAGTGACTCCCCATTCCATGCCAGCATCTAATAAGTCTTTCTGTTTGGATATAAATTCAGCCTGGAAAAGGGATTCTCCGATTCCCCAGATCCAGCGATTTTTCTGGTAAAGCTCTCCTTTTTCAAAAGTCCGTTTTAAAAAAGGTAGGAGTCTCTTTTTATACATATCCTTCATTTCTGTGGGTACGCCTGGCATACAGGCTAAGTAAGCATTCTCAGAAAGATTCAAAACAAAGCCCACAGCCAATCCAGAACCATTCTCTAAAACATAACTATTTTCTGGATAATGTATTTGGCGCATAACAGTGGGTAAAATATCGGTATAGGATTTACCCCTTGCAGCATACAATGACTTCAAACGTATGTTTGCTTTTTCATTGATCACCATTTTCTGGCCACTCAGTTCTAAGGCACACTGAAGGGTATAATCATCCTCAGTAGCCCCAAGACCGCCTGTCATGATCACAAGGGATGGAACGTCTGGATTTTCTTTGGCCTGCAACTGTAAGGCTTTCAACTCAGACAATATGATCCTTGGATCATCTGGCATGACGACAAAACGGTTAACCTTCCAACCCAGTTCCCCAAGTTGCACGGCTATCCAACCAGAATTGGTATCAATGCTCCTGCCAGCTGTCAATTCTGAACCAGTGGAGAGTATGGTAACGATTGGTTTCATACATTTGGCTCACTTTTGGACATTTGGTCGGGAGCAGATATACCTAAAATGGTTAATCCTTCTTTTAGAACGTTTTGTACCATTTTACATAGCAAAAGTAAACTCTCTCTTTCCTCTCCCGTCTTTTCTTTGATTCGATTTTCTTTTTGGCCATAAAAACGGGTAAAGGATTTGCTTAGGGATTGTAGGTAATTTGTTAGGCGGTGAGGCTCACGTGTTAAGGCGGAATCATAGACTTCTTCTGAAAATCGACTGACCCAAAATAAAAGTCGTATTCTATCCTCTTGTTTTCCCCATGTATTAAAGTCTACAGGAACGTCGAGAAGACTAGCCTCACCTAATTCCCTAAATATGGATGAAATCCTTGCATGGGCATATTGAATGTAAAATACGGGATTTTTGTCTGATTCGTCTTTTGCTAAATCCAAATCAAAATCGAGAGGAGCATCTGCCGATCTCATTAGAAAAAAATAGCGTCCAACATCACTGGCACTTTTTCCAAGATAGGATAACAAATCCCTCATTGTTTGGAAGATCCCCAAACGTTTGCTCATCTTTACCTTTTCTTTGTTTTCAATTAAATTAACTTGTTGAGCGATCAAAACATTAAAGCTGTCTGGTGTTTTCCCTGCAGAGACCATGGAACCTTTCAATCTGGCGATATAGCCATAATGGTCAGGTCCCCAAATATCAATGAGCTCCTCGAAACCTCTTTCATATTTTTTGAGATGGTAGGCAATATCTGCCATTAGGTAGGTCGGCCTTCCATCTTCTCTGCGGATCACTCTATCTTTATCATCCTGATAATGTGTCGAAAGAAAGAGTAATTTTCCTTGTTCCTCGGAAAGGTCTTCCCTTTTCAATCTTTCTGGAACTTTGTTTACCTCGCCAGATGTATGCAAACTACTCTCTCGAAAGAACTCATCAAATTGCACTCCAAATAGGGAAAGGTCCTCTTTCTGTTGTTTTAGATTGTATTCGACGGCATAATCTGATAAAAGTGATATCGCTCTTTGCCAATCTTTTGCAGAGATCAGTGACTCTAAGTGTGCTTTGTTTGTTTCGACCTTTCCAAATGTAATTGCAATCTCTTTAATGTACTCTCCCCTATAACTTTCTTTTGGGAGTACATTTAATTCAATCAGATCAAAAAGGTTTCGCCCATCATCTTCCTCTTGGAAAACCAAAGGAATGCCTTTCTGTTCTTGGTATCTAAGGAGCACGGCAACTCCTAAAAGATTTACTTGGTTGCCATAGTCATTCACATAGAATTCCTTGTGAACAGAATGTCCTAGGCTTGAAAGTAAATTTCCCAGCGCGTCTCCGTAAGCTGCGGATCTAGCGGACACTATGTTCATAGGTCCTGTTGGATTTGCCGAAACAAATTCTAAGTTTATTTTTTTTCTATTTTCTACTTTTGCATAATAGTCTTTAGAAACCAAACTTTCTTTAGCGTAGGACCAAAGGATCTTGGGATCGATCCTGAAATTGATAAACCCTGGTGGAGAAAAACTGATTTCCGAAAAAAATGGCTGATTGGCAAACTGCTTGATCACCCCTTCTGCAATGTCTTTGGGAGCTTTTCCAAATATATTTTTATTTTCCATAGCAAAAGGACTGGAATAATCTCCGAACTTTTCATCCCGAGAGTATTCGATACGAATTTTAAGGCTATCTAACTGGATCGATTGTTTATCCTCTTCTATGTAGGACTGCACAGCAGTACTTAGATATGAGAGAACTCTATTTTTGATAAGGGTTTCTATTTTCATTGTTTCATTTCTTTACTTCAGAATCTGGATGGCTTCTCTCCCAAAGTAGGAAAGAATACCTTTTGTATTCTGTTAGGAATTGGGGGATGTTTTGTGAATCTTTTCGGATTGTAATTTCACGTTTATAGGTAAGTCGACTGCTAGGATTCGATTTGTTCTTTTTGGACTCTAGTTGCAACAACAACTGGAACGAGACAAAGAAGACTGAAAGAGTCATTGTGATGAGTAGAGTCTTGGTAAAAGCATTCACGATTACGAGTTTCCAAGGCTTTTGTAAAATTCAAAGTAAGATTTCATTTCTTTTCCCGTGACCAAGCGAAAGAATTGGTTCATGATTTGGTCAAGCTCCTTGAGATGCTCAGGTTCTATCGACAGACCCTGGAGATGAGAGAATCGTTTGCTCAAAAAAATCCTCATGAGCTGTATCAGATGGATTTGGTTTTTGGGAAGACTATGGCAGTTACCACAAATGAACTCCCTCTGGTCGAGGGAAAAGTAGGCAGCCATTTTGTGTAAGACTTCTTCACCGCAGGAGCTACAATAGAACTCACTCGGAAAATGACCAAGATGAGCCAAAGCTCGCAACTTAAAAAAAGGCAAGAGTGTTAGCAAATTGCCGTCTGTCTCAAGGGTCTGGAGGGTTCCCTCTAAAAGCTGGAACAAAAAAGGATGGCTCTCCCCTTCTGGATACAACATGGAAAGGTATTCTGTGAAGTACATGATGGAGAGTGTCCCAAGGTAGGAAGACTTCGTAGAGTCAAAACGATTTAGGAGATGGATTTCTTTGATCGACTTCCATTCCTTTGTTGGTTCATCGTAAAAGTCTATCTCTACGAGTGAGCCCAGTTCGGTAGATGCAATGGGCCGACGTTTTGATTTGCGAATGCCTTTCGAAATAAACTTTTGCCTGATTTGGCTTTCGCCAATCAAACTGAAAACTCGATCGGACTCACCAAAATCCATCGATTCAATAACGATTCCTTTTTCTTTTTTGAGAGCCATTAGGAGTTAAAGATCATAGCCAAACATTCATCTTCCTTGGCTCTCATTCTTTGTGCGTCCGCCTCATTTGTTTCATGTTCATAACCTAGCAAATGCAAGATTCCATGCACTAGCAGACGATACAATTCTTCAATTTTACTATGTCCGATCTCTTCTGCTTGCCGACTTAAGGTATCAACCGAGATCACAACTTCTCCCAAATGTTGGTGTGGAATGTTGAGATCAGCTTGGTAGAGCGGAAAAGAAAGTACATCTGTTGTTTTTTCCAAGGAACGTCTTTCTGAATTGATTTGTTTCATGGCTTGGTCATCTACAAACAACAAGTCTAAGTCCACAGAATGCAAAGATTCTGGAAGTAAGCTCGAAAGGATTCGTTCCACATTCTTCTGCACTAAATGCATGTCTAAAAACGAAGAATTTGTCTCATCAAAGATCTGAAGAAAAATCTCTTTCGGATTTTCACTCATCGCTTTTGTTTTGATTTAGCGGCTGCCTCAAGCGCTTTTGTATCTTCAGGTTTTGGGTATTTTGGTCTTTGGTGTAAACTGGAAATCAATACTTCTTTGAAACTTGCTTTGATGACTTCCAAATCACCGAAGGTAAGGCCACTTTCATCTAATTGATTCTCTGCCAATTTTGAGTTAACAATCTTTCGGATGAGTTCATCTAAACTTTCAGAGGATACATCATCTAATGAACGAGACGCCGCTTCCAAGGAATCAGCTAACATCACGATAGCGGTCTCTTTGGATTGGGGAATCGGACCAGGGTATTGGAAATCGGATTTTTTAATATTTTTTCGGGCAGATGCTGGTAAATCTTGGAGTGCTTTATGATAAAAAAAGGCCATAGTAGAGGTACCATGGTGTTCTGGAATGAAATTTATAATTTCTCTAGGAAGGCGAGCCTTCTTGGCCATTTCGATTCCATCCAATACGTGATCGATCACTGTCTTGGCAGCTAAGGATGGATTGTTTTTATCAATGTGCTCAGGTTTCGGGATTAGGTGTTGGTTTTCGATAAAAAAACCAGCATTGGGAATTTTGCCAATATCATGGAAATAAACACCAACTCTCACTAATAACCAATTCAAATTCAAATTTTGAGCGGCTCTCTCCGACATGGCCGCCACCATGAAGGTATGTGTGTAGGTTGATGGAGCCTTGGTTAAGAGTTGTTGTAATAGAGGGTGGCCAGTATCTGCGAGCTCAATCAATTTGAAACGTGTTGGGATATTGAACACATACTCGTAGATTGGCAACAAAAACTGAACTGCAGTCGCACTCGCAAATCCATTGATAAAACAAAGGATTACCAAATGAAAGATGTTAGAATTACTTAAATTGGAAAAAAAACTAAGTTCGGGAGAGCTTGTCCAAAAGTCTCTTCCGTCAAACAAGTATCCTGCTGTTGAAATGAGGATTTGAACAAAACTCAAAAGTATGCCTGCTTTTAAGAAATCAATCCTTTTTTTCAAACTTCTACCATACACAGCACTCACAACTGCAACAGTAAATGCTAACATAAATGAGGTGGCGTTATAACGAGAGGCAAAAAAGACAGCAAAAGAAAGAAAGAATCCTATCGCTATGGAAAGCTGCTCATCGTAGACAAATCCAAGAAGTAGGCAAATCATCCCAACTGGCACAAAGAGAGCAAAGTAATATTTACCCGCCCATTCAATATCATTAGCATAATATGTTTTTGAAACAATATAAACAGAAAAGATAACAATCCATAAAGTGATAAAGATGATTAAATTGCTGGATAGATCATTCAATCGATTGGGCCTGTATCGGATTAGGTAAAAACCTATGATAGCAACTAAAACGCATTGTGAGATGAAGATTGAAACAATGGATGCGACATTGGCTCTCGTAGCATAACGATTCATCATGTCGATTTTTAACTTCACGGCAGGAGTGATGACTTCGCCTGCACGTACAATAATTTCGTTCGCTTGTATCCTACTCCTCTGCACTGTAACGGATGCTTCCGCCTTTTTTCTGGCAAAATCGGTCTCTTCTGCATTAAAAGTGCAGGCAGGATATGAGAATATATAGTAAAGACCGATTCTAGATACGGACTTTAAGAGGATGGGAGAAACATTTGGAAGCTTATCTTCTGCTAATTTCTGTAAGGCGGATAAGATGGGGCCTTCTTTATAGATTTGAGAACGCGGAAGGATCAGGGTAGCATCAATTAAGTAGGAGCCATCTTGTGTCCCTATGTTTCTAACCTTTGCGCCAGATTTTTCCAATTCTTTTTGGAAGGAAAGTTCCTCTTTTACAATGCAGTACCTGGAAAAGATGAGATTTGTGTATTGTTGGATGAACGATTTTAACTTTTCCTTTTTGGGATAATCGAGAATCGCTTGCAGTTCTTCATTGGTGCGATTCCTCCACCTTGGGATTCTTTCTTTTACTTGTTGGGGGCTAGGCTTTTGGCCATCGAGGTTTAAGGTACGTAAAAGCTCAATATCTTCTGAGAGGTTTACATCGATGCCTGCACTTAGAACTGTATAATCTTTATCAAAGGAGTATGGTACGCTTGCCCTTGCCTTAATTCTCTCTTGTTGAGTTTTTTCTTCATCTTCGTAGTAAAATTCTTTTGCTGACTGAACAGTCTCGGGCGCAATTTTTCCCTCAGAGAATTGACCCTCCGCAGAAGTATTGATTTTTTTTTGGCCAAAAAAAGGCACTGCGAGATTGTAGGTAACAAAAAGTAACGTAAGGGATACCAAAACTATCTGAATGTTACGAACTGTTCTAACTGGCCTAACGGTCGTTAAGAAATCGGTAATGGAGGCCATTGTGGATTCAAAAAATGGTTTCATCTTTTTTCAAACAATCCTTCATTCTCTTCAAATCGTCTAACAATCGCCTCTACTATATGGTGGCGCGTGATATCTTCTCTTCCAAAAAAAATCGTCTGTATCCCATTGATCCCTCGAAGAGTGTGAACTGTTTTTTCTAATCCGGATCTACCATGTGCAAGGTCAATCTGTGTGGCATCACCAGAAATTGCCATCTTAGAATTTTTTCCAAATCGTGTTAAAAACATTTTTAATTGGGGAAGAGTGCAATTCTGTGCTTCATCCAATATGATAAAAGAATTAGAAAGCGTGCGACCTCTCATAAAAGCGATAGGTGCGATTTCAATTTTATTGACAGAGATGTACTCAGTTGTTTTTTCAAAGCCTATGCATTCATGTAGCGCATCATAGATCGGACGCAAATAAGGATTTACTTTCTGGGTCAAATCTCCAGGCAAAAATCCAAGATTCTCTCCGGCTTCCACGGCTGGCCTCGTTAAAACCAATCTATCTACTTCACCTGTTTGCATCATACGGCAAGCCGTTGCAATGGATAAGAAAGTCTTTCCTGTCCCAGCAGGTCCCATTGCTATGGTAATAAAATTTTTCCTAAGGCTATCTACAAAACTCTCTTGGTTTTTGGTTCGGGGAAAAATTGGCTTTCCCTTAAATGTAACAAATACTTTGTCTTTTGGACTCCAATCAGTCTCGGAATCAGACTGAGGGAAATCCTGTGTCCCTGGAGTCGGCCAACCTTTGTTAGCTTCTTTAGCCTGATTCATCATGTAGTCTATATCAAAGACTGAAAAATCAGTTTTGTCAGGTCGTTTTTTGAAATTTTCTTCAATTCTTGTGAATGTCTCAATTGCCACATTCACGTAATCGTCCTCACCTTGTATGATGAGCGACTTTCCACGAGGTATGAGTTTTACCTTCAAACGGCTTTCCCAGAGCGGAATTTGAGAATCCCCGATCCCACAAATGACACCATAGAGTGGCTCCAAAGAAAAGGTAAAACTTTTATCCATGTAGAGTATTTAGATAGGAATGATCCTTAATTTCAACTCTTCTAATTGTTTGTTTTCCACAATTCCTGGGGCCTCGCTCATCAAACACTGGCCTTTCTGGGTCTTTGGAAATGCAATCACATCCCGAATGGAAGTGCCACCCGTTAAGATCATCATGATTCGATCAATCCCAAAAGCAATCCCACCATGAGGGGGAGCGCCAAAGGAAAGTGCCTCCAGAAGAAAACCAAACTTGTCTTTTGCGGCATCTTCCTGAATTCCAATGGCAGAAAATACGAGGGATTGGATGTCTGCGTTGTGAATACGGATGCTTCCCCCACCAATCTCTGTCCCATTTAAAACTAAATCATACGCCTTTGCATTGATTTCAGAGAGATTGACATCTTTTCCTTCTTTCCAATCCGATAGCTTCTGCCAATCTCCTTCCTTAGGAGAGGTGAAAGGGTGGTGTAAAAAGGTCCACGATTTTGTAGCTTCGTCTTGTTCAAACATAGGAAAGTCAACAACCCAATGAAAATTAAACTTTGATTTGGGTGGGTCGTATTTTTCAGAGAGCTTTAACCGGAGTGCACCTAATGAAGCGTTGACGATTTTGCTTGCATCTGCTCCAAAAAATAACATATCCCCTTCTTTGGAACCCACACGCTTCGCAATCTCAGTCAATGCTTCGGGGGAGAATCGTTTGGTGATGGTTGATTCCAATCCTTGTGCACCGTGTTTCATGTAGGCAAGGCCCTTGGCTCTGTAGTCTCGGTTCAACCAGGCAGTTAAATCTTCTATTTCTTTTCTAGAAATATTGGATCCTCCAGGAACACAGATGGCCTTCACTACCCCACCAGACTGTAGGGCGCCCGTAAATACTTGGAAGTCACAGTCTTTTACTAGATCGGATACATTTACCAATTTCATCCCAAAACGAATATCAGGCTTATCGCTTCCGTATTCTTCCATAGCTACCGAATACGGCATCCGCTGGAATGGAGTTTGGATTTTTACTCCGAACACTTTGTCCAAAGCAAAAGCCCACATCAACTCAATTTCGGTTTGCAGTTCTTCTTCAGTTACAAAAGCAAATTCCATATCCAACTGAGTAAATTCTGGTTGCCTATCAGCTCTTAAGTCTTCGTCTCGAAAACATTTAACGATTTGGAAGTAACGTTCCATTCCACCAATCATCAAGATTTGTTTGAATAATTGTGGTGACTGCGGGAGGGCATAAAATTGACCCTGGTTCAAGCGAGAGGGAACAAGAAAGTCTCGTGCTCCTTCAGGAGTAGATTTGTTTAAAATAGGAGTTTCAATTTCCAAAAATCCTTTTTCATTTAAATACTCTCGGATCGCAAATACAAGTTTGTGACGTAAGATCAATCTGTCTTTTAGTTCTTCCCGTCTCATATCAAGGTAACGATACTTCAATCTAACCTCTTCTCCTGTGGGATCAAATTCATCCAAAGCGAAAGGTGGTGTTTTTGATGGGTTCAAAAGTTCTATTGTCTCAACGATTACTTCAAATTTTCCCGTCTTCATTTTTGGATTCACGGAATTTTCATCTCGCAAAGCTAACTTGCCTTGGACAGCTATCACATACTCAGCTCTTACTTTCTCAGCTTTTGAGAATTGTTCTCCCAGAAGTTCCTTTCTACAAACAACTTGTATGACTCCAGAACGATCTCTTAAATCAATGAAGATCACTCCACCTTGGTCGCGGTAACGAAACGCCCAACCTGCAAAAAGCAATGTCTGTCCCAAAAGCTTGTCAGTTACTGACTCGGCCTGGATTCTACTTTTAAATTCATTAATTTTCACGTTACTCAATGTACTTTCCTTTTAGAGTTTATTATCAAATCGAGATATTTTGGGATTAAACATTAGTTCAAAACTATCTGTTGCTCCAGATCTATTCTTAGCAATGATGATCTCTGCCATTCCACGTTTTTCAGGCAAAACTTCTTCGGGAGGTTTAACCATTTCTTCCCTGTAGATAAAACAAACGATGTCAGCATCCTGCTCAATGGCACCAGATTCCCTCAAATCAGATAATTGAGGTCTCTGGTCTTTGGTCCGAGATTCGATGGATCGATTCATCTGGGAGAGCGCAATGATGGGACAGCCGATCTCTCGCGCCATTTGTTTGAGACCACGCGAGATACTTGCAACCTCTTGTTGCCTTCCACCCATTGCCGATTTTGGATCACTCATCAACTGTAAATAATCAACAATCACAAGACCAATGTTCTCAGTGGATTTTAACTGGCGCATCCTTGCTGAAAACTCTTGTATAGTTAAGTATCCAGAATCATCAATAAATAAACTAGCATTTGTTACCGTAAGGATTGCATCTTTAATTTGGATTTGCTGAGTAGGTGTGAGTGAACCCGATTTTAAAGCATAGGAATCGATACGAGCTTCCGCACTTAAAATCTTTAGAAGAAGTTCCAAACGACTCATTTCCAAAGAAAAAATGGCTACTGTTTTTCCTTCTTTGAAGCAAACGTTAGAGGCGACATTTAGAGCAAACGTAGTTTTACCATTACCAGGTCTTGCGGCAAGGATTAGAAGCTCATGAGGTTTTAAGCCTGTTGTGGCATTGTCCAAACCTGAGAAATGAGTACGCAGGCCAGTGATACCCCCTCCGTCCACATTGTTTTTAACAACATTTTGGATATATTCTATGAGACTCAGTTTATCATCTTTGACCAATCGAAGACCTTTGGATCTCTCTTGCCTTGAGATGTCCATAAGCGATTGTTCAATCTCACTAAAGACAGTATCATTGTCCCCAGGTTCAGACTTTACTTTCTCGATGGATACAGATAGTTTTTCTAAGTATTTACGCCTGTCCGAGCTCCGTTTGATCCTACGAATATAATAATCTAAACTTTGGGTCGGAACTGTATCCCGAAAAACAGATGTTAGATATACTAAATCTTTGGACTCATCTTTGAAGAGTCCTTTTTCACGCATGTGGCTTGTGACGGATACAGCATCTAAGGCGATGCCTTCGCTGATCAATTCGTCTATGGCTTGGAAGATACGGCGGTGGATTTCTAAATAAAAATCATTTGGTTCAAGACCAATGTCTTCCTGCCCAACGACGCCGCGTGTGAGCAGAAAGCCAATGAGATTCTTCTCCGATTCTATCTCATGAAGCGGGTTGGAACTCATAGTGGTCGAAAAGCTCTGTTTAAGCCTCTGCGACTACTTTTACTAGGATTTGTGGTACAACACCTTCAGCGAGCCTAACTTTAACTTTATACTCGCCTAGGTTTTTAATTGTATCTGCAATCTCTAACTTACGTTTGTCGATTTCAACGCCAGTCTTTCTGATAGCGTTCACAACATCATTGCCAGTAACAGATCCAAAAAGCTTTTGATTTTCTCCAACTTTTACCGTTACTTCATATGTTTTACCATCAATTTGAGCAGCTAAGTCTTTCATGACTTTTACGCGCTTTTCTCTCTTTAAACCAGCAAGTTTCTTTTGGTGAAGAGCCATTTTGGTATTACCATCATTTGCTCTTACCGCAAGTCTTCGTGGAATCAAAAAATTACGAGCGTAACCATCAGCGACTTCTTTTACGTCACCAGCATCACCTAGATTTAATACATCTTTTTGTAATACAACTTTCATGATTAACTCCTAGAGAACTTTATGTGGGAGCAACAATACTGCTCTTGCTTTACGGATTTCTCTGGCAAGCACTCGTTGGTGCTTCGCGCATGTTCCAGTGATTCTTCTTGGGATGATCTTTCCACGGTTTGTTACAAAACGTTCCAAAATATCGATACGTTTATAATCTAAACCTGCAAGGAGCGTTTTATCAGCACAAAATTTACAAACTTTCTTTTTATACTTTGCATTCTTTCTACCGAACTTACCATCTCCGTCCTTTCCACGGAAACCACCTTTCTCATCATCATCCATGGAGTCCATGCTATCACGGGAATCCATTCTTTTATCATCTATTAAATCGTTCATTTGTATACCTATCAAAATGGGATATCTTCGTCTCCGGAAGTAAAATCATCATAGCCACCGCTTGGCCCGGAATCATATGCAGTGGAGCTTGGCTCGCCTCTATCCACAGAACCACCCATCTGGCCACCTAATAATTGCAAGGTTTCCACATAGATTCTGATCTTGGATGCTTTTTTTCCATCTGGTGTGTCCCAGGTCTGCTGCTGAAGTCTACCTTCAATAGCGACTTGTTTGCCCTTCCCAGTGTACTGTTTCAAAATATCTGCTAATTTACCCCAAGCTACACAGTCAAAGTAGTTTGTTTCTTCCTTTTTGTCTCCATTCGATACATAAGTCCGATTTGAAGCAATTGAGAAGTTAACAACAGAACTACCGTTAACCGATTTAAATTCGGGGTCGCGGGTCAACCGACCAATTAACAATACTTTGTTGAGATCATTAGCCATTTGCGCGTATTACGAGTGATTTGAGTATGTTTGGATTTAATTTAAACTCATGCTCGATCTTTGCGATTTCTGCCGGAGAACCTTGGCATTTCGTGAAGGTGAAATGGCCTTGTTCCTCTTGTCCAATTGGGTGCCAAAGGCGTTTACTGCCCCAATCCTCTTCGTTTTGAATGGTAACGGCGTGTTTAGAGAGAATGTCTTTAACGGCAGACTTACCCTCGTCCACTGCGCCTTCACGAAGGATATTCGTGATTTCGTAGTTTCTCATATTGTCTCCTATGGGTATACTTCCGTGATGAAAATCCAGAAGTAGAAGAACCTTAAAATTTGGGTTTAGGGATAGGATTTTGCTGGGAAAGCCAGGGTCAATGGAATTTCTTCTTGGTTCCTTGGAATTGGCTATTTTCATGGCGTATACGGACAAAATGAAAGAAAAAATCAATTTTCCTGAGATCTGGGGCCTCGGACTCGGCATCTTTTTATTGGTCTACTCTGGATTTTTGCAAATCTTCTCTCCCAAAGAGCCCTATTCAGAAACCCATTCTGGATTTAGATCCCCCATCATTGCTTTGGAAATGTCTGAGACACCGAAACATGTGCAGGACATCATTGGCACCCAAGAAACGGAAGAATTTCCCAAGTTGACAAGCCAATACCGAACTCTCAATTATTTTGATTTTGGATTTATTTTCTGTTATATGGCATTTTTTGCATATACTGGCCACTATGCAGGTAGGAGAGTTCGATCAATTTTTTTGAAAATCTTTTTGGTGATGGTTGCTGTCTTGGTGGTCGGGGGCTTTTGCGACCTGGTTGAGAATATTTTGATACTCAACTTACTCGATTCTAAAAATGCCGAGGAAATGTTACCCTCTTTAGAATATCTCAAGTCCACAAGCCAGCTGAAATGGTTTTGTTTGTATTTATATGTGGCCGTGGTAGGCATCTATTTTTGGTTATACGAAAAAGGTCTACTACTACGAATTGCTTCTGTATTTTTGGTTACTTCTTTTTTTCTCGGACTTTTTTCTTTTTTGAAGGTTTTTCTCTTAGAGATAGGATTTGTATTTCTGGTGATAGGGATGATTCTTGTTTGGCTTCAATATGGCTTTACTTTAGCCTTCAGTTCTTTATCCAAAAAAACATAAGCCCTTCCACCCGAGACGATAAGTTCAGTTCCTAAATTCTTACATTGCACTGCATACTCCTTCAAAAAATCATCTGCTTCCTTCCCAAAGAGGGGACTAAAGTAAGCCTCTCCTGGGACTAACTGGTGTTTTCCGAAAATAGGAATGATTTCTAAACAAACAAGTTTCGCACCTTGGTAATGGAGTACCAAGGAAATATTGTGTTTTAGATATGAGTTTTTTGAACCGAATAAAAAATTACCCAAAGAATAAATTGCAACACCTTTAGGAAAGACTTCGATGCCTTGCGGGACATGAGGGTGGTGACCAACTATAACTTGATACCCTTCGTTTACTAAATATTTAGCGGTCCGCCTCTGTACCTCTGTTGGCTCAGGGCTATACTCTACTCCCCAATGAAGGGATAGAATATTTGTTTGGTTGCTCCTTGTTTTTTGAACCAATCTCTCGGCCACTCCGACTCTGAAATAGGCTGCACCTGGTGATTTATGATTGGCAAAGAGCCTTGTCTCACCGACATCAGAAAAAGAGAACACTCTGTATTCAATGCCTTCTCTTTGGTATACGATGGGACGGTAGGATTCTTCTTCTGTAAGGCCTGCACCTGCCCATTTTAAATTTGAATCAGATAGAATCCGGATGGTTTCTCTTAGGCCTTCTTCACCTAAATCCATGGTGTGGTTATTCCCCAAAAAAACAGAATCAATGCCCATAGTTTTTAGGATCTGGAGATCGGACTTTACTCCATAAAAAACATAGGACTTCAACTTATCAGGGTTTGGTTTTTTTTCCAAGATAGGTGTTTCTAGATTCAACATTCGAAAGTGCATATTCGAAAGCAAGGATGTGAATGAACGAAAAGGAAGTAAAGGGTCCTCACCTTTCATCGAGTCTCTCACTGCCCAATTGAACATCACATCCCCCCCCACCCAAATTTTGGTTGTACCCTCGATACGATACCCCGTTCCAGAACTAGTTTGGAAACGATAGTAATCTTCGTAGGGAGCCTGAATGTTCGGCTCAGGAGGTTCTATAGGATCTGGGTCATCTGCACCTAAAAAAGAAAATGAAACACAAATGACAGCCAGTATGCAAAAGTTAGATCGCATAGATCAAAAGGTAAAGGTGTTGATCGGTACTTCCGTTTTATTGATTTTTTTCATGGTTAGTAATATCAATGCATTCTCTTTGTCATCGCTCAAGGAAATTACCTTGGAAAGCACTGCTTTGGCTGGGTGTGCATTTACCCTATCCTTTTCTTGTACGATGCTCACAGCTTTTAAACCACGTGCGGGGCTAGACAATTCAATCCGAATCGGAAGCGATTCTTCAAAGAAATATTCGTAGATTCCGTCTTTCTTTTCTAACAATATCCTCCCTTCTTTTGCCATAAAACGAGCCTTAGGTGAAGTGATTTCATTCTGAAACGTCCCAGAAAGGTATTGGTATATGACTGGGAAGGGCAATTGGATATTTTTTTTTGTATTTGGATCTTGGATCACAATATCACCCATGGGTTGGTTGAAGGCTTTATTTGAACCACTCGGTTTGATCGAAATCTCTGTGGGTGAAGCAATCAATTCAGAAAAAATCAGCCCGAAAAAAGTATCCATTAGCTGGATTTTTAGGAGCCCCTTTTCTTTAGAAAAAAATATCTTTCCGTCCACGAGAAAGGTTTCTTTCTTGGGAACGAGCACCTGGATTTTCATCGTAAACTCACCCCGAAAGGATGTGTAAAGGGATGAATTAGACGATATCCCTTTCAGCAAAAGGATGGCATTTGGATCCTTTGCAGAAGAATACTTAGATCCATCCTTGCCAATGAAATTTACATCGGTGTCAGGACTTGACTCACAGTGCAAGAGTAGTAAGAATAAAAGTAGAGTGAAATACTTCATTTAGAAAGTTCCTTGCTGACTTGTTTCCATTTTGTTTGAATTTTCTTTTGCAGAGAATCAGTCTTCGCATTTTCTTCCGCTTTTTTATAGTAGTATTGTGCTTTCACTAAGTCCTTATCTGAACGATATACATCTCCTAGGTGATCAAATATCACAAAGTCTTCTTGTTTCTTTTCCTCTGAAACAAGTTCAGCAAAATGTAAATACAACATCGCCTCTTTTCTACGGTTTTGTTTGAAATAGATCCAACCGAGGCTATCTAAAAAGGCCGCATTGTCAGGTTCTAGATCATTTGCCTTTACCAAATATTTCTCAGCCTTTTCTTTCTCGATCTCTCGTTCTGCGTATGAATATCCTAAATAGTTGTAGGAATTAGGGTATTCTGGATGGCTTTGGATCAATTGTTCGAGAATTGCATCCGACTTTTTTTGGTCTTTAACGCGGTCATGTGCAACTGCCAAAAAGAAAATAAAGTTAGGATCGTTTTTTTTGAGTTCATTTGCTTTTGTGAAAGACTTAAGTGCATTTGCATGTAACTCCTTTTGCGATTCAATCGCCGCTCTTGTGTAAAAATACTCGGCCTTGTTTGCATCTTTTTGGATCAATTTGTTGATCACGACTTCGGCGTCCTCAATACGATTGATTTTTGGATTTAGAAGTAAATACACGAGTTTATGGTTCATGAGATCTTCCATTGTTGGGTCCTGAATGAATCTCAATGCCTCCCTCAAGTCTAAAAGAGCTGAGTAGTAATTTTTTTGCATCTCTTCACATTGGGATATCCTTTCCCATAAATTTCCTGATTCCTTTTTTAAGGAATCAACTTCGCCACTCAAACTAAGTGCTTTTGCAAAGTACTTCTTTGCTAATTCATACTGTCTGTATTGGTAGGACATAGATGCTACATTGACGTAAGCCTTATACCTTTCTTCTGCGTAAGATGTTGGAATCAAATCGGCAAAAAGAATTTGTGTACTCAGTCGATTGGGATTTTTTTCTACGTACTTTGCGACAAGGGGCAAGAGGCCCTCTGTATCCCCTCTTAGGTATCTATGGAGAAAGAGAACTACACCATCTCTTGGGATTTTTTTCTCTGCTTCTAAGACTGCAAAAAAATTGGGTGCAAACACTCGGCTATACAAGAAGTACATCTCACCTAACATGTGTGAAGCATCAATTTCACGTGGGTTGATCTGGCGGATGTAGGCTAGATGTTTTTTTGCTTTAAAAAAATCTTCCAAAGTAAAATAAATCTGGGCGAGTTTATATCGGATTTCAGTATCATTCGGCGATGATTCCAAATACTCTTCATAGTATTGTGTAGATTTTTCAGAATGGTCGAGTTTGTAATTTAATTCTCCTAAATACTTTGCCACGATAGGCAAAATGCGAGAGCCTCGATCTCGATCTAGGAGTACATTTCGTAAGGAGAGAAAATACAAATACGACCGATTCCAAGATTTTAAATCAAAATAGATATTGCCGAGATAGTAGAGAAAATCCGGGTCATTGGGATACTCGGCTAAGTATGTTCTCAACAAAAGGCCTGCCGGTTCCAACTTACCTTGTTTCAACAGAATTCGACTCTTTAGTAGCAACAATTCTCGGGAAGGTATTTCCTTTGCTTTTTGGATGGTGATCGCTTTATCAGCCCAGGACTCTGCTTCTGCAAAATTGTCCAACTCCAAATGGCTAGACGCCAAAGACCTTGCCGAAAGATGACTTGGCCCTTGCCCTCTTTCCTCCAAACACGAGTGGTACAGATTGAAGTATTCAATGGCTTGCCTATGTTGCTTTTTTGCTTCCTCTGTTTTTCTCTCTTCAGTTTTGTGAAAACCAGATCTTTGTGCTTGGTAGGCTCTGGAAAGGTAGTAAGAGAGGGGAATTCCTCTCTCGCCTTTCGAACAGGGTTTTTCTTCCTCTGTGAGCGGGGCAGAAAAGACCGTGGCTGCCGATAAGAAGAAAATGAATGGGATTAGGATAGTGCTGTGTTTAATTGCTTGAAACATGAGTGGTTCTCGGTAAACATCGGGTAAAGGAATCTTCCTTGAACCAGATATTCCGTGAAAATATAAAATACATAGTTGCTGTTCTCATTGTCTGGGCAATCACTTTCCCGATCATTCTTCAAAACAATGACGTTATCCTAGCAACGATCAATGCCTGGTACAACCGCTTTGCAGGCTACCCAAATCCGAGAATCGCTCACAAATTGATGCAAAAAGGGGATGAGATCATCGAAGGGCGGGCAAAGGCTAACGATCCTTGGTACAAATCCATCTCCAATCTGTTTTCAGGAGATGAGAGCCAGAGTGGCCAAGTCCTTCCACTTGACTTGGGTTTGATGGAAAAAGCTTGCCTCTATTATACGACCCACGAACACATAAGTGAAATTTTTTTAGAGCCAACATGGCTTGAAAAATCACAAACTTGGGACTCAAAATTATTTCCGAAGTCTGAGAGAGAAGCAAGTGGACAAGTATCGCTTGGTCCACATCCGAAAGAGTATTGGAACTCACACCTAGAAGCAGTTTTAGAAGCACTGGACTATTACAAACGTGCCTTACGCTTCTCTGGACCGGAGCTAGAAGTCCCGAAAAAAATTGAAAAGGTTGCCTGGGCAGTTTGTCGACCGAGCGAAATCCTCCTCGCTTACAAAACTCATATGTTGGAAACAGAAAAGATTATCTATGAGAGGTTAGATAAAGAGGGAAAAATTCCTACAAAGATCGTAGAAGGATCTGAATTCCAAAAACTGGCTATGATCCTATCCATTATCAAATCAGGATCGTTTTCCGATGTCGATCAAAACGCTTACTTAGAGAGCCTACTCCGCCAAATCCTCCTCACTGGAATGAAACAATTTTCGCCATATGAGATGGACGCCGTGTATGCAAGAATTCTCTTCCTTGTCGGGAACGAAGGTAAAGAATTTTTAAAATTCACCCAGCGCAGAGCTGACCTTTTTTTCCAAATCGGCAAAGAAAATCCTGATTACTACCGAAAGGCGATACAGGAATATACCACCGCATCAAACATCAGTAAATTAAGCGATGCAGATGATGTGCCTGAACATATCCTTCTCGTACATGAATTTGAAACAAAATTAAACATTGCCATCTGCCATTCCAAATTAAATGAAAACAAAGAATCTTTAAAAATTTTAGATTCTTTAAAACCCAAACTTCGAAATGTCGACGAACGTAGTGTAGGCGGAGCAAAACCCAGGATCTTAGATTTATACAATGCAACAAAAGTTTCTGTACTTAGAAATCTAAAAAGATACGAAGAAGCAGATGAACTCCTCGATACCAAATAATCTGATCTATTTGGATTACAATGCCACGCACCCTCCATTTGCTGATATTTACCAATCAGTCGAAAAGGAATATACGGAAGAGTTTTATAACCCTTCGGGAATGACTCGATTTTCTCTAAAAAACCAAGGCAAAATTGAATCAGCTCGCAAGTATTTTTCTCAGATTACTGGCTTTATCGAAAAAGATTTAGTTTTTTCATCAACGGGAACAGAGTCCAACTACCTACTGCTGTCAGCCATCGCAAAAGAATGGGGCAAAAGTGCCTCACCTATAGTCAGTCCGTTTGAACACCCCAGTGTTTTTTCTGCCGTAGAACATTTCTTTGGTGACTTTCGTATCATACGTACAAATCGTAACGGAATTTTAGACGATATACACCTCCAAAATCTTTTGGAGGAAAAAAAAGCACCCCTTATCATAAGCCTTGTTGGAAATGAAACTGGTGTTGTACAAGATGCAGATTTTCTTCAAAATTTAACAAAGGTCTACCAAACAAAATGGTATTCTGATCTGATGCAAGCCTTTGGAAAAATAGAAGTTCCCTTCGATGCTCTGGCAGGCTTTAGTTTTTCAGGGCATAAGATAGGAGCAGGAATGGGTGCGGCCCTCACTGGTTTTAAAGGCTTACCGGAGAATGTTTCTATTTTTTCTGGCGGGAACCAAGAGAATAACCATAGAGCAGGCACAGAAAATTGGCCTGCCATTTTGCGGATGAAACTCGCAAGCGAACGAACACTCAGCCAATTGCAGACAAAAAATGAAATACTCCGAGGATTTCAAAAGAAAATCGAAGAGACTTTTGAATCTATGGGGGCGGAGATCATTTCCAAAGACCAGAAGAGAGTACCCAACACCAGTTTCATCCTCCTACCCATAGAGGCGGTCGACTTCTTCCTCATGGGTTTGGAAGAAAGACAAATCCTAGTCTCAACAGGAAGTTCCTGCAAATCCAGATCTAGAGAAGCATCCCGTTCTCTCCTCGCGATGCAGTATAGTGAAGAAGAGGCATTGCGTTGTATTCGTGTTTCAACGGGAATTTTTTCAAAGGAAGAAGAGATAGAAACTTTTTTAAGATCAAGCCAAGAAATCCTGGAACGCCTCTCTTAATCATGATTGTACGAGTACTTGCTAAACCGAGCCGTTCTGGTGAACCAAACTCGTTTGATGGAGAATTGATTTGGGATGATCTTTCTCTCTTCTCACCGGTTGAAGAAGTCCACTATATTGATGGGCTATCACTCTGGAGTTTCTATGAAGAATGGATACGGTTTTACCAAAAAACACAATCTATAAAACCTAAGCGCGAAGAATGGTTTAACTTATTGCAAAAAAAATCAGACACCTTAGAACAAATATTATTTGGTAAAAAAATTCCTCCCTGGAAGTCAAAGAACTTCCGTGAACCAATATTTCTGCAATCAGACCCTGAGTTTTTTTCTATACCCTTTGAGATCCTAAAGACAAAAAAAGCCTACTTTTATGAATACCCCTTTTTCTACCGAGGGATACGGGGACAGGCGATTGGCCATTCCCAAGCAAAACCAAAGAAGTTTTTGTGTTTGGAAAACCCAGTGCTACCAAACTTAGAGGAGTCGGTCAAACAAGAAGCAAAATCCCTGTCCCTCCTATTCGAGGATGATACCAGATTCCAATATAAAAGAATCCCCAAAGAGCAATGTAAGATTTCAAAATTTTGGGAAGAAATTCTTTCTTCTGATCTTATTCACTACACAGGTCACAGCGATATCAATGGCATTCCCTTTCCTTCAGAAGGAAAGTCACTTCAAAATGAGATTGGGCAAGCAAATTTAAGCCATATCCATTGTGCATACATCAATAGCTGTTATTCTGCCTATGAAGGAGCAAAACAATCTGGACTCGCGAGCCAGTTTTTAAAAGCAGGAGCTAAGTATGTGATCGGCTTTTTAACCCCTATCGAAACAGAGACAGCAAAAGAAATAAGCCTTAAGTTTTGGAGAGAATATCTAATCTCCCAAAGTATCAGCCAAGCATACCGCAAAACAAAAGATATACTAGTCTCTGATCCATATCAAAATGCCCATGCACTGTTATCTTTAGTTTTTTTTGCTCCTGAAACAAAAAGCACAAATCGAAAGTATGTCTTCGGATTTTTATTGGGGCTATTGCTTCTTTTGGGAGTGTATTTTCTGCCAAAAGAAAAGAATGAATTGAACGAACCAAAAAAAGAAGAAAGACCTTTGCTAGAAGAGGCCAAACCAAAAGAATCTCAGGCAAATCTTAGCTTAGAGAAAAGAATTAGCAAAGTCAATCTGACAAAGTTTAGAAATGCCTTACGCAGTTTTTTGACAGATGAACATCCCATTTACTCAAAAAAAGAAAGGATAGAAATCATTGAAGACATCCTTGGCTCAAATATGAATGAAGAAATGCAATTCTATCAGTTTAAGATGACGACAGGCCAAGAATGAGGATTTGGTTTTATTTCACTCTTTTCGTTTTGGCCCATGCGGTCTTTGCAGAGGATAGTTTCTCCATTTTATGGAAGGACTATCTGGAAAACCATCTACCCCTTTCCGAGGTGAGTGAAGTGTATGGAGAGGCTTTCTCGGAAGATCTTGAAACAGAAATTCGTTCCGAAAGAGAATTTTTACTGAGTAGATGTGAGTCCTCTTCCTTACGATCCATCGCGAACATGATGTACCATCTTTCTCATGTAGAATCAATGATCCTATTGAAAGAATGCCGCATAAGTCCCAAAAAAAAATGGCCTCAATTGGAAACAGCGGCAAAACAAAAGCTCTTTGAAATCACAAAGTTCCCTAAATTGGAAATCATTGGTTCACTGAAAGATACTGCAGATGCAAAGGAAATCCTGGAAAAACTATACTCTGCTTGGGAAGAGCGAGTCTACCGATTTTCAAACTTCTACCAGACTGGCCAAATTTCTTACCTTTCCAAAGAGAAAGCGATCACACAAACGATCAACGAGCTGGTGTATGTTGACATGAACCCTGAGCGCAAACTCTCTTTGCTACGTAAGATGGTAAAGGATCTAAGGGAGGAAGAAGAATCACTCTTCCAAACATTCCTCTACTCTCACCAAAATCTTTTCTCTGTTCAAAAGCGCAGTTTAGAGAATCAACGAAACAAGGAAACTTTAGAAACTTTACTCGCTTATTTTTTAAGCCATCCTGCTTTGCAAGAACCTTTAAAAACCGAAATAAAAGAATGGAAGGACTGCCTAAATGAGATCAAATTAGATGCACCTGGCATCCGTCTATCTGTCTTCTCTGGCTTTTTACAGGACTACCAACGGTTTCCGTACTTAGCCTCAGAGGCCAAACCAAAGGAACTCTTTCAGGTCAGTCAATTTTTGCACAAAAATCTCTTTTCTTCTCATCATTTTACACGACGAATTCAGGAATCTTTACAAACCTGTAGAAAGTTAGCATCCTATGGAAGTAAAGAAAGAGGAGATCAGAGGACTCATCGATGATTGTGTTCTAGGTAAAGAATTTGCCTGGAAAGAATTCATTGGACGGTTTCATAGATTGATCACGGGTACTGTAGCCCATTACGTACCATCCTTAGAAGTTTCTGATACTGTGCAACTTGTCTACCTAAGACTTACACACAACGACTACCAATTGCTCCGAAGATTCAAAGGTGAAAGCCCGCCTGCCTTTATCATTTATTTAAGTGAGATTGCAAAGAATGTTAGTCTATCCCAAACACGTGTTTTGCGAAAGAAGGACTACAGAGAAGGCATTGGTTTGGACGAAACCATTGAGATTCTTGACGAAAGGATCCAACCTGAAGACCAGTACTTTGTATTGGAAGAGCAAGATGAGATCCTTCGCCAAATGGAGAGACTCGATGAAAACAGCCGAGAGATTCTCCTACTTCGTTTACAAAATTATAAATTCAAAGACATAGCGGAGATCTTAGGAGAACCACTGGGAACCGTATTAGCACGTGCAAAACGAGCAAAAGAAAAGTTAAAAAAAATCGTCCAAGATGAAATAAAGTCGCAAGAAAAGGAAATTGATTAAATGGAAGCAGGTGATCTAGAATCCTTTATGAATCGACTCAAATGGAAAGAAGCGCTCTATCTAATGGACCAGGGCCAGGATGCAGACCCTGAAACCACTAAGAAAATCTTAGACCAGATCCTTCCCAAAGAGTCCAACCGAGAGACCATCCTCTTTCGGTTCCGAGATCGTTTGATGGAGGTGCTAGGCCCTTCCTTCGCAACCTTCCAAATTCCACCCACTCAGATTGCGTTCCGTGGGACAAGCACCGAAGTATACCGCCTAGAAAGGCCACTCCTGCAAGATACCATTGCGCTTCTGTTTACTGCCAATCCCAGCCTCTCGGAAGTACAGCTCTCACTCGAGATGCAGAAGCCAAAACCTTACCGAGTGAAGTTAAAACTGGATGGAGATACCATCGAGACACTAGCCGATTTGAGCCGTGAGACCAGTTTCGAGACTCCCATCCTCCAAGAAGCCTCCCCGGAGCTCGTTTTCTTTGAAAAAAACCGAGAGATTGCGCGTCTCCAGCTTTTGTTTGAAACTTTTTGAAATTTTTTTTCTTACCGATGCAATAATCCTAGAACAAGCGGAAATGGATAAATGTAGGCTTTGTTCGTAATTGAAGAAAGTTCCTACTTTCTTTTCCAAACTAGTTCATTAGAGCCCGAGCCTCAGGTTCGGGCTTTTTTTTAGGCATTTGTGCGGAAGTAGATCACATCCCCATCCGAAACTGTGTATTCCTTGCCTTCAATGCGGAGTTTCCCCTCTTCCTTTACCTTTTGTGGGTCTCCAGTTCGGTCCAAATCCTCAAACCGCATGACCTCTGCTCTGATGTACGCTTTCTCAAAATCCGAATGGATGACAGAAGCAGCTTCCGGTCCAGTGCTCCCCAGTTTGGTAGTCCAGGCCCTCACCTCTTCTGGACCAGCTGTGAGGAAGGTGACTAGGCCGAGCAAACGGTAGGCAGCTTGAATCATCCGTGTAAGACCTGACTCAGTCTCACCGATTTCTTCTAAAAATGCTTTTTGGTCTTCTCGCTCGAGGCCTGATATTTCCTCTTCGAACTTACCGCAAAGAACTACTGTCTCCGCACCTTCTTTTTTAGCATAATCTTTAATAGTTGTTAAATGAGGATTGTTCGAATTTTTAACATCATTTTCTTTGATATTGGCAACGTATAGTACGGGTTTAATGGTGATCAGATTGAATTTCTTTGCAATTTTTTTCTCCTCTTCGCTAAGACTAACAGAGGCAGCACGCTCACCTTTTTTTAAGGCATCGATGATTTTTTCCATTACGGAAACTGTTTCCTGGGCTTCTTTATTGCCTGCTTTCGCATTCTTTGCTATTCTCTGGTGCTGTTTCTCCAAACTATCCAGATCAGAGAGAATCAACTCATAATTGATCACAGTGATATCTTCTATCGGATCTACTTTACCATGCACATGTGTAATGTTTTCATCATCGAAAGCGCGCACGACATGGCAGATGGCATCAACTTCCCGTATATGTGAGAGGAATTGGTTTCCCAAGCCTTCACCATCACTTGCTCCCTTTACTAGCCCCGCAATGTCAACAAATTCCATTGTGGTAGGAATGATCTTTTTGGGTTTGTAAATCGCCGCTAAACGGTCAAGCCTGGAGTCAGGGACTTCTACGATCCCAGTATTTGGTTCGATCGTGCAAAATGGATAATTTGCCATTTGAGCACCAGCTTTTGTCAAAGCATTAAAAATCGTCGACTTGCCGACGTTGGGGAGACCTACGATACCACAATTTAGAGCCATGGGGATAGATTTTTTTAGGAAGTGCCTAAGACAAGGAAAAATGCCTCAGTTCAATAGCGATCAAAGCCAGTCTGGCAATACTCATATACTAAATAGAAGATGCCAGATGAAATCGCAAACGCATAGAGATAAAAACCATATAGTCCTATTTTGTACCAAGGTTTTCTGAGATGGAGTTGAAAGTGTTGGATGATCTCTTCTGGATCATGAGCCAAAAGAGCCATATCTTTTCTTTCCAAATTCAAAGAATCTGAAAGAGCTGATAGGATTTGGAGACGCTCTGTCTCGCTTAGTAAAAAGAAATTTGCCTCTTTGCCTTTGGTTTGAACTTCCAGGAGCAAGCGAGGAATTTCATACATCTTATACTGTAAAATCCCAAAGATGGAAGTACATACGGCTAAATAATTGAATAGTACAATCACTGGACTTGCCATATAGGAAACAGAAAATAAAAAGTAAAAGAAAACAGCCAAAAGCAAAAAATAGAAATACAATCGTATTGCATTCAATCTTTTGATTTTTTTCTTTTCGTCGAGATAGGATTGGAAGGTGGGGGTCATTGTTATTCCGTGTTCAAACTTTCAGGGATTTTGATTCTTTCTTGGAAGCTAGAAGGTATGGGACAAAGGATATGGAGACTTTCACCATTGAATTCAGAAGAAAATGAGTAGGAATGTAGATAAATTCTTTTCTCACTTTGTTTTGTGTCCCCATACAATGGATCACCGAGGATAGGATGACCTAAATGGGCTAAGGTGATACGGATTTGGTGCCTTCTACCTGTGACTAGTTCTGCCCCTCCCAGAAACAGATCCTCATTTTCTTGGTAAAGGACTTTGAAATGAGTGATTGCCTGTTTGCCTCCACTATGGACAAGTTTCATTTTTTTTTGAGTCTCTTTCAAATGAATTTTTTCCGTACGTTCTGTCCATTCCGGATGTCCAGAAGCTATAAAAATATATTTCTTTTTTGCTGCTTGTAAACAGGCGTCTACAAATACATTTTGTGATGGGTCTTTGCTGAACATAACAATGCCACTTGTTCCAAGGTCCAGTCGATTTACAGTTCTTAAATAAGCTAGGGAATACTTTTCTTGGAGATACCTTGTAAAATCTTTTCGTTTAGGGTCTTTTGTTTCATGAACGGGAATGCCCTCTGGTTTATTGGCAAATAGTAAAATTTCGTTTTGCCAAAGAATTTCGTTTTTTGTGGTCTCACTCATCTAATACTTCTAAACTAAACTGAAGTCCACTTTGGCTGCGGATATTGATGGCACCCGATTCAAACAAAAGATACTGACCTTTGATACCAGTCAGCCGATCAAAAATCATAGAATCAGGACTCAATTTTAAGGATTTGATTTTTTTGGGATATGCCTGGATGGGATAACGAATCTCTGTTAGCGTAGAATCGGGCGCCGGTTGGAAGATCAATTCCGATTTTTTAGTTTCTGTTGTATTCAAATAAAAGGTTTGTTTCTGGAGGTGAGCCAAAAATTTATTTTTTTCTCTCAGCAAATCTATGAATTCTGGCTCAGATTGGATCATTTTTTGCCATGAGGTTTTATCAGGCATAAATTGAGATAAATAAGATTCGATCACACCTGCCGCATAACGTGAGTCAACTGTCAAAACAGGGATTCCAAAACTTGCACCCTGGTCTACCCAACGGTTTGAGACAGGATTTTCTTTAGTGATACCAACTTTCAATCCGCTTGAGTTTGCAAAATAAACCGTATGAGTCTTAAAACAGTTTGTTTTTCCCCAATCAGGTTCTCGACAAGTCCCTTTATGAAAATGACAGGTTTCTGGTCTTAGGATGCAGAGATCCGTTTCCGCCTTCTCCGAAAAACAGCTAAAGCAGGCACCTTGGCCGAAGGATTTTGACGTGGGTTTTCCACATATAGTGCAGCGAATCTGTCCATTTGTCTGGATTCGGATTTTTTTGCCAATCCATGATTGAACCGTTTCCATTGTACTATGTTCTGTTGCCGGACAGGCAGATTTCTTTTTGCCAGATGCCTCATCGGAGTACGTCACATAACAAAATTTATATTCCACCGGATTGATTCCAGTATGGTCCATCATCCTTATGTAACCGCTGATTTGTTGCATCTTCAGGGAAATAATATCTTCTTTGCTGAGATAGGAAAGCGATCTTTACCCAATTGGATAAGATAGATACTTTCAATTTGAGGAGATTCTGTACTCGCTCGATAGCGGAACACCACAACCTCATCTAAATACAGATAATGCGAGAGTATACCTTTGTCTGAGTAAAAGAGTAACAGTTTGTCCTCATCTTCACCTAACTTAGCAACTTTACCGTTCAGATTTGGTGACCTTGTTTTAGAAAAAACAAGATTCACCCGACCTCCTTCTAACTCAGGCACTTCGGGGTCTAAAGCATTCAGAGATGAATCCTTTTCTTCTTTATTTTTTTCTGGTTCCGGTTCTGGTTTGATCTCTGAATGAAAGAGATTGCACGGCAAATCTCCGGGCAGACGAGGAAAGTGATCAGGGCAAGGTTCGTATCTAAATTCTATCGTATCAGAAAAAGTATACTCTCTCAGAATCGAAGTGCGTATCGTTGCAAAGGCAATGGACTTCAATTGACTAGAGAGTTTTTGAAGAGGTATATCTTGGATTTGGTAGCTGCGGTCCGTCGCAAATAGAGAAAAGACAAAAAATAATAAGTAAAAGGGAAGGTATCTTGGTTTCATATCTTAATACATCAAATAAGGTTTGATCCTATTTCTTTCCTCTTCTTCTGTTTTTTGTAAGGATTGGGCAAACTCTTGGTATGATTTCCCCTCATTGATGGAAACCCGAAAGTGGTCACTCCCCCAGAGTTGATCAGCCCAATGGTATTGGCTTCCTTTATTCCAACGAAAGTCATTGGGATAGGTTTCTTTCATAATCCGTATCAACTCATAGGCAAGTTCGACGGGATCGTAATCAGCGCGCACCAAATTCATGCGAAGCCCTGAACAAATCTTTCCTTTGTGCGGACCGAATGTGGGTTTAAAGTATACATTTGTGAAATAATATGATTTGTTTCCAATTTTTTCTAATCTCTCCGCAAGCTTTTGTGGTTCCGCCATCCATGGAGCGCCAAAATACACAAAGGGGGCTTGCGTTCCTCGACCAACCGAAACATTTACTCCTTCCAACATAACAAGGGCAAGGTAATTTCTAGCAGTCTCTAACATAGGTAAGTTGGGAGATGGAGTGTACCAAGCAAGTCCCGTTTCCTCAAAATACATCCCTCGTTTATAGCCCGAAACGGGAATCACCTGTACTTGCACACGTTCATTTAAGTACTCTTTGCTGTAGAATTTTGCTGATTCACCCAAAGTCATTCCGCTGATGAGAAGTGATGGAAATTCGGCTGCAAAATTGCTATGTTGTGGATTGAGGCGTTCTCCCCTCGGACCCAAGTGCATTGCAACATGAATATGGTCTAACAAAATCATTTGGGAATTTGTATTGTCCATAGCGTCTAACAAACGTTTTAAAACACTTAGATATGTATAACAACGCATTCCAACATCTTGCACATCGAAGAGAACAATATCCACTTCCCTGACTAGTTCTTTCAACTCGGCCTCCTTTATTTTATAAATATGATAGAGTGGCCTGGAAAAAATTGGGTCCACCGTAACGGGAGTCTGGCTAAATTCCTCTTCTAAACCTAAAAAGCCATGCTCCAATCCAATCAGATGTTCGAGTTTGATTTGGTGTTTTTTAAATTCCTGGGCAAGGCGTAGGGGTTGGTTTCCAATACCAGAGGGGTTTGTGACAAGCATCACCTTTTTCCCAGACAATTTGGGCAAAACCTCAGAGAAAAATGCCTCAGAACTCGGGCGCACCTTTGCATCCTGAGGGTGGATCCTGAATTGTGGGCTGGTATTCCCTTGGCAGGAAGCCAAAAGAAAGAGTAAGAAAAACCTAAAAAAGTATTTGGTCATGTAAGGAGAAGATTTTAAAATATAGCAAATCTTCAAGGAGAATTGCTCTCTATGCTCATAAGAAACCTTCCTTCCCTCTTAACCGCTTTTGGACTTACCGTCCTCTTTGGTTGCGTTAGTTCCACATCAGCGGAAAAGACGGCTTCCCTCCCAGAAAATGTAGTCACAGCAATGGGTGAAGCTCCAATCTACCAAGGAGACTTGGCATTGGCTCGGAATAAGGCTTTGAAAGATGCAAAGTTAAATGCCGTCCGAAAACTTGTAGGGGAACAAGTGACAGAGAAATCAGGTGTTGCCGATGGCCAATCCTTGGGCTCCAAGTTGTACAGCAAAACAGACTCCTTTGTTAAAAAATATGAAATCATCAGCGAAGAGACTTGGAAACTAGACACCCAAGATATGATCCGATTGAATGTTCGCTGTGAAGTCGAGGCAAGCAAATTGTCTACAGCGGTCGATGCCCTCCTTGATGACGTTGGAAACCCTAGAATTGCAGTTTTGGTTCAATCTAGCATCCAAGGCAAAAATTTTCCCATAGGCTCTTCCACAAACACGGCAGAGGCGGAGCTCATTGAGAAATTAAGAAAGAAAGGGAACAAGGTTGTAGATAGCTCCCAATTGACTGCACTCTTAAAAAAGAACCCAGCGCTTGCAAAATTGGATCTTACGTCTGTAGAAGAAGGTAGCCCTTTACTTACACTTGCCCAAGATTCAGGTGCTGAGGTCCTTATCATCGGAAAGGTGGAGACAGTGGACCAAAAGCCAATCGTCTTACCAGGAGGCAAAAAAACTGACTTTTTAAGTGCAGCAGCTACTGGTCCTTTCCGTGTCATACAATTATGGGGAGATGGAAAAATCTTTGGATCTGGATCTGTAGAAGGGAGAGGTGCCGACATCACTCAAGATGTTGCAAGAATCCAAGCCACTAAAGATTGGTCTAGTTTGGTATCAGAAAAAGTCGCCAAACAAATCAAAGATGAATGGTTCAAATTAACCGAACAAAATACTGTGATCTTTAGATTTACTGGTCTTGACTTAGAGGATGCAATTAACTTTAAAAATGATTTGAGTGAGTATACCTCCGTCAAACAAATCAATGATCGCAAAACAGAAGCCAGTGGATCAGAGTGGGAATTGACTTACCCTGGGAAAGAGTCCATGTTTGCAGAAGAATTGATGTATAAAAAAGACTCTAGTTTCCGGTTCCTTTCTAAAAAAGTTTTGAGTATAAAAAGTTCAAAACGAGGTGTAGTGGAAGCAGAATTTAAAAATCGCTAAACTTTACCTGGAATTGCCAGTTCAAGAAACTGGCAATTCATCATCCGCAAGTATTCCCCAAATATCAGAATTTTCACTGATGTCTTTAACAGTATCCACTTTCATCAGCCTTTCCAACTCGGCAGTCCTCTGTTTAGCCAAACTAATATAGGTTTTACGGTCGTTTCTGTGTTTGTAAAGCTCTTCAAACGTTTGTGTGTCATGGTCCAAAAATGTAAGTGCTGCTTTTTTAGCTTGGTAAGATCGAAATCCCAAAGACTTCAAGGCCTCTATACCCATTTCGACGGCTGTTTCCCTGGTCTCACGGAATACAGAATCAGCACCTAAGGATTTTAACTCGTATGCTTCTTCTCTGTCTCCAGCCCTTGCTAAAATTTTCAAATTCGGAAAGTGTTTTTTGACGGTATGGATTAACTCTACCTGCTTTTCATAACTATCTAAAGCACAGATCATCAGTTTAGCTTTTTCTGCACCTGCACCAAGTAAAAGCTCATAACGAGTTGCATCACCAAAATAGACTTTAAAATCAAATTTACGGAGCATTTCAACTCGGTCAGCATCATAATCAAGGACAGTTAGATGTATACCTGAACCTCGCAAGAATCGACCTAACATATTCCCAAACTTTCCAAATCCCGCGATTATGACTGGGTTCTCTTCGTTTTCTATATGGTCTTGTTTTCTGGAACTCTGAGAATTTGTGGCCAATTTTGGAAGGTACAACTTTTCGTATAACAAAAGAAATATGGGTGTCATAGCCATACTAATCGCAACAGCAGCAACTAGGAGTGAAACTGTGTTTTTATCCAAGATTCCATTTTGTTCCGAAAAACTAAAGAGAACGAAGGCAAACTCCCCCACTTGAGAAAGAGCTAAAGAGAAGTATAAATTTTGATCTTTTGGGAATGAAAATAATTTTCCCAATACAAAAAGAATGATGGTCTTGCCTATCATCATCATTGCAACCACAAGCAAAATTTTCCCTGGGGATGAAAGCACTAAGGCTACCTCCATAGAAGAGCCCACGCTAATGAAAAATAGACCTAATAAGAGTCCCTTAAAGGGTTCAATATCACTTTCTAATTCATGACGGAACTCACTAGAAGCAAGTACAACGCCCGCTAAAAAAGTCCCCAAGGCTTGCGATAATCCAATGCTTGTCATTAGAAGTGAAATCCCAATCACAAGTAAAAGGCTTGCGGCAGTAAAAATTTCTCGTAGTCCTGTTTTAGCAATCACACGAAAGAGTGGGTTAAGAGCAAATTTTCCTAAAAATACAATGCTCAAAATACAAGCTGATATAAGTACAGTACGTAACCAAGCTGGTAGGTGAGCAATTAAACTAGAAGAGTGACTATCGCCTAATACTTGATCATGTGGAATTAGGAATGGAAATATAGCAAGCATAGGAATGACGGCCATATCTTGGAAAAGCAAAACCGAAAAAGAAGCTTGGCCCGAAACAGCCTTCATCAATCCTTTTTCTTTTAAGGTTTGCAAGACGATGGCAGTTGAAGACAAGGAAAGGATCATTCCAATCGCAAGCGATGCCTTCCAATGATTGGTAAAAAGATAAGAAATCCCTGTGAAAAACAAAGTGGTCACAAGCACCTGCAAACCACCCAAACCGATCAGCCAGTTTTTGAGTTTTAACAAAAGATCAATTTCAAGTTCGAGTCCGATGACAAACAACATCATCACCACTCCAAATTCAGCAAAGTGGAGCAGATGTTCACCCTCCTCTCCCACCCAGCCAAAAAAACTGGGACCGATAAGGATGCCTGCCAAGAGATAGCCCAAAACGGAACCAAGTCCGAGGCGATGTGCAATCGGCACCATCACAATGGCAGCGCCCAAATAGACCATAGCTTGGAAGAAAAAACTAAGATTTTCCATACGAACCCTCTTCAATGATTTGTTGTAAATGGGAAGCTAGGGCTTGGCCCGTTTCGTGAAGTTCCTTTTCTCCCTTTTGGTAAGAACCGTATAAGACAAAGGGGGGTTCATAGACCATTCGGCATAATTCTGCCGTACGTTTGAAAGGAAGCAAAAAATCATGCAAATAGGCTTTGTGGAAGCCCTCTGGCGTATACGCGGTCTCCGAGCCGCCAGTCGTGATGATTTGTTTCCAAATCTTCCCTTCCAAAGCTCTTCCACCTTCGCCATAGGCCCAACCCAATTCCAAGACTAGATCAATCCATTGCTTTAAAAGCGGAGGAGAGCTATACCAATACAAAGGGTGTTGGAAGAGAATCAAATCATGGTCGACCAACAGTTCCTGTTCTTTTTTCACCTGAATGAAAAAATCGGGATAACTCTCATATAAATCATGTTTTGTGATACAATCCACGTCAGGGATGTAGTCTAGGAGCATTTGATTTGCTTTAGATGATTCAAAGTTTGGATGCACCAGTATATGTAATATCTTCTTCATCTAAATCTTAACGAAATTGATTGCTGTTCCTGTTTCCTCAATCCATTTATCATTTTTTTTAATGAGTCAAAAAAAAATGTTACCAATCCAATTGAATTGTAGAAGATTACGGCTATGAAGATACGTACATCGATCACAGTTTTATCAGTCGTCTTGAGTTTGGCTTCTTGTAAAAAGGAAAAAGACAATGACGATAAGGAATTGCTTGCTCTAGGCCTTCTTGCCGCTCTGCAAACTCCCTACATTGGAATAACTCCCACACGAGGATCGATTACGATCGGAGGAAACGCAAACAGAACCATCACCTACGATCCAAAATGTACGGGTGTCAGTGGCAACCAGACATTCAAATTTTACTTAAAGAAAGGAACTAGCAAAAATCTACTCGTCAACTTCATGGGGGGAGGAGCTTGTTGGGATGGGAAAAATTGTTTTGGGTCCAATACAACGACTTATTTCAATCGGATGGAGATTCTTTCTGAACTAGCCGTGCGCCTTGCCTTCAACGGAATCCTGGAAGAAAGAAATGCAAACAACCCTTTCAAAGATTGGAATGTTCTATTCATTCCCTATTGCTCTGGTGATTTATTTTGGGGTTCCAAGGCAACTACCTACACGGACCCGACGACAAACACGGCAACAACCTTACAACATAGAGGATTCGATAACTTCCTTGCTAGTATTGATTACGTTTCCAAAACTACGGATTGGAAACCTGGCACAGGCGATAAAATATTTGTAACAGGTCAGTCAGCGGGTGCCTATGGTGCTATCTATAACTTCCCTTACATCAAAGAAATTTTTCCTAATAATGAAGTCAATGTTCTAGGAGATGCTGGTGCTGGAGTGATCCCTACAAACTTCCAAGCGCAAGGTCCCGTGGATAAATGGGGGGCGGATGCAAACGTGCCCACTTGGGTTGGGGTATCAAGCACTAGCTTTGCCACCATCCAATTGGGTGATTTCTATAAACAAGTAGCAAACTTCTACCCATCAAGCCGTGTTGCGCAATATACAACAAACTTTGATGGAAACCAAAGATACTTCTTTAATGTCCAAAAAAGAATCCAAGCAAACGTAAGTTATACGAACTCAACTGACCTATGGGGTAAAAGTGATGGATCACAGGTGGATGACAGTACTTCTTGCACCTGGGTGACTGAAGCAAGAACCAACATAATCACTCGGTCTGGGCAAAGTTCCAACTTCCGGTACTACATTGCTGGTGGGGATGTACACACCATCACAACGAGTGCAAATTTTTATACAGAGTCTTCCGGTGGGTCCTCTCTCCTCACTTGGCTCCGCGGTATGCTTGCCAACAACAGTGATTGGGTAAACCGAGATTGCAAATCTATCGGGAACTGTAGTCCTCCTGCCACGGCAAGCTCACCCTCTGGGATTAGTTGTTCCTTTTAATCTATTTGCCAAGGAGCAATTTCTTTGCTCCTTGTTCCATTTTCAAATCCATTGTTTGAAAAACTCTTCCTCATTTTCTTAAGCACTCTGCTCTCCGAAGACCTGACCTGCATCAGTGTAGGGATTTTGGTGCAGGCTGGCAAACTGGAACCAGTCTCTGCAACACTTGCCTGTACTTTGGGTATCTTTCTAGGAGATTACCTTCTTTTTTTAACTGGGCGAGAAATCTTAAGCCTTCTGAAGAAAAAGAAGCGTAAAGAGGCTTTGGAAAACTCAAGACTTTACCAAAGATTAGCTGATGGCCTTAAACATCGATTTCTAAGCACTCTATTCATTGCTCGTTTTGTTCCTGGTACAAGGCTTCCCATCTATACATTTTCCGGAATGATTGCAAAGTCCTCTGGACCTTTCTTACTCATCACATTCATCGCTTCCTTGCTTTGGACACCTATTCTGATCTACCTATCCTTTCTATATGGCCAAGCCTTTAAAAAATTCTATACCTCCAACTCATTGACAGCATCGATTCTACTTGCCATCTTCTCGATTTATCTTCTCTACCAAATGGTTCTTCTCCTCATACAAAAGAATCGAAGAGAAGATGTTTGGATTCGCATACAGAAAATCCCTAAACTTGAGTTTTGGCCGAGCGTCATTTTTTATACTCCACTCATTCCTTATGTTTGTTATCTTATCATTCGATATGGATCCATTCGATTGATTACCGCGTCCAATCCTCTCATTCCAATGGGAGGAATCATGATGGAATCAAAGTTTTCGATCTTAAAATCTCTTCCTGTTCAGTGGATTGCAAAGGCCACACTCTTTGAGATGGCTGATAAACATAATGCAAGCGTCAAACTTTATGATTTTTTAAAAACACTGAACTCTCCATTTCCTATCATCGCAAAACCCGATATAGGTGAGAGAGGAAGAGGATTGAAACTCATAGCAAACCAAAGTGATTTGGATAGTTTTGTAAAAAATCTCGATGTAAATTATATCTTCCAAGAATACCACCCTGGCCCCTTTGAAGCTGGTATATTCTACTACCGAATGCCAGGAGAAAACCAAGGGAAAATCTTTTCGATCACAAAGAAAACGTTTCCAG
Source organism: Leptospira ryugenii (assembly GCF_003114855.1). Classification (NCBI taxonomy): domain Bacteria; kingdom Pseudomonadati; phylum Spirochaetota; class Leptospiria; order Leptospirales; family Leptospiraceae; genus Leptospira; species Leptospira ryugenii. Next base: position 94,776 of record NZ_BFBB01000002.1, on the reverse strand, counting down.
TACTGATTGGAGATGGCAAACATACGATAGAAGAGTTGATAAAGAGACATCCTCGCTTTAAGTTCCAAAAAAATACTTTCTTGGATCGTAATCTAAAACATCTAAATGTGATCCTCTCAGTGGGTGAAACATTTTCTCTTGGATTTACTGGTAATCACATCCAAGGTTGTATGTTTGAGGATGGTAGTGATTTGATAACAAAAGAATTGGAAAGATCAATTGATACTATTTCCCTTTCTTGCCATGGATTCTTCTTTGGTAGGTATGACATTCGTTATAAAAGTGAATCCGATTTAAAAGAAGGTCATTCATTTAAAATCATAGAACTAAATGGAGCGATGAGTGAATCCACAAATCTCTATGATCCAAAGTTTACAATTTGGAAGTCTTATTCCATCCTATTCCAACAATGGAAACTTTTGTTCCAAATCGGCAAAAAAAACCATGAGGCTGGGACTCTTCTTGCTACTTATAAAGAATTTTATGCTCTCTGGCAATCCTATCAGGATTATATAAAACAGATAGACCCTATTTCGAAAGAATTCGGTTAAGAGTTACAAGATCAACGGTGGCGTTTCACAAATGTTAAAATAGACTCCTTAACAGCAGCATACTCCTGCCATGGGATGAGGTGGCCAGCACCCGAGATAGGTATTAAAAGTTTTGGCAAGTTCGGATAAAGCTTCTCAAGATATTCCGTGTTCTGAAAAGGGACCAAGCCATCCTTTTCCCCGTGAACGAGCAATATGTCCTCTGGGAGAGGTTTTGAATCCTTTCGAATGGAAATTAAATCCGATTTTAGAGTAAACATTTCTTCATTGGAACGAATCCAGGTCTTAGGTAAAACAAATTGGATCACTGAATAGGCGGCCAGATGATTGTACCAATGCAATTCTTCCAAATTGGGGTCCATAGGCGAAGAAAGTAAGATGACATACCTAGCTTCATTATGGAATCCACGCAACAAAAAGGCTAAGGGTCCACCGTATGAGTGCCCGACTAAATAGATGGCTTTCGGACTTAGATTATTATCTTTGATAAATTGGAGTAGCAAATTCCGTATTGCATTTGTTTGCTGAACTAAGTTGGGTTTCCAATCACTCGCAGTGGATTTCCCAAAACCTGGGCGGTCCACAGATACCAAACAAAACTCCTTTTGCAAATCTGTATCTAACAAGTAGGATTCATAATCAGAAGATGCTCCTGGGGAGCCATGTATAAAGACAAGCAATCGGACTTTATTTTTTGGACAAGCTATGTAATCTAGGTGGTGGTTTGCCAACTGATAGTGTGAAACAGATTCCCCTGAGAGTGCTGCCTGTCCAAATATATATAAGCAACAAACGAAGAATCCTAAAAAAACTTTCATTTAAATCGACATGTATAGCTTGAGAAACTCATCGTTTGCTTTTAACGGATGGTCAGGGTATCTCAGCTCCTTTTTAATTGCTTTTACCAAATACATATCTACTTCACCTTTGTGTTTGGCGGCGACCTTACCTCGGTGTTCAATATCAAAAAAGTCTTTGACTAGATCATAGGTCTCTTGGGAAATATTGACCTCTCCCACGATTCCCGAACTCTCCATGCGACTTGCCATATTTACGCTATCTCCCCAAATATCGTAGGCAAATTTTTCAGTACCGATGACACCAGCAACTACAGGGCCTGTGTGTATCCCTAAACGTAACTCCCAAGCAGGAAGATTTTTCTCTTCTCTTTCTCGCTTCATCTGAAGCATATAATTTTGAAGCTCAAGCCCACATAACACCGCATCTATGGCATTGGTTGGATTGGGTATGGGAAGACCACCCACTGCCATATAAGCATCACCAATGGTTTTTATTTTTTCTAAATTGTGGCGAGTACTAATTGCATCAAATCCTTTGAAATATTGATCTAACTCTTTGACGAGCTCTTCGGCACTCATCTTCTCGGCAAGTTTTGTAAATCCAACCATATCAGTAAATAAAATGGAAACCATATCATATCTAACGGGAACGACATGGTTATTGCGTTTCAATTCTTCTGCCACTGATTCTGGCAAGACGTTCAGGAGTAAGGAATCTGATTTTTTTCGTTCTATATTCAAATTTCGCGCTAAGATAAAAATTAAGATGCCAGTTAAAATTTGTACAAAAAGATAGTTTCCCCCAGCATCCAAATATCGATCCAGATCGGACTTATACGGGATCACCCAACTTCTTTGGAAAAATTCAACACTGTAAAGCACTGTTGTTACTAAAAGGTAAAATCCATATAAAAACCAGATGTTATGGTCTCGAATGAGTATCGTTGCAATCACCAAGGCTGGTATGAAATAATAATGATTTCCACCCAAGGAACCACCATTAAAAAACCACATAGCAGAGAGATAGATGAGAATCGTTAAATTAAAAGGCCAATACAATGCATAATAGATGCTCTTCACACGAGATAAATAGTACATGTAAATCAAGAGGAGACCTGAAATAAAATTCAGAGCAAAAATGATATAAAAATTCTCCAGATAAAAAGAACCTAGCGCACCGAATATGTTCAATGTCCCATTCACAAGAGAAATGGTATTGAACAAACGATGCTCTAAGGAATTCTTTTTCGGATCACCAAATAGATAATAAATAATGGAAATTAAATGACTAGCCATTTACCTTTAGTCTGAGTCCCTTCTATCTTTTATACAATCATTTTTCTCTTTTTGCGGGTGTGGACAATAGGCCTACAAACTCCGACTCGACTTCGGTTCATTTATTCAAAAGTAGCGTATACTGGACTAAAAAAAACCTAGGCATGAGTGAACTGATCAAATACCGTAAACGACCAAACAATGTTTTTTATAGACAAAGTTATTGATCGTTTTGGTATCCACAAATATGATTTTGCCAATGTCGGCAGTTTTGGCTGTCTCGATGATAGAACTATTGCCAAATGGTCCAACTGACAAAACCGAGATGGCACAGGTTTCCCCTACCTTATAGTTTGATAGTTGTTTTACGTTAAACTCAGACAAATTTGTGGTATTGTTGACATTTGTCACTACGGTTGTGCAGGCAGAACATAATAAAAACAAGAGCAAGGGTTTTTTCATTTTCCAATTCATCCAATTCAATTTTTATTTAGTTCTATACTCTTATTTTACTATTTTTTTTTGGAAGTTTCTTTTTTCATTTCTGAATTTTTATCTCCGAACAGAAAACCACCAAGGTCACCGAGTTTGTCCTTTGCAAAGTCAATGGATTTATCAAAGCCATCTGAGGCACGAGTTCCAGCAACACTGCCAAGAATGGTGCCCGCTGGACCACCTAACATAGTTCCTGTGTAAACATAAGTAAGCCAAACTGGATCTATATAGGCAAAATTTTTACCATAGTATCCCTTATAAATAATAGGAAGCTTTACTGCCTTTCCCACCATACCTGAGAGCCCGACCGTAAACTTCATATCAATTTTGCCATTTTCATTGTAGACACCATTTCCAAGGGCATTGAGTCCTATGCCTTGCATCTCAAATGAATGCAATGTTAAAGTCTGATTTGCCATCGAAAGTGAGCCATCTATTGATTCAAATTCTGTACTTTCGCCTTTAGCTCCTGAAAAATTAAACAACTTTCCTACTTCTGCGACAGGTTTGATAAAATTTGCATATCCTAACAACTGGCCTTTTCCAATGTGAAATTCGGATCTTAGTTTTACGGTACGTTTGGGCTCTTTTGCTTTCGTATTCAATTCTAAAGAAAGATTGGACCGTAGTTTTCCCTTCAGTAGCTTATCGGAAGTAACTGAGCCGATCGCCTTTTCTATATTTATACCAGCTAACTTTGCATTCATCGAAAGAAAACCAGACTTCAGATGAAAATTCCCGGTGAGATTTGCCTCTCCTTCAAATATTCCCAAAGAAACTTGATTGAATTTGAGAACTGGATTCTGCAAGGAAATTGATCCTTTTAGATAAGAGATATTCTTACCTGTAACTTTTATTTTTTTTGTATCCAAAAGGAAATTTATAGTCGGTGAAAAGGGTTTAACTTCTGGACTAGATTTATGTGCGATACTTTCCTCTTTCCTCTGCTTCTGAAAATAGACAGACCGATTTAGGTCCATCTCCGAAAATACTTTGGAAAAAAGGGACAATCTATCGATATCAAGCTCATTTGATTTTATGGTAAACTCTGATGGTTTGGACTCATCTTTTAATAACTTACCTTGGATTGCTAAATGTGCAGCATCTTTGTAGATAAGATTCAATCGGTTTATTTTTAGATAGTTCTCTACTTCGTTTAAGGAAAGATCGGACTCGAGAGATATTTCAGGATATGCTTCATTGCGCTTGTTTTTAATCCCTTGCAACGATACCTGCAAAAGAGGGATGGAGACAGTTTCTCCCAATCCTTTTTCGATATGGATTTCGCTGTTCAACACAGAATCCGATAGATGCGCCTTGGGAAAGATCTGTGAAAGATCACCCAAATTAGCGATCTTGAATTCAACAAACTTAATCTGGGACTTTGCTACGAGAGAATTTAATTTCCAATGGTTTTCTGTCCAAGTTAGTTCGGATTCTACGTTTAAGGCATTTTGATTTAGGTCACCAAGAAAAGTAAAGCTAAGTTCCGTATCCTCGCGGTCGATGAATACCTTGCATTCTTGAATCACTACATTGGATTTTTGTTGGAAATAATCATCTTGGTAACGGATACTAATATTCTGAATTGATATCGTTTTGGGTAAGAATCGAAACAATTCTTTCGGTCCTTTTTCTACCGTTTCTTTACCTTTCTCAATCTCATCGGCATCTGATTTAAACTTTGTCTGCAATGGAAAACTGCCATCCGGCAATCTTTCAACCAATAGATATCCATTTTCAAGAGATACACTTCTGATTTGGAATTCAGAATTGATGACACGGCTAATATCAAATGTAACTGTAACATTTTCAATATTGAGAATCTCTTTTCCATCGAATACAGTTATCCCATGCATTGAGATACCTGGATATGGAAAAATCACTGTATCCACAGTTTCAAAATTTAATGTAATGTTGAGAATATTTTCTACTTTTACTTTTACAAAGGACTTAATCGTGGATTGCTCTAAAATTTGTTTGAGACCAATGAGTAGTAATGATATGACAATAAGAATCGCTAATAAGAATAGACTAATATACTTAAAAAACCTTTTGAGGATCATTTTGAATGGTTCAGTTCTTCATCTGGACTAGATCCATTGCCTTCAAAAGGTATCTTTGTGCTCTTTATATCCAAAAGTGGCCCTAATTCAAAAATAGATTCATATCCGTAAGCCTTTAAAGAGGTATATGTGGAAAGGTTAAGCGAGGCTGCAGGTGCCTTAGCCGCAAATGCTTCCGGACTCCCCTCAAAGTTATTATTGCAGTAAATTAATATCTTTGTTTTTTTATTGGGGACCACTTTTTGTAGTGACTTTTCGGTGAATTCCGTAAAGGGGAGATTTACAGCACCCTTGACATGCAACATTTTATAGCGAAGTTCCGACCTTGCATCCAGGATAATGGTTTCTGGGTCAGACATCATTTTTAAAAATTGATCCTCCGTTAAACGGTGTTTTTCCCTCTCAACATTGGATGTGTCCACAATCTTTTGAAAGTCATTATAATTGATCAAAGGATTTTGGATCTGCGTTTTTTTTTGAATTTTGGAAGTCTTTCTTTTTTTCTCGCCGTGGGTCGCTCCGAAAGTTACCAGAAAAAGGGAAAGCAAAACGATATATCTCATAACATTTCCTCCGCAAGTGTTTAAGTTTGGAGTTTTAAAATGGATTGTAAAGCAGAAAGTTGAGAATCTCAATCCCCTTTTTCACTTGCCTACCTTGGCTTGCCCTTGAACGTAGTCCGTATGGGCAATGTAATCGCAACTATACATACAAATAAAGGTGACATTCGTTTGAACCTGTTTCCTGACAAAACTCCGAATACGGTGGCAAATTTTGTCAACCTCGCCAAAAGAAAGTTTTACGATGGTTTAAAGTTTCACCGGGTGATCTCAGATTTTATGATCCAAGGAGGATGCCCCTTGGGAACTGGTACTGGGGGTCCAGGTTATAAATTCCGAGATGAGTTTGCATCTGATCTCAAACACAACAAACCAGGCAGATTGTCTATGGCAAATGCAGGTCCAGGTACAAATGGTTCACAATTTTTCATTACACATGTTCCTACTCCTTGGTTAGATGGAAAACATACAGTTTTTGGAGAAGTTGTAGATGCGACAGACCAAAAAGTGGTAGATGAAATCCGTCAAGGGGATCAAATCAAATCAATCAGTCTATCAGGAGACATTGATTCTGTTTTAGATGTAGCTAAAGCAAATGTAGAGGATTGGAATCAAATCTTAGATAAAAAATAGAACAAACAAACCAGTGCTCTCATCTGCAATCATCTTCAAAGGAGTATTTTATGAAGAAGAGAGCACAACAAAAACTGGACCAGGTCCAACTGGCAAAAAAACAGGCTAGGCTTTTGTTTGGACATAAGCCTACAAAAGTAAAACCCTCCAAAAAAATCTACTCGAGGAAGAACCAAAAACTTCCTCTTCCTTTTTCCCTTCCCCCTCTCCCTCTCCCTTTACTACCGACTTTCCATTCAATACAATCTGGCATGAAGTAGAAGGCAGAGAATACGAATTTGTTTCCCCCAAAAACAAGAAAGACCTCTTTCTCGTTGAGAAAGAGGTCCAATGTTTTGGCAACTCTTGCCTGTTATGACTTTTATGCGTTAGATAAAAGTCTCAGTACTGAATTTGACCGAAGATTGGACTGCGCAAGCATCGCCGTACCGCTTTGCACCAGAATTTGTTTCGTGGTAAACGCTACCATCTCTTCCGCCATATCTGCGTCCCTAATCCTTGATTCAGATGCTTGCATATTTTCATATGCACCCATGAGACCTTTTGCGGAACTTTCGAGTCTATTTTGGTAGGCTCCCATATCCGCTCTTTGTTTCATGATCTTCGTCAAAGCAAAATCCGCAAAAGAAATCGCCGCATCGGATTTACCTGGAGTTGAAAGAGAAACCTCTCCCTTCCCCAATTTCAAAGCCTTTGCAGTCATAGTTCCTATATAGAAACGCTCTCTTTGGTTAGAGTTCGCTCCCATTTGGAACCACATCGACGCCTTTTTAGAGTTTCGAGCGAAGTCTCCTTCGAAGAGTTTAAAACGGTTAAACTCTGCTTGGGAAGCGATTCGATCGAGCTCATCCACTAGCGCAGATACTTCTACCTGCACGAGCTGCCTGTCTTCCGGGGTGTAAATTCCGTTCGCTGTCTGGATCGCAAGGGTGCGAATTCTCTGAACGATTTCAGACGACTGGTTGAGGAAACCTTCAGCAGTCTGAATGAAACTAAGTCCATCCTCCGCATTCCTTTCTGCCTGACGTAAACCACGAATTTGTGATCGTAGTTTTTCCGAAACGGCAAGACCTGATGCATCGTCCCCAGCCTGGTTAATCCTTTGGCCGGAAGACAAATTTCTCATCGTCTTATCTACATCCCACTGTGTAAACTTGAGAGAGCGATGTGATTGGATCGCACTCATGTTGTGATTGATAATCATTGGCCTACACTCCTTTGTGTATTACCAAGTGCGTATATATATGCACTTAGCCGGACAATCCCTGTCCGGTGTCAAGGATGAGCTTTCTCTTGCCACCTGGCAGGAAAGGCCGGCCGATTATCTAATTACTAACTCTAAAGATTACACAATCCCTTGTTTTTCAATTCGCCTTACAAAAGCAAGGCGAAGCGATTATTACCTAAGGAGAGACAAAACGCCTTGTGGTCGGACATTTGCCTGAGCAAGCATCGCGGTACCAGATTGAACTAAAATCTGATTCTTCGTGAATGCCACTGTCTCTTCTGCCATGTCAACGTCGCGAATCCTAGACTCGGATGCTTGTGTATTTTCATACGCATTCATAAGACCTTTCGCAGTATGCTCCATTCTGTTGAAATAAGCACCTAGGTTAGCTCTTTGTTTGCTAATTCGATTCAAAGCATCGTCAATCCTTCCGATTGCGTCGTTAGCTTGGTCAGCAGTCGATAAGGTCATGAGTACATTGTTTTGTGACTTTAGGTTCAATGACTTTGCAGTCATAGTCGCAATGTAAACTCTTTCCCTTTGGTGCATGTTGGGACCAATGTGAAACCACATAGATGCCGCACGTGAACCACGAGCAAAATCACCTTGGAAGAGATTCATTTTATTGAACTCAGCCTGAGAAGCAACTCGATCAACTTCGTCAATCAATTGAGATACTTCTACTTGGATCATTTGTCGATCCTCGTCAGTGTAAATACCGTTAGACGACTGAATTGCTAAAACACGAATCCTTTGCAGGATTTCGCCAGTCTGCTGAAGGAATCCTTCAGTCGTTTGGACGAAACTCATTGCATCTTCCGTGTTTCGTTCAGCCTGTCTAAGGCCATTCACTTGCGTTCTCAGTTTTTCCGAGACCGCAAGACCGGATGCATCGTCAGCAGCACTGTTGATGCGAAGACCAGAAGAGAGTTTCGACATATTCTTCGAAACTTCTTCGTTCTGAAACTTGAGCGCACGATGTGAATTGATCGCGGCTAAATTGTGATTGATGATCATTTGTTTCCTCCTTGAAACTTGATCGTTCAGAGAGGGAATCCATTCCCCCTCCTGGTTTTTTGTGTCTGGTTTTTAGGCCTAAGTGCGCCCAAAATTCTCTATTTCTTCCCTTAGAGTGTCGGCCAAGGAATATGGGAAATTAATCCGACGATTTCAGTATGTAATTGACTTTTTTTAGGCTATATTAGCAATAATTGGCATTTTTTACCAACTTTAGCAGTAAAATTTTTTTTAAAAAAATTTGCGAGTGGGGGCTAATTGGAGGATCGGTAAAACACAAAAATCCTTAAGTCATTTTCGAAAATCTTTACTTTTCCCTTTTTGCACTGGCAGTACTACCAGCCAATTGGCACTCAACAGTGCTCATTCAGAGAATGAATGGGGGGTTTTCGGAGGCGAATTCGGGAGAATTAAACGATGCGGTAGATCTTTCTACCAATGCGGAATTGGTCACCTAATTTAAGTTCATAAGGCTCGGTGATCCGAACAAAGACTCCATTTTTACTGTTGAGGTCTTCGATCTTGAGCTTTCCCTCCTGGAAGCTGATGAGGCAGTGCACACGGCTCACAGAAGGATCTTCTAAAATGAGGTCCCCTTGGGCTCTACCGATGGCTAGCTCATTTTCAAAGCTAATCTCATCGATGGCTTGCCCTTCTCCATCCACTGATTGCAATCGAAATGTTCTTTTCCCTGTTTGTGCCACTAAAGGTTCTCTCCTTATGAGTTTCGGTACCCTTGCCTAAGTGCTTAATGAAGGTTTTTGGAGGAACCAGAACCTAAAGAAAAAAAAGTATACATGGAATTTGGACAGAGCATACTTTCAAAAGCTATGGCAAAGAAGCCCTTAAGCCTTTCCGAAATCCAATCTCGCGTTGAAGATTTACAAAAAGAACTAGATGAACTGAAACTTTCACTCAGGGAACACACAAGCCCAGAGAAAGCAAAGGTTGCCGAAAAAAACATCCGTTTGGCGACAGAATCCATCATAGAGCCAACCAGAGCCCCAGAGCCCAACTTTTTATTACAAAAATGGGAGGCATTTATTGGAGAAAATCTATTTATCAAACTAGGACTTGCGACCATTTTATTGGGTGCTATCTGGTTCATCAATTTAGCCTTTGAAGAGTATTGGATCAACGAATCCGTTCGCATTTGGTTGGGAATCATTTCTGGTATAGGGATGGTTCTTTATGGATTGAAGATCACCAATAGTTGGCCTTTGATCGGGCCTTCCCTGATAGGCACAGGAATCTCATTTATATTTGTCTCGTATTTTTTAGGGTATGAGCTGTACGATCTGTACACATCCAAAGAAACGTTTGCCGGATTACTCTTGTTAAATCTTTTTTCGGTCTCTTTATCCTTTTTTCTTCGCAAGGAGGCTATCTTTGGTTTGGGACTATTCGGTACATTTTTAGTTCCTATCCTGCTATCCACCGGAGAGAATTCCTATTTTTTTCTGTTTAGCTACCTTTTATTATGGAATCTACTGTTTGTTTGGCTCTCGCAGAAAACAAAATGGCAGATCACTCCACTCCTACTTCTCCTCGGCAACCATTTGGTCTACACGGCCTGGGCATGGGATCGTTTGGTGGATTCTAATTTTTGGATCCCTTTGGTATTCCAGACATCTATTTTTTTCTTATACCTATACAAAGAATTTTCCATACCTAATTTCAAATCAGAGAGACAATCCGTTTTTTCCTTCGCGACCACAGGTCTCAATTTGGTATTTGCCTATTTGCAGGCCTATTATATCTCCCATTTGTTTTACCCAAACTTCCAAACAGTCCATCTCCTGTTCCTACTCGTAGCATTTTTGGTAGGCTATCTATATTCTTTCCAAAAGAACTCGATCCAAATCAAAACAGACCTTATCTTTAATGGAAATTTGATTTTATTCTTTCTCCTCGTACTTGCGACACTCTCATTGAACTTCGAAGACAGAGTCTTGAGTATCATCCTATTGGCATTTGCAGGTGTTTTAAGTCTTTTCGGCTCACGGATGGACTTGGCATCAGCCAAGATCGTGGCATTGGTATTTTGGCTTTACCATATCACACATTTAGTGTTTGCGCATCCCTATCCCTCTAGCACTGCCATCATCATCCTGAATGTTGACTTTTTCCTTTTTTTGGCAACATCTGGTCTTCTTTACTATTTGCATATACGCCTACAGCAAGAAGATCCATTGAAAACTTTGTTTTTGTATGCGTCTATACCCATTCTCGTCATTGGATCTTTCTTTCAAGTGTATGACTTTATTCCATCGCCGTACAAGACTTTGGCTTACACCTCTATCATATCTGGATATGGACTGATCTTTACTTTTTATAGTTTTATAAATTACGATGCTCGTTTACGAAAGATTGGTTTATTCTTTTTAAGTTTGGTAATCTTAAAACTATATCTTTATGATTTTTGGAATATGGGGACTATAGCCCGTATTTTTGCTGGATTTGGCTTGGGTTTGAGTTTAGTACTTGCAGGTATTTTTTACAATCGATCAAAGAAAAAATTGGAAAAACAGTAGGTTATTATGAAACATATCATTCTTTTTTTAATCTGTAATCTTTCACTTCTTGCGTCTCCTTTCCAAGAAAAGAACTTCCGTTATCTGAAAGACATAGAACCTCCAAAAACCCAAGATACGCAAGGGAAAGTTGTTAGCATTCTATTGGATGATGAAATTTATCTGCATTCTTTTTATGAGGATTTACGAATTGTCTCGGGAGGCCAGCTCATACCTTACATCAGAAGAGAATTGAAACAAACAAAAAGTACTCCTGAAAAGATAGAACCAAAACTATTGTTTAAGAAAAAAGACAAAACAGAAACCATCTACGTTCTCGAATTACCCAAACTCCCGAAAGATTTTGTCTATACCGAACTAGAACTCAGCTCCGAAGAAAAATATGAAGCAGAACTAACCGTATCCACTGGCCAAAATCCAAATGCCCTTACCGATTCCCAGACCCTAAATGCCTATTCTTATGGAGAAGAAGCACAAAACGTTTTCAACATAGGACCAACAAAGAATCGATTTGTGCGAGTTGCTGTAAAAGGAAATGAACCCATAAAATTTACCTCTGTTTCTCGTGAACGAGTGGGAAGTAACCAAGTATGGAGTAAAGAAATTTCGGAATTTAATCTCACTGCATCATCTGAAAAAACGACATATACAATCTCAAATATTAGCAAAAGTCCATTCAATAAAATCAAACTCAAATTCGAAGAACAAAAACTAAATCGATACATCGAAATCGAAGAGTTTTTTAATGAAAAAGAATGGCAGCTTGTATTTTCAGGAAACATAGATTACAACCAAGAAGAGAATCCAGACTTTGAAATCAATTTTGATCGGATGGTGTATTCCACTTACAGAATCCATATCTTTACTGGTGACAACCCTCTCGTACATCTAAAGTCTTTAACCCAAACCAAAGCCAAAGAAGAACTTTTATTCTTTTTGCCAGAAAGTAGTTCCCCTGAATTAAAAATCTATTACGGCAATCGCTACTCTAGATTTCCTGAGTTTGATACCTACCTTCTACCAGAAGAAAATTCAGAATCTATGGAGAGATTACAAATCTCTCCACAAAAAGAGAATTCCGAGTTTGGCTATTCCCTCATCGAACCACCTATCTCTGGATATGTGGCCTCTGCCCTATTCTATATCGGTTTATTGGCTTTATCATTTTTGAGCTATCGTTTTTATCGAAAGATAGAGACGGATGAAAAAGAACTAACAAATATAAATGATAGGAAGCAAACCGAAACAAGCACCTAAAACAGCTCCAGTCCATACCAAAGAAGACTCATCTTCTTTAAAAATGGATCTGAGGATGGTTTCAAACTGCTGATTGGGTAGTGCATTTAGATACTCTTTGAGGCGCAGCCTTAAGTCCTTTTGGAAATCAAAACAAGGCAAAAGACTTGGTTTTCTTTTTTGGATTTCTTCCAGTATTTGCACCGCAATGCCCCAAGAGATTTCTTTGGGAGCCTCTGTCATATCATCAAAATTAGGATGGAGGATTCTTTGCAGTTTTTGGATTTGAAACTGGATAGTAGCAGAACACTCTTTCAAAAATTCATTCGTAGGTGAATGGAGGAAAATAAAATCAAATAGATGTTCGGGGGAAAAAATCTCCTCCGAAAAAAATTGTGAAAAATCATCTGCCACTTGAAATCTTCGTCTTAAGAACAGCCCTTGCCAATGGATGTTTCCTAAGAGTTTTACTTTTTGTATGGGACGGAAGATCATCTGGATCGCAAGCCAATTGGTAATGTAACCAACAAGTGAACCAAAAATAACAAATGCCCAAATCGGAATCATTTCTTTTCCTTGCAGACTCAATACAAAACCAAGCAGTCCCCCAAGCAAAGCTCCACACAAAATAATAAAACGAAATTCAGTCCTGCCCACAGTTTGGAAGATTTGGTTTAATTTCTGAACATGATCACCCGTTAGCTGGGATACCATCATATTTTGCAGATTCAATGCTCTCTCATCTAGAGTTCGAAGCTGCAACATATATTTGTTAATCCAATTTTCCGTCTCCATCACTATCCTTTGTTTGATTTCCATACGAATGCCAGTGCTCATTGCCGATGTTTGCTTAGGAAAATTCCTTTCTAAATGCAAAAAAATTTGTTCACAGGCAAGATTGGACAAAGGCTCTCTCAATGTTTCTTCTGCTTGGACTTCGTGTATCTTTAGTTCCCATTTTGAGTCTTTCGCAATCGAATTTTGGATTATCTTCCATAGATGGGAGGCCATTGTTTGGCTTTTTTTGGGGATTACACCCTGCCATCCGATTACGGAAAAAAATCCACGAAAGTGAAGTGGATAAAACATCATCTGTACAGCCAACCAATTGGTTACACATCCGATGTATGCGTAGAGTAAGGAATAAAAGAAAATGTTAGAACTAAAAAAGGGAGTCATGGAATTCGCTTTTGATTACGAATGTTGGAGGGACTTTCGCCATGATTCTAGGCGTGGGTTCATCAAGCGAAACCACAAGGGAGGAACCAAAGCGATTACGATCATCACCTCATAGCCAAATGGTAACTGAGGCGCTTCATTTACATGTCTTAACACTTGGTACCGACGATTTGCATTCGCATGGTGGTCAGAGTGCCTTTGCAAATGAAATAAAAACGCATTGGAGACAAAGAAATTTTGATTCCAAGAATGGGTGATATCCACTTTCTCAAATTTTCCAGGGCTGATTTCCTTTCTCTCAAGCCCATAGTGTTCAATGTAATTTGTGAGTTCAAGTAGTAGAGTGGCTACGAAGGATTGAAGAAAGAAAAAAACGGGTATTTGCCAAACAAACTTTGCGGAATAGAAACTACCAAATAAAGTCAATGATGCTACAAAACCAAATGTGATAAGCAAATACACAATCATATCGTTTGCCAATGACCAAATAGGACGGTTTTGGTTTTGCAGTCGTTTTGCCTCAATCTTCCAAGCAGAAAGGAAGGAACCTATCACGGTTTGTGGATAGAAGGAATAGAAAGATTGGTTTTCCCTAGAGGTAGCAGAATCTTTCATTGTGGAAACATGAACATGGTGACCTCGGTTGTGTTCAATAAAGAAGTGCATATAAGATACTGTCATGTAGATCATCTTTGAGAGAAATTGTTCCCATCTTGTATTCTTATGGCCTAGTTCGTGACCTACCGTGATTCCGATGCCACCCGTGATTAAACCAGTGGATAAAGCAAACAAAGCCATTTCCCAAATTGCCAATTGAGAATGCGTAAGGAAGAGACAGGCCCATATAACATAAAATAGCTGCAAAAAGGCCCAGGCATAGGTTAAGAATCTAAAGTATTTTTGTTCCGATAAATGTTCCACGTCCTGTTCGGAAGGATTGTGTTTGTCTCCACCCATACAAATATCCAAGATAGGTAGAATCACAAAAATAAGAATTGGAAGTGAGAGTAAATAAAACCCTCCGAGGTAAGCAGAAACTAACCCCACAGGTGGTAGGACAAAAGGGAAGGTAAAACTAATCTTTTTCCAGAAACTCATTCGCTCTCCTTAACTCATTTTCTTGAAATAACCTGAAATATCTCCCAATCCTTCAAAGAGATGGAGCCATGTCGCATTCTGTTTCCGAGATAGTTTCAAAAACAAAGTACCAACAACAAAGGACAAAAATGCCTCACCATCATTCTCATTTTTTTCTCCCAGGTGTTCCGAAAAGAATGCACTCAGTACTGTTTTGTACGAATTCCAACTTTCCTCTAATAAACCTGTGAGCTCCTCAGATTCGGAATGGTGTCGGTTCACATCAACGGCAAGTAACATGAGATTGATGAAGTGTGCTTCCTTGGCCGAAAGATAATTCAATAAATCCCAAGCACTTTTGGAGGCAGAGTTTAATTTTGCAATCTCCTCAGCATCCTTTCCCACAAACAACCGTACCATAGCACCAAACAAAGTCTCTTTGGTCGGAAAATAATGATAAAGTGTTCCCGTTGAAACACCTAACTCTCGTGACAACTCCCGCATGGAAACAGCAGAAACCCCTTTCTTCACAAAAATGGGCATACACTTCTCTAAAAGCTCAATGCGATAAAGGTCATGGTCGACAATCTTTGGCATATAGATACCGTCTTAATCGAACACCTGTTTTAAAATAGACATCCGATGGAATCAGTCAAGTTTTTAATCATACTTTGAAAACTACACTTGCTGTAAATAGCCTTTGCTGGCATACCTGGAATAGACGAAGAAAGATCTCTTTTCCTAATCGATTCTGTTCAGAATGGTAGGACTTTCTCATTTGGCGGAGTATTTTTAATGAAGTTTTGTCTTCTCACGATTTCGTTTTCCATTGCACTCGTCTCCTGCACAGGGACGAGACCTCAAATCTTAGGTATAAAAGAGGGAAGGCTATATGCTTGTCCAAAGACTCCGAATTGTGTCAGCTCATTTGAAGATCCCAAAGACAGTGAGCATTTCCGAGAGGCTCTCCCATTCAAAGGCGACGCAAAGCAAGCGATAGAAAACCTAAAGAAAAAAATAGAATCCTACCCGAGAGCAGAGATCATCACTTTGGAAAGTAATTATATCTATGCAGAGTTTACCTCTCTCCTCTTCCGTTTTGTGGACGATGTGGAATTTTATGTAGATGAAAAAAATAAAAAACTGCACTTCCGCTCTGCCTCTCGCCTGGGAAAGGGAGACCTAGGTGTGAACCGAAAGCGCATCGAAGCCTTACTGAAAGATTTGGAAATCTAGGGGATTTACTTCTTTCCGTGAATTTCCTGTAAAGAGTTCACACTGTACCCTTTGTCCTTCATTTCGACAAGCCCATCAATCAAAGCCTTCGCAGCTTGGGATGTTGTCAAACATGGCACTTTGTATTTAATCGCTGCTTGGCGAATTGTAAAGGCGTTCTCTCGTGTCACACGCGAGAGAGGAGTATTGATGATCAAATGTATTTTCTTTTCACGGATGTAATCGACAACATTCGGAAAGTAGTTATCGTAAATTTTATTAATTTTACTTGATAAGATGCCGTTTTCTGACAAGAACTTATGTGTACCTTCCGTTGCGATTAGAATATAACCTAAATTGGATAAGGCTCTGATCGATTCTAACAATTCAGGTTTTGTTTTGTCATTGATCGTCACAAATACAGTACCTTGTTTCGGAGGTTCTTCACCAGCCATAATTTGAGCTTTTACAAAGGCCTCACCTTTAGAATGTGCCACACCCATTACCTCGCCCGTAGATCTCATTTCGGGGCCTAAGATGGTATCAACACCCGGAAACTTATTAAAAGGTAGGACTGCTTCTTTCACGGTTACCATAGGGGCAGTGAACTTTTTTCCTAATTTGAAGCTAGCTAAAGACTCACCTAACATAACACGAACTGCAATTTTCACAAGAGGTATGCCTATGGATTTTGCGACAAAAGGAACTGTTCGCGATGCCCTTGGGTTTACTTCCAAAACATATAGTGTTTCTTCTTTGATAGCAAATTGAATGTTGATGAGTCCTTTTACATTCAATTCTAAAGCCAAAGAATGCGTAGCTGCCTCAATTTCTTGGATCATTCTCTCAGAAATCGACTGTGGCGGTAGAACACATGCTGAGTCTCCCGAATGGATTCCAGCTTCTTCGATATGTTCCATAATGCCTGCGATGAAGACATCTTTTCCATCACAGATCGCATCCACATCTACTTCAGTTGCATCTTGCAAAAAGGAATCAATTAGAAGTGGCCTATCTTCAGAAACTTCTTCAGCTTCCTCCATATACTTATCTAATTCTGACTCCTCATTGACAATAAGCATAGCGCGACCACCTAATACGTATGAGGGTCTAACCAAAACGGGATAGCCAATACGTGAGGCAATCTCTCTTGCTTTTTCCTTTGAAGAAGCTATTCCATTGGCAGGCGAGAGTAACTTGAGTTTTTCAAGTACTTCTGAAAAACGCTTTCTATCTTCTGCCCTATCAATGGAGTCAGGGCTTGTTCCCAAAATGGGAACTCCTCTTTTTTCGAGTGATTTGGCTAATTTTAAGGGAGTCTGGCCGCCCAATTGGACGATAACACCGTCTGGCTTTTCTTTGTAGAAAATATTCATCACATCTTCTAAGGAAAGAGGTTCAAAGTAGAGTCTGTCCGAGGTATCATAATCAGTAGATACTGTTTCAGGATTTGAATTTACCATTATAGATTCCACATTGGAATCTTGTAATGCGAATGAAGCATGGCAACAGCAATAGTCAAATTCGATTCCCTGGCCGATTCGATTGGGTCCACCTCCCAAAATCATTACCTTCTTTTTGTTTGTGATATCGGCTTCATCTTCTTCATCATAAGTGGAATAGAGATAGGGAGTAAATGCTTCGAACTCACCAGCACAGGTATCTATCCTCTTGTAGACAGGTTTTATTTGGGAGCTAAGCAGAAATGACTCTATGCTTTCCTCTTCTGTCCTTAAAATACTTTCAACTTTGGCCTTAATAATATCAATGCTTGCTCCACTACGGATTTGGCTAATGATTTCAGATTCTTTTGCAAGGAAGGCCAATTGACGATTTGAAAATCCTGCCTCCTTCATCTTGCGTATCATTGCCCTACCCTTATTTTTGAATTCCTTTTCCAAAAGATAGAGTTCTTCAAATTGGTATAAGAACCAAGGGTCTATTTTGCAGAGATCATGGATTTCTTCGTTGGTAAATCCATATTGGTATCCAAGTTTTACATAAAATATCCGTTTGTCGGTAGGTCTTTTGATTTTTGCTTTTAACCAATTCGATTTCTCTGCATCGGATATATTTTCCCATTCCAATAGCTCTTTTAAATAACCATCACTGCCAAATCCAAACCTGTCGATCTCCAGGGAGCGAAGTGCTTTTTGAAAACTTTCTTTAAACGTTCGGCCGATCGCCATTGCTTCACCGACAGCTTTCATTTGTACACCCAAAGTACTATCAGAACCAGGAAACTTTTCGAAGGCAAAACGTGGAATCTTTGTCACAACATAATCGATTGATGGTTCAAAGCTAGCGGGAGTTACACGGGTGATATCATTTTTGATTTCATCAAGTGTATATCCTATGGATAACAATGCAGCAATTTTTGCGATAGGAAAACCTGTTGCTTTTGATGCCAGGGCTGAAGAGCGAGACACACGAGGGTTCATCTCGATCACTATGACATCTCCATTCTCAGGATTAACTGCAAATTGGATATTGGAACCACCCGTTTCCACCCCAATCTCTCGTATGATGTCAATAGACATATCACGAAGCCTTTGGTACTCTTTATCACTGAGAGTTTGTTGTGGTGCTACGGTAATCGAGTCACCAGTATGTACTCCCATGGGATCAATGTTTTCAATGGAACAGATGATGACCACATTGTCCGCTAAATCCCTCATTACTTCCAATTCAAACTCTTTCCAGCCCAAAACAGACTCTTCGACTAATATTTGTGAGATGGGGGATGCAGATAGACCTTTTTGTGCAATTTCTTCAAACTCATCTGGCGTATAACAAGTACCACCACCCGTTCCCCCTAAGGTGAAGGCTGGCCGAATGATAATGGGAAATCCAATCTCTTTTGCGGCAGTTCTAGCTGCTTCCATGTCGGAGACCATGAAAGACTTTGCCACACGGATACCGAGTTTTTCCATGGCCTTTTTAAAAAGCTCACGGTCTTCCGCCTTGCGGATTGCCTCAACTTTTGCGCCAATCAACTCTACATTGTACTTTTCTAAAATGCCTTCCTTGTGGAGGGACAAGGCTAGATTGAGTGCAGTTTGTCCGCCGACTGTGGGCAATATGGCGTCAGGTTTTTCTTTTTTGATGATTTTTTCTAGTACTGGTACAGTCAGCGGTTCTATGTACGTTGCATCTGCAAGCTCCGGGTCCGTCATGATGGTAGCCGGGTTGGAGTTGACGAGAATGACTCGGAGGCCTTTTTCTCGGAGTGCCTTCGTTGCTTGGGTACCCGAATAATCAAACTCACATGCTTGGCCAATGACTATGGGCCCAGAACCGATGATGAGGATTGATGTAAGGTCTTCTCGTTTTGGCATATGGCTCCACCGCTCTTAAAATTTTCCGCTATTGGTCAGTATTTCTCAATGATCCAGGAAGTAAATAATCTCCCGCTTGGACTCCGCCTTCCCATTTTTGCACGAGTCCAAAAAGTTGGCGTTTTAGTTTCGGACCCACCTCTCCGAGTGGGTAGAGGTTCTTTTGGTTCAAAGGGTCTTTCTTTCGGTCGTAGAGTTCCCAAATCACACCCTGCCTGGTGGGGATGTAGATAAGTTTGTATTGGCTAGTTTGGAGGCTTCGGTGTTTGGAAAAGGCAATGGTTTCCCGAAAGCCAAGGTCTGTGATCATGATCTGGTAGTCTTCCTCTGCCACCACTCGGTGCAGTTGTAGGATATTCGGATACGGGATCCTTTGTTTTTGGAAAAAATGATCTCCTTTGTCGGAAAACCAAATCCCAGTTTCAGAATACACTGCTCGGTCGGCGGGTAGCTCATTTCCCTCCAAAAATCCCAAAAGATTGCTGCCGGGTCGTTCTGATGGGAGGGGCAAGCCTTGGAAGGCAAGGAGAGTTGGGAAAAGATCGATGGAGGAAGTCGGGACATGGATATCTCTGGGAGCCCCTAAGCGGTGGCCTTTGGGGAATTTAACCAATAGGGGGATGTGTGTGACAGCTTCTCCTCTTAGGTGTTCTCCGTGGCCTTGGCCATGAATGTCTTCGAACAAAGCTTCTCCATGGTCAGCGGTAACTATGACCAAAGATCTGTCATACAAACCTCTCTCTTTCAGAGATTCCATCATCCTTCGGAATTCCTCATCAAAGGCATACACTGAGGAATCAAATAAATTACGGATTTGGTTTACATCTTCCGGGTTTGGATGTTCGGCGACGGATGGATCGACAAATTTTAAGTATTTATAATTTCCATAATAGTCTGGGTCCGTAAACTTTTGGTAGTGTGGGTATGGTGGAGAATAGGGAAAATGAACTACACTGGAAAAATAAGTAATGAAAACCGAATGGTCGGGGTTTCGGTCTAGAATTTCCTCAAAGGAGTGGCAATACCTCGTCCCATCACCCCAAGTCGAAAGCCCATCGACTTCTTCTATAAACTTGCCCATACCGAAATAAGAACCTGTCAAGATAGGCAGAAGCAAGAGTTGAGATTCTAGTGTTCTCTGGACGGTCATGATCCTCGCATTAAAATTTGGTGTCAAAGTTTCCGAATAACCAAAATTAGCTCTAGGAAAGATATCAGCTGCAAATCCACCCAACACATAAGATCTATACCCTTCTCGGTTCAGAATCTGCGGAATGGTTTCAAAGGGGCTCCTTCCGATTCTTATCTGTTCCTCTTTGGCTGGGAACATATCTCGAATCCAATGGCTCATTGAGAAATGTCCCGTGAGTAGATCCGTCCAACTCGGAAAGGTTCGCGGAATGGTTGTATGGTGGTCATGGAAAACAACAGCTTCTTTTGCAAAGGCATCTAAGCTAGGGCTGATCTTTGGATTTCCATTTACAAAACCTAATTTGTCATAACGCAGTGAATCTGCAGAAATCAAAATGATAGGAACATTCTTTTCACTTCCAGAATTTGTGAATCGATCTAATTTTCTACTGAACCATGGCAAAAAGAAGAGTGCTATCACGACTGATAGAAAGAATACATAGGTCTTTCGGTGGATGGCTTCTATCCTCTGCAAAAATAGCGGCAAAGACAAAACATAAAGAATTCCAAAAACCATTTGCCCATGTTTAAAGATTAATAGGGAAACTAAGCAATGCATTAGAAAAAATGCAGATTCTTTTGTTTTCTTTTGGTAAAAAGTGACAAGTATCTTCAGCAGAGGAAGGAGATAGAGAAGTGATAGTCCAACCAAGAACAGATTTGGGTGGAAGTGGTTTGTCAAAAAATATAAGAAAGGTTTTGCCCAAATATGGCGGAAGTAAAAAAATTCTCCATAAATTTGCGGAAAGCTTACCATGGAGTGGCATAAACTGAGAAACAAGCTTACAAATAAAATGGGCGCTATATTTTTCAGGTATATCCTTTCTTTTTTCCAAAAGAAGGCAAAATAGTAAACAGATCCTAACAAACAAATACTTAAAAACTGAGCACCAAATACACGTAATGTGGAAAAGAAGTATACTCCAAAAAAATCACCTAAATATTCTTTTAAGTATTCGGAAACATCTACACCCATGATATGAAAGGATGTATTGAATGCCAAAAAGAAGAGATATAGAAAGAGGGAAAGATAGAATGTAGGGACTAAAAAGTGTTTTAGAAAGGATCTGGCTGGAAACATTTCCATTGCGGTCATGTTTCCAGAGCCTGAAGATTCGTAAACTTTTCAAATCCAAACTAGGGTAAAATCTGCATCGCGGGAACTGGGCTTTCCGAAAAAACCTCTGGCGAATACATTGCCTCTACCCTTACATTTGGCAAAGAGTAGCTCCCTGCCTGCCCAAGACGGATTTGGTATTCTATCGTATGTTTGCCTTGTGGAAGGTATTCGAAATAAGCACGATACAGAGAAAAGGTTCTCTCTTCCCAGGAAGGACTGACTGTATCCACTTGCGAAATGGAACCAGATTCTAGCATCTTAGATTCGCGGCTAAGGCCTCGTCCCATATGTATGCTGCCAGACGGGATGGGATCTTCCAAAACCACCCACGTTTTGTCAGAGTCTGCCTGGATTTCCAAACGAATTCGAATGACATCACCTCTTGTAAACTTACCTTCTGTTTTCTGCGAGACAGCTTGGATGGTCCTATTTACCGAATAACCAGCATTCAATGGTTTTTTGAGTGGAATTTTAGAGCTTGCTTGCCAAAACACCCAAGGTTTCCCTTTTCCATCATAGTCTATCTCTAAAGATTTTTCCTGGGATTTTACGGCTATGGAAACACTATCTCGTTTGTTTGGGTCTAGAGCTATCTCTCGATTGGATTCTCTGAGTTTCAAAAATCCACTTTCTACCTTTTCTGACTCCAGAAGTTTTGCTGCCATCCCTAAAGCAAGAACCGCATAGGCATTTCCTAGAGTGGTATCCCAACGACCTCTGATCTGCCGTTTTAAGAGCCCTTTGACCAAACGTGACCGGTCTCTCTCATACGACGGCTCACGTAAAGTCCAGATCAATAGCCTAGCACTGGTATAATCTTTAGAACCAAGGATCCACCATGGTGATGGGAAATTTTGATCAGCGATTCCCATTTCACTCCCTTGCAAATTCAATCGATTTCTGAGCGCATTGGCCAAACGACTTTTTACAGTTGGGTTCACGTTTTCGGTTCTAGATAGGATTTCGGAGAGGTCCACTAGTGAAGAAGTAGGCAATAGTTCTATCTGGTTTGCCAATGAGGACACTTGGTCCCATTTTAAAACATGGTAGCGAGAAATTGCTTCCGTTACAATGATCCGTCGTAGAATCGTATCGGCTCCAAAAGACCAAGGCTCTCCCGGTACATACCCTCCTAAAT
Source organism: Leptospira ryugenii (assembly GCF_003114855.1). Lineage (NCBI taxonomy): Bacteria > Pseudomonadati > Spirochaetota > Leptospiria > Leptospirales > Leptospiraceae > Leptospira > Leptospira ryugenii. The sequence continues at coordinate 72,123 of NZ_BFBB01000002.1, read as the reverse complement.
ACCCATTCAGTCCTTCTAACATTCGTTGGCTGACCTCTGGCTTCCATTCGTAACCGGCCAATTTTGCAGAAGTTAATACATAAGCTGTGAGCAGTTCGCTGCCATGGTTCATGCTCGGAAAAAATTTAGCTAAGCCGTTCTCGTCTAAATATGAGGATAGTTCATCATCGATCGATGACCAACGATTCTTATCTTTTAATCCAATCGCTTGAGAGATTCTTTGTTCCAGACAATGGTATGGATAGGTTTGGAAATAGCTCTCTACAGTCTTAAAATTTCCGAATAATGTTGGGCTTACTGATACTTTGAAGTTACTCTCTCCTTCTGCGTCCTCTGGAGATTTTAAAGTTTCCTGTATCTTTGTCTCCCACTGTTGGAACCCTGCCATAAAAACTGATTCTTTGAGTACGGGTTGTACTTTTTGTTTTATTGATAATTTATCTAATATTTGGCCAGAAGTATCCTTCACTTCCAAGAGAAATTCTCTTTCTTGGATGCCTTTCGGAACCTCCCATAGCCAAACAAAAGGTTTTGTACTACCAGGAAGAAGAGTCTCCTCTTGGCTCTCTTTTTTCGCTTCTGACTTTTTTCCTGTTCCAAGATTTGTATCGACAACAGATAGAATCACCTTCACGGCTTGGCTTTCTTCCCCTGCATTGCGTAGTGTAAATTCATGTTGGAATCGATCCCCTTCTCTAACCACTTCTGGAAGGCTTGAGAACGATTGGATGTTCTGGTTGGTTTGGATGCTCTTTGTGCCGGTGCCGAATTCATAAACCCCTGAACTAGCAACTGCTACAATTTTAAAAGAAGTCAAGGAGTCGTTCAAAGGAAAACTGACACTTGCTTTACCATCTTTGTCCAAGAGAACTTTTCCTTTCCAAAAAACTAAAGTATTGAAGAGAGAACGTGTCGGTGATTTGCCTCCTCCGCCACCTGGAGGTTTTGCTTTCAAACCAAAATGCCGTTTCCCTATGATTTGGGACTGCGCCGTCGCTGTGCTTACATCATGCCCACGCAGTCCCATCATCTTTTCTATTAAGTTCCAGGTAGGATTGGGTGATAATTCTAAGAGTGCTTCATCAACAACGGCAACCAGGATCTCTCCACCGGCCTTTGGTATGCGACCCAAAGAGTCTTTGACTTGTATTTTGGCAGTCACAGAATCTCGCACCTTGTATTGGTTTTTTTCAGTCTCCACTTGAACTTGCAACTGAAAGGGTTTCCAACCGACTTGTACGGGTGCTAAACCAAGCCGAAAACTAGGTTTCGCGAGGTCCACTAAACCTGTTGGTTTTGGTTCACCGACTCGACCTCGTAAAAGTAAAACCGATATATAGATGTTAGGTGCATACTCCTTTTTAATAGGTATCTGTATGACAGGGTCCTTCCCCGAAACAGGTACTATCATAGAATCTATGACTCCTTCTCTTTCGATTGTTACGAGGGCATTTGCTTCTCGAAACGGAGAACGCAATTGAACTTTTAATACTTCACCAATCTCCGCGTGATTCTTTTCTGGGAGTATGTCCATACGATTGTGATCACTTGCCTCAAACCAAATCTCTTCTGAATCAGCTACGTATACCGAATAACCAGAATTAGTTTTCTTTCCGCGATCATCTTCTGTTTCCGCGACAAATAAAACTTCTCCGCTAGTCGGTGCTTTTCCTTCACAGAATAGAATGCCTTGTTCATTTGTCTTTCCCTGGCAAAAATTTCCCAAGTCTTTCACTTCTCGATAGTGTTCATAAGCATAATATCCTCCCACGAGACGTTTGCGATTGGAATAATAGACTTGTGAGTAAGCTTTGACTAATATCTTTTGATTTCTTTTTGGCTTTTGGTCTAAGTCGATTGCCAAAATTTGCATCTCAACTTTTTCTTTTGTAAACATCCACCCTTTGGGTTGGATACCAAGACGGACATCATTTGCATGTACTTCAAATCGTCTTGCAATGGTCTGTATTTCTCCATTCGGATCTAAATATTCCATCTCCACGTCGAAGTGTTTTTCTTCCTCCCATGGACCTAAATCTTTGTAGGTATGGGAAAGAAATCCTTTCTCATCCAAGTTAAAAGATTCGGTTTTTAACTCATTTTTTGTTTCAGTCCTTTCTTCTGTTTCCTCTTCATAAGAACTTAGCCTTACCTTTCCCACCTCGATCTTTTCTGGTTGGAAGTGAAAATTTTCATATTCATCTTTCACACGAAAATAACTTGGATTGATTTGAGCGCGGAGTTTGATGGGGTGGTTTGCAGCACCACCTCCTGAAAGGTATTGAAGGTTTAGATCCAATTTGATTTGGTTAGGCGAGACAAGATGTGCTTTGTCAGTTATTACTTGTATGCCCCCCTTCAAGACAGGCAATCGAAACTCCTCTACTTTAAAACTGGCGACCGTCTCACCGTAGCTATCATCATCCATAGAAGCAGGATAGTAGACTCTGTACGTTCCCAATTTTGCTTTTTTAGGGATTTGAAATTCTGATTCTGCACTTCCTGGGAATGACCAAACCAATGGACTCGAAAACTTTTCTCCTGAAGCCTCATGGCTGATCACAACCTTTTTCGGATATCGGTTTGGGTCAGATGCTAATAAGCCTTGGATGGAATGTGAGCGTCTAATGTGCTTTAAATGAACAGTTTCGCCAGATCGAAATAAAGTCCTATCCAATACAACGGTTTGTACTTCACTTCCGTCATGGTATGAATAAGAAGGTAGATTATAACGCCAAGCTTCGATTCCTTTATCCCAATTGCTGGAAGCAAAAGAAATATCGCCAGACTTCTCGGCAAAGATTGTCAAACCACTTCCCAATTCATGGTAACCACAGTAGGGAATCTCACCAACTATCTTTCCAAACTTGAAGATACCATCTTTATTTGTGACTCCATTGGCACGAATGTTGCCTTTACAGTCCATTACCTTCACAATGGCCAAAGCCTCAGGTTCTGCCTTGTCTAAACTCGTTACCCACACAAGAGAACTCTCTCCACCCCATTTGAAATGAATGGATAAATTGGTAACAAGAGCGGATGAGATAACATACATCTTCCCTTTTTTTTCTAAGAGATTGTTTCCCAATACATCACTCGACAATTCGAAGAGATAAAAACCTGGGCCAGGAAGCGGAATTCCAACAACTTCCATGGGTTTCTTTCCGTTCGGTTTGGGAAGGGTTTGGTTTTCCGGGTTGTCTTTAAAGAGTTTTTTTGCAAAAATACTTTGTTCCCGTTTGTGTTTACTCATGGCCTGGAACATTTTCATGATCTCAAGCGGATCTAAACTCTTTTGGCTGGCTGCGTTCACAACTAATCCGAGTTTTTTGAGAGGAAGTTGGGCTTCCAAATTTCGGACTGTTACGGGAAGGGCAGGATTTGCTTTGGATTCTAAAATTCCAAATTGTGCTGCAAATTTAGCTAAAGGGGGAAACTCCCCTGTCTTTACTTTCAAAGGGAAACTTTCTTGGTTGGCCAATTTGCGGCCCATCTCATCACGCAATTCATTTGGGATCTCAATTGTAAATTCGGATGATTCTGGGAATGGTCCCGCAAAACTGACATAAAACGAACCTTCCTCTCCTGGAACCTCTTTTGAGACAGAGGATGGATACATTGTACCATCAGCTCCTCGTAAACTTATCTTTTGAAGATCCTTCCTAAGTACCGATGCATTAAAGGAAAGGCTCATTGGCAAAATCGGTATACAATTTGCTTTTGCATTAACTCGTTCACATGAGAAATTTACTGAGAAAGCTGGTCTAACAGTGAATTGGTGGACTTCTTCTTGAGAGACCTCTCCACCTAATTTTGCTTTGATCCCTTTTCCCCAAACCAATTGAATTGGTTTTTCCGGTAAAAAGTTTTGTTTTGCTTTGATGACAAGAGTCTTCGCATCATTGGTGAATCCATGGCTTTTTAAAGCAAGTTCTCTCTCTTTTTTGCCTACCATCTCTATCCCAATTTGTGAATTCAATTCTGGTAAATAAAAAAAGGCATACTTTAATACAGTATCAATCACTGGTTCCGCATCTAGCTGTAGTACAAAGTACTGGTCTTCATCAACTGAATTTCCAGAATAAGGATGGGTATACTGGATGGAGGGCCCACCAGTATGAAAGCCAAACTCCTTTTGCCCTACTAGTGCTTTTCCTTTGAGTGAGAGGACAGTTTGTTTTGCTCGAAACTTGCAGACAACACCTCCAGGTAATTCTTGTTCAAATTCATAGACCCAAGTCAAAGAATCTAACCAACGAGCTTTCCCAGGCAATGGACAATCAATATCAAATAAATCTTCTTTCGGTCTCGGGTCTCCTAAGCTCACCATTGGTTCCGAAAAACGAACCTGAACTTGTTTCACTTGTTTTGTGAATTCTGTGGGTGAGAACAATTCAATACTAAGTCCATTTGATTGGGAATCACTTTGGTGTACAAAGAGTAAGAAGCAGAAGAGAAATGAACTGAGACGAGAGATCTTTCGGAATTTCATATCTTCCAAAGAATCTGAAATGGGACTTTGTTTGGGAAGGATTTTCTCGTCTATGGATTGGAGGATTGGTTTCTTTTTCTCTGCCGAAAGCAAATATAGAACCAAGTCAAAATGAGTACTGCTAAGTAAGCCAAAGAACCCATTCCTTTTTTGAAAATTTCGGATTCACTTTCACCCCTCCAAACCAAAAAAATGGAGTGTTCCTTGGGGCTTTCTCCCTTCGCATCTGTCTTATCTGTTTCCCAGAGTGCCTCCCGTAAGACATTGCCTCCCTTGGTTTCTTTGGCGAAGGCACATGACTCCTCAGGTTTGGAGTAACATAGTGCATACAATCCCAAATCTTTTTTTTCTTTCCCCTTTGCATAGATGGGTGCATAGCGAAACTGCAAGAGAGGGCCGTAATATGTCCCTGTTCCTCTTTTTCTCACATTGATATGTGCTAAAAATGATCCTGATTTTGTTTCATCTAAATCAAAATCTTTGAGAAAGATATATTTGTAATGGGCATATCGTATGGCTTCTTCCGGACTGATCTCTCTAGCAACCGTTAGTTGAGTTATATATCCTACAAAGTCTCCCAAAAAAAGAATAGAAGTAGCTCCACCAAAAATGGCAAAAAAGACAGAAAATAGAATTGAGTATCCATATTTCGAGATTAGAGAAATTCCAATTAAAAGGAGAGGAAGAAATAAAATGATCAGTGCCCAAATCGAGATAGAAACTGGTAAATAAGCACCAAACGGAACTAAGGCGATAGAAAAACCTATAATCATCAATAGTCCCCAAAAGAACATAGATTTTTCATTTGGCTGTCGGTTGGGCCTCTCTGGCCTTCTTTTCGGTTTGGACTCTACAAAACCTAACATTACCTTTCTCTCACACGAAAGTCTTTTCGTATTTTCTGCCAGTATTCATCCCCCAATGCTTTTTCTGTTTCTGGATACGACAGAGAGAGCATAAATCCTAGCGGGGAATTATAGTAGTAGTATTCTCTCATCATATAGTAAGATACTTTTCCCAATTCGTCTACAACTTTGAAACGGCTTAGATAATCCTTTCCATCAGGGATTCTGGTAAAGTTTCGATCAAACATAGATTTTGTGTTGATCCCTCTTTCTCTATCCCAAAACCGAAAGTAAGTGTCTATCGTGCGCACGGAGGGTTCCTCATCAAAGGTACTTCCGATTGTCAAAATAATCTTTCTGGGTTCTTTTGATGTTAGGCCCGTTTCTTGGAGTTCCATGGCTTCCTGCAACTCATCCCAATTTTCATCTCGGTCTGGTTGGAGGAACTCAACAAATCGTACGAGTCTCATATGGGAACGATTCCATTTTCGATACTTTCCTGGTTTCTTTTTAAAGAGACCTTCATATCTGAGCTCTGCCGGAATGGCAACAGAATACCGAAATGTCTCGGATTCCAAATGAAGTGCGATAATTTTACCACCGTCTTCCTCATAACAACCATAAGGCTCTGTACGAAAGCTAAGTTCTTCTATCTTATCCTCGTATTTCGAATACAATTGCGAACTAAGTTGATAGGCTTCCGTTGACCAAGGAGGAAAAAAACCAGGCTCTTTTTTAGAATGGATTCGTTGGCACAAACCTATCCCTTTCCCTAAAAATAATGCTTCTAAGTCTTTGCGAGACTCAATGAGCGCTTTCATTTCAGCTAAAGCTAAATCTCCATCCGATTCCAGTGGGAACTCTCTTTTATAACTGTCATCTATACTGTATTGAAGTTTAAGCGAAGGGAGAATAAAGTAATTTCTTCCAAAACGATCCTGTCTGTACTCAGTCTTTGGAATTTGAGAAGATATCTTAAGAAACCGGTGGTAGGATCGTCGTTCTTCTTCGAGGTTTTCTTGGATCCAAGGTTTTTCAAGCAGAGGATCTACGATCAAAGAATCTGATGCTAATAAAAGGTCAAAAAAAATCAAACCAGCGAAAATGGCAAGATAACGTAAGTTAATTGCCATTTAAAAATCATACCTGATACTTGGATTGCAAAAAATTGATTGCCATGGAAAATATCCGCGTGAATTCTTTTTTATGGTTTTCATCATTTACTCGTGACAGTATACCTTTCAAGGTTCTTTGCACCAAATCAAAGTTAGGTACATCGAGAAATGCTTTTTGGATATGTGGCCAAGCCAAGCGCACTAAATTTACAAAATCTGGAGACCCTTTTTTTAACTCAATAATAGCTCTATCCAATGTTAACTTTACCCATTGGTAATTACGCGTATTCTTTAATAAAATATCTAAACTCGGTTCTTGGAACTGAGTTTTGGAAATGATGCCAGCAAAAATGTTTGGCCAATCCACTGGCTCGCCTTTTTGCTCTTTCATCAATTGTGTTCGGAAGGCTACAACTGTTTTCTCCAATTCCCCTTGGCTACGAAGCCAATTTTGGTAACCAACTTGGTCGTTTTTTTGTTGGAAGGAGCCAATCATTTGGCTAAGTTCTAGATAAGATTTTACAGTAAAAGTCTTTACCAGATCCAACATGGGGTCTTGGATTTCTGGAATCGGCAAATCTCCTTCGGTTTCTGTATCTTCAAAGGAGAGCTCCATGTCTGGTATGGTTTCAGTCGTTTGGTTTGTCTCTTCCTCAAATTCTAAGTCTTCGATTTCGTATTCTTCTTCGGAGGATTTTTGTTTGGGTTTAGGCGTGTCTTCAATTTGGGACTCGCCACCAGGTGGACCGATTTGGATATTTAGCTTTTCGCCCGTTAGCTGGTCTCCGAAAGATTCTACAATTTCCTGGAGTATAGATTTTTCAGGGGCATTGACTACTGATACTTTTTTAACAACTTGCGGAGGAGCATTCGCAGATGCTAAAGCCTCTGTTAAACTCGGTGGATTTGATTTCTCAGTTGGAGCCAGACCAGAAACAGAGAGAGCCGCCTTCGCAGATTCAGCCATGAGTCCTTGCGGTTCGATCATCTCACCTGTCTTTGTATTTTCTAATACTATGAGAATCCCCTTGTCCGCAAAACGGAGATCAGCTGGTAAAGTTACCTGCAATCCTTCAACAATTTCTTCAAGAATAGAATTGTACTGAACACCTTGTTCTTGTTTTTCCAATTCTTGTTGTTTGAGCTTGTCTTTTACTCTACCTAGGACTTCGATGAAATTTGTGTTTAAGTAATTTTGGATTTCATTTTGAGGCACACCTAACATGGATGCGAAATTGGGTAGATGTTCAAAAAAATGGTCTGTCTTTTTGACATTGGCAGTCATGTATGCTTTGGTAGATTTTACAAGCGCATCTGCCTTATTTGCTTCTACATTCTTAGCCTTTAATAGTCTTTTGAAGATATCTATGTGCGCATGGAAATAACAAAGAAATTCACCGTACGAGGTAAATTCATATTCACCCTGTCCCACTTTTTCTAATACTTTCTTTGCATTCTCAGGCATAGGAAACGTTCCTTCCAGAGCATAGGGATTTTTTCTAAGGTCAAGAGTTTTATCGAAAGATTGACGAAATCCACCCCAAACTGAGAGTAGATGTATGAGTCTTTCGTTCCGCTTCGTCGTCTTAGTTGCTACACTCTTTTTGTTTATCGGTTGTCAAAAACGAGAAGATCGCTCTTTAGAAAGAAACCTTCTGACTTATATTGCAGGCTGCACTGGGGGAAGTCTAGCATCTTGCCAATCCAATTGTGCAAGTACCTACCCGACTGTGACTGGAGAGAACTTCAACAACCTCTCCAATTGCAATTCCAACTGTAGCAATTATTGCAGTTTAACTGGTTTTTACATCTACTACGTAAATCGGTAGGCACTATCCCGAGAGCAACAAAAACGAAGCTGCTGCCAAGCCGGCAGTTTCGGTACGTAATATCCCTCCAGGCAAAGCCCTCTCAGGGATCTTTTCCCCTCTCCACAATGCTTCTTCCTCTTTCGACCAGCCACCTTCTGGGCCAACAACAGGGATCATACCTCCTTTCCAATCGGAAAGCTTTACAAATTCTTCCGCCTGAGGGTGTAAGACCAAAAGCGAGTCCCTTTTGGCTTGGACCAAATCTTTCCAGGAAAGAAGGCTGAATTGCAAAAGGTGGTGTTGGTTTGATTGCGATGCTGCTTCCCGTACCAAACGTTCGGCGCGTTCCTGATTGAACTCCTTTCGGATCGACCTTTCCAGAAGTAAAAAGTAAATATGAGTCAGACCAAGTTCTGTGCCCTTTTCTATTAGGAAATCCAGCCGTTGCCCTTTGGGCAGAGCAATGGCTATCTCTCGTTTTGGAGGCAGTGCATGTTCTGTTTGCCCTAATAGGCGTACTGCGAGAGTCTCATGTTGGATTTCATACTGAAAGGACCTACCCAAACCATTTCTGAATTCAATCTGGTCACCAGGTGACAACCGTCTGGCTTTCACATGGCTAGCCTCTTCACGAGTGAGAGAAAGTTTTGATTCGGGATTGAATGGATTTCGAAAAAAGACGAGGCGGCCTGACACTCATCGACCTAAATTATCAACGGCAAAGAGAGAGGCATCTGGGTTTACTGTTTTGTCGACTTCCTGTACTTCCCAGACCGTAATGCTACCTGAATTCAAATCTAACATTTCCCAACGTGCAACTTTATCAACATCCTCAACCTTTCCAACTTCTTTGATCTTCACTGATCCATATTTAAGGTTCAGCGTTTTGAAAAGAATTCCATCTTTATCATGAAAGTCTATCCTTTGAGGTTTGAGGTCTTTTTTGCTTACTAAAAGGACTAACTTTTTATAGAAATAGGGAAGGATGGGTTTCAATGCCACACGGTAAAATGTCTCTCCAGCAATTTCTAAGTCGGAGTTCATGAGAGGGTTGTAATTGGCCTGGTAGGAATATCCAGAAAGGTCCACATAGAAAAAACCAGTCCCCATTAGAGATTCATACTTTTCATCATCTGTTTTGCGAAATAGCTTTGCAGAGAGAACATTAAAAAAGTAAACGTTTTCACCTTCTTCCTTGGAAAGTAATTTGGCTTCTAGTCCCCTTCCCTTTCTGTCAAAGAGATAGAGAGCATCTTCCCCGTTGAAAAATCGATTCATCTTCCAAGTTTCCGACTGACCATTTCTTCGGATCAAAGTATAGGTACCTTTGACAAGACCTTTGCCAAAGTCCAATTCTTTATCTAGCCTCGCCAGTAACTCTTGCGCGGATAGAGTGTTTTCTTGTGAACGAAGAGGTTCTCCAGAAAAAAAGAGAGGGAGTAGAAATAGCAGTGGGAGGATTTTTCGCATAAGCCTTGTTACTCGACTCTCATGGATGGTTTTGTGTAAGAGTAGAGACCGTGTACAGAACCTTGCGCTTGGGCCGATTCTGTTCGTCGTTCGAAACGTAGTTTGCCTTGGCGAAGGGCTGAATGCAATTCTGGAATGGTGCGGTATCCCATGTCCTGGAAGGATTGGCGAAGGCCTTGGATGAGGTAAGGGATCAAATTTAGAACACTTCCTTTATCCACAACATAACCAGAGACACCTTGTGCCACTTTGATCTTTTGGGATTCTGAGAAATAGCGTTTGTCTCCTCCTTTATTCATTGCTTCCAAACTTGCCATACCACGGTATTTTTTTAGACGAATTCCATTCTCATAAAAATACTCACCGGGGGCTTCTTTTGTACCCGCAAACATAGAGCCCATCATACACATGGAAGCCCCAATGGCCAAAGCATTTGCGATGTCCCCAATGTTTGAGATACCACCATCCGCAATGACCGGAACATTGTGTTTGGCCGCGTATTGAGCTGTTTTGAAAACTGCCGTTGCTTGGGCTCTCCCCACTGCCATAGTATCTTGCGTGATGCAAATTGAACCTGGACCCATTCCAATGCGAAGGCCATCAGCCCCCGCCGCAATCAGATTGGCTGCCTGTCCTTGGGTGACGACATTGCCTGCTATGATATCAATCGTAGGGTAATTTTTTTTGATGAATTGAATCATCTCAATTTGATATGAGGAATTGCCTTGGGCAGAATCAATTGTGATTACATCAACACCTACTGCAGATAAGGCGGCAACTCGGTCGCGAGACTCAGGCAGTGTGGAAATCGCAGCACCAACTCTTAATTTTTTGCTGTCGTCTTTGGACGCATATGGAAATTCTTTATTCTTTTTTAGGTCGCTACGGCAAATCAATGCAACCAATCTACCTTGAGTGTCCACAATTGGTAGTTTTCCTTTTTTGCTCGTTCTTAATATATCATTCGCTTCTTTTAAACTAATTCCCTGAGAGGCAGTGATGAGATCCTTTGTCATCACCTTTCCCAATTTTGTGCTTCGGTTTGGTTCAAAGTCCACATCTCGGTTGGTGACCATACCCACTAATTTTCCGGATTGGGTTCCATCTTCTGTAATGGGAATACCGCTAAAGCCGTGTTTTTCTTTGATGGCATCTAAATCTGCAATCGTATGTTCAGGTGAGAGAAGAATAGGGTCTTTTATGAATCCATTTTCGTAACGCTTTACTTTTTTAACCAGTTCCACTTGCTCATCCAAACTGTTGTTATAATGGATGATTCCAATTCCTCCCATCAATGCTTGGGCAATCGCCATATCGGTTTCCGTAACCGTATCCATAGGGGAGCTCATGAGAGGTCGTTTTAGGGAAATATTTTTGCTGAGTTTGGTTTCTAGTTCGACATCGCTCGGATTGAAATCGATATAGCCTGGTAAAACCAAAAAGTCTCGGTATGTGAGGCCCATATTTACTGAAAATAGTTCCTCGCCACTCACTCCGTCAAAGAGTTCGATCCCGAATGGGCTGTGATTTGACATAATTTCCCTTCCTTTTTCTACTTTAAGCAAGAAAAGTATGCGTGCAAGAGAATTTCCTCTCTTCCTCTGTCGATAATGTAGTGAAACGCCTGGTGTAAAAAGCATGGAAACAATAGAACGCTCCAAAAGATCTCTGGATGTATTCTCTGATAAGGAGAAAAAACTCCATGTTCTGACGAAATTTCTACTGAACCAAGAATTGAATATAAAAGACTCAGTACCTGCTGGGGATGTTTGTACCTTAAAAAAAGTCTCCGGAGATGGAAGTAAAGTCCAAGTCTCCACGCGCCCCACTACCACTCTGAACCCGGGCCAAAAGCTCATTCTTTACAAAATTTTGGGAAGGTACCTTCACTTAGAATGCACAGTTGAATCTGAGAAAGGTGACTCTCAGTATGTCCTTCTCGTTGATAAAATCGCAATCGCCAAAAAAGACCGCGATGCACAAAGGATTTACCTACAACCAGGTCAGGCTTGGATTACCAACATCGTTTCTTCAAAAGCAAAAATTGAGACAGATATGTTCCATGTACCCACTGCCGTGAAGGTCAATTTCCAAGACTATGAAAATAAATTGCGAAATAAATGTGACTTTATCAAAATCAATACCTTCACCAATGATGATGATGAAAAAATTCGAACGATAAAAAAGACAAAGAAATTACTTCTCATCTCCGACGCACAAAATCCAGCGTCCTACAACTCAGCACCAAACGAAGATTTCATCCTTTTTTCAGAGGAAGTAGATTCTGAGATCAGCAAAGAAATCAATCAATTCCGAAACCAAAAGATCATCTCTGAAATGATCATTCCTGTCCTTTATCTAAATGATGATGATGAATCCATTCCGATTGGTTATATCCAAATGCAAAGTAAGACAGAACATTTTGATCTATTGAAAGCCATAGAGACAAAAACGATTGCCTTTGAAATGGTAGATAGAATTCGAAACTCAAATTTAATCAAGTCTGATGGAAAGTACCCAGTCCTGGATATCTCAGAAGGTGGTTTGAAAGTGAAAATTGACCACCCAGATCTGATCCTTAGCATTCCAAAATTGAATGGATTTCAATTTGATATTTTCTTCAAGATGCAGGCTCCTCTCACAGCCTATGCAAATATCAAATCCATAACAAAAGATGAGGAAGGTCATTTGACTGTGGGGCTAGCCCTGGCAGGTCACTCATCCCGCATCGGAGAGAAGAAACGATTTTTAGAAAACGTAGAAGCGATGAGGAAACTTTCCTCAAAATCTTAAACCTCTCCGTAGCCTAACACTTCCAAAGACCAGCGTTTTTCCCATACTGTTTCTTTGAAACAGATCCCTTCAGGGTCAATGTTTGTTTTTAGATACTGCCACTGCTCGGTTCCCAATTGCCGGTCAGTGAGCCAAAGGGAAGGAAGATTGATACCGATTTGGCTCAAGTCTTTTGGCATTGAGTGAAAGTCTGCTTCTAAAAATAGTCTCACATCACTATGGTCCAACATTGCATTGATCCAAGGTTTTTGCATACGTAATCCTGGTTTTGCAATGCAGAGCAATCGCCTCTGGAGGTTTTCACCGCGGTGTGCCAAGGCTCTAGTCAAAAAATTGGGGCTCATTCCATCTAATACTTGTTTTATTCTTTGAAAGTAATGGGAAGCTAACTCGACTTCGGTATAGAGGATCACATCTAAGGTGCAATACGGATCCAATTCTATCCTTGTGCTTAGGAATTGCAGGATGGTCTCTATATGTCGTTCCCAATGTTTTGTGGCAAACCATACTGCCTGGTGCCTCTCACCTGGTCTTCTTGCTAGGACCATAGCTTCTGAAGGTTTCATTTCATCTAAGGGAACGTAAGTAGGTTCTTTTGTTTCTTCACTTAAACATAAGTATGGCCTCGGGTATTCATCTACCCTACGGTCCAATATTTCTTCCGCTCTTTCCATAGTAAGGATGATATCTTCTTCGGAAAAGGTATGGGTTTTCACAACACGGTAAGGAGGATACGGAATGAAGGTAATCCCTTCTTTTTGTGCATCTCGCCGCATGGCAGTTCCCGGTAGTACAGAAAGTGGAAACACTTGCACCCACTCCTCTAGACCATGAGAGACAAAAAAATGCAATCCCCTCTCGACATCCTCAGGTTTGTCTCCAGGAAGTCCCACTATCAAATCTAACAACAGCTCAATGCCTTCACCAACTAACATCTTTGCCACTTCGGCAACTTTATTGGGATCGCCATATCGCTTCACTCGTTTCAATGTCTCAGGATTGATCGACTGCATCCCCAATTCGATCCGATTGAAACCTGCCTTGGCTAATTTTTTGGCAAGTTTCGGACTCACACCCTCTGATCGAAGCTCAGCAAAAAAATTCATTTGTCCATCGGAATTAACTTCCGCAATCGAATCTAAAAATGCTTCAAATCCAGGCCTATGGTTGAAGGTTGGGTCAAGAAAGACTAACTCCCTCGCACCTTTGTCTTTTAAACCTATGATCAATTTCTTTGTTTCATCTATGTCAAGAGTTCGCAAATTTTGAGATGATTTCGGATAGAAACAATACGTACACTGTGATTTGCATCCTCTAACAGTTTCCAAATAGGTAGATCGATTGCCTTCTACTGCTAAGTGACCGGTCAGGTAAGGAGATGGGAACTGTGCCAGTGGAAAGTCAGCAGCCCTACTAGTAAGAAAAGGACTTAAACCTCCATCTAATGTCCGATAGGCTACGTCTGATAAAGAGGAAAATTCTCTTTTCCCCAATAAAGCTTCCATTACATAACCAAAATGATGCTCCGATTCCCCTCTTACGGCCAAATCAAAGGAAGTATGAGAAAGAACAAAAGGATTGTCTTCGTTTACTTCAGGTCCACCAATCAGAATCTTTAGGTCCGCATTCCTTTTTTTTAACTCCTTTGCTAAATGGAGGCTTCTCTCAGTATTCCAAAGGTAAAGCGAAAGACCTAAAAAGTCAGGGTCCTTAGAGAGAATGTAATCCACAAGCTCCTGGTCTCCCATCCGGTCAGTGAACTCAGGCAAGATCGTTTCAGCTTGGATTTCTTTTGATAGTCCGCTGACTTCCAAAGAGGAAGCAAGGCTTGCCGCAGCCAATGGTACGTTTCCCGTTGCCGCATAATACGATGGAGGTGGAACAGGTAATTGCAATAATTGGAGATTGGCCACGGTGATCTCCATACCATGAAAAGAAAATTTTCTAGGATGGCAAAAACTTTCCCTCACGAGATAGAATGATATCTATGAAGAGGATCAAATTTTCTCCAAAATCTCTAGAAAATGTCCGTAACATCACATTTTCTGATATATCATGGTAAATTGGCGATATAGCCCAGGCATCCTTACTCGTGCGCGATTTATGTATGTGTTCAAAAAAATAGGGCCGCCAGGACCAGTTTTTACCCAAATAAGAATAATCGGCAATAAGCCCTTTTTTGTGGTCATGAATGTAATTGGGTGAGACCTGAAAACCAAAAGGATTGGTGATGTACATACGGAAGAAATCGGAGTCCTTTGATATCGCTTCCTGGTTTGATAAATCACACTCCCAAACACCATCGATACAGGTAAACCCCAAGGATACTTGGGATAATTTTTCTTTCCATTTCATTTCCCATTGGATTTGGGTTTCCATTTCTTCGTTCTTTCGTTTATGAAAGTATTCCAATGCATGGCTCATCTCTTGTCGATATTGAAACCGTTTGGAAAACTCTCTCTCTGGTTTTGAAAAATGATATCCTTGGATGTACCTAGCACCATAATTTAAAGAATTGTAAAGTTCATCTTTTGTTTCAATCCCTTCAAATAAAAGACTACTACCGAGTGATTCACCTAACTTTGATAAGTTGAGTAATATTTCTTTAAAATTCCTTGAGAAGGTAGATCGGCGTAACATTTGTAAATCGACTTTAATAATCTCAGGATGGAATAGTCCAATCCTATCCAAATTCGAGGCCTCAGATCCAGCATCGTCAACTGCTATGCGAAATCCTTCCTTTCGATATAAGTTTAAAATCGGTTTTAGGATTTCTAGATTATGCTCAAACCTTTCTTCTGTGATTTCAATGACAATCCGACTCGGATCTATTCCTAACTCTCGCACCTTTTGTATGGTGAAGGGAAGTTTTGTGGGAAAACTATGCAATAAATCATACATCAAATGAGGGGAGATATTAATAAACAAACAGGTCTCAGGCGGTGCTTCTTCTTTAAATTTGAGTAAAGCCTGGTACCGAATCTCTCGATCTATTTTCTTTTTGATGCGAAAGAGCTCACTTGTCCTCACAAAGTCTTGTTTACTTCCTCTGGATTCATCCACTGCGAGGAAAAAGGAGCCCAGGCTTTCAAGGCCTCGGTTAGTTTCGATTCTACCCAAGACCTCATAGCCAAAAATGGCCGTGGACTCTGAGGATAGGATGGGCTGAAATACAGGCACTAAAGTCCCCGTCCCCAACCACCTTTCCCATTCCGCCACCTGGCTTGGCCTTTGTTCTTCTAAAATCATAATCTACTATACGTTATGCAAAAAGAGTACCAGTACGCAATTTGACTGCTTTTTGAGCGAAACAAAGCTTAAGCCCAAGATAGAGTCAGATAAAATATCGAACTCTAGGCATGTTGCTTACATTTTCTACAAGATGTGTGGATTCGGAGGAGGAAGGAAGAGAGTAAGGAGCGGTTCCACTCCTTACCCTACTCATGACTTGATCTACTTGATGTCGCTTTGTCTTTGCTTTAAAGATTCATCCAATTTTGGTTTTTTTGAAGGCTTTGGTTCTTCCACTGGAGGAGGAGTTTGTTTCACTTCATTGGACGCGCAATTAACAAGCGTAAAAGCAAAAATAGATACGATAAAAATCAAAACTAATTTTTTCATTTTAGGCTCCTAAGGTATACGTTTTTGCTGTGCATAAAAATGTCCAGAAAAAAAGCTACATAATCACGTTGGAAGGCTAAAGAGAGAGTGTCTGGTAACTTTTTTGTATTCGAAGGAATTGATGGCTCAGGAAAGACCACCCTTTCCAAACAAATCACAGATCGTTTGAAAGACTTGCATGGGCTAAAGGTACATTGGCATAGGGAGCCAACAGACGGCACATTTGGGAAACAAATTAGACAATTTTTAGCAGGAAAGATCCAATTGAAAGTACAAGAACAAATGGATCTTTTTATAAAAGACAGAGAGGAATCAGTCCGATCCGTGATTCTGCCCATATTAGAAAGAAATGAAATCTTAATACAAGATAGGTACTATTATTCAACTGCTGCCTACCAAGCATCGGAAGCTTTATCAGCAAACGAAATCATCCAAATCAATGAGAAACATGGTTTTCCAAAACCAAAATTGGTCATCTTTCTTGACCTTAGCCCAGAAGATGCTAAGGAAAGGAGAAAGAGCCGAGGCCATGAAAGTGAGTATTTTGATGAAGACCGAAAGCAAAATATGATCTACAAAAATTATATGGATGTTCTCCCAGCTAACACCATCTTTATTGATGGCAGCTTAAGTTTGGAGGAGCTTACTCAAATTGTTGAAACAACAATATTGGAATCAATTAGGGCTTGATTGCTGAGATTGCCATCATATCACCTTGGTTTGTCCACTTAACCAATCGATCCAGTATTGCTTTTTTGGTTTTAAACCATAGACCTGCTCCCTTTTTAGTAGTCATACCACTTCCATAGCTTATGTATTTCTTCAGCTCAAATCCTATCTCTTGGATTTGATTGCTTAGCCCTCGCATTGAATAGTAATAGAGATGTTCTGGCACATTCAAATACCGCCAATCGATACCTTTGGATTTTGCCAATATACCATAGCGACAGGTAGATACGATCAGGAGGCCCCCTGGATTGAGGTGCTTATGTATTTTTTGCAAGGTTTCTTTTGGTTTATGGAGGTGCTCAATCGTTGCCCAAAGTGTTATGAGGTCATATTTTTGTTGGTAGCTTGGGTCCCAGTCCAAAAAATCTTCCTGGTGAATGTGTAGCCCTAATGTTTCCCTAGCAAATCTTACGGGGCCTTCAGCAACTTCGATCCCTTCGGCAGTATAGCTTTTTTGTTTCATAAAATCCACAAAGTAACCTGCCGCACATCCAATGTCTAGAGAACGCAATTCTTTGTTTTGTTTGCGATACTCTGTTTCCCAAGAGAAAAAACCAAGGTCTTGTAAATTGAGTCGAAAGACCCTTGAGATTTCTTTTCTTAGTTCATCCGAATAATAATTATCATAGCCGCGGTCTGTCCTTTGGGTGAAATAACTGTCGTTATAGTATTTTAAGACTTCTTGTGGGCTTGGCTGTGGGTTTACTTGTACGAGACCGCAAGAGTGACATCGGACTACCGAAAAAATTTCGCCGAGAGGGCTTTCTTTTTGTAGGATGAATGCAAAGGATAGCTGTTGGCAATTGTTGCACGGAATTATTCCCATACATAAAGTATCGACAAGGTAGAAAAATTAGGTAGGAAGAAATATTCGACGAAAAAGTAAGATAAGAAAACTCGTTGTCCCCATAAAAAGTATGATCAATGAGGATGTCGGAAAGTAAACCTCCGTACCATTCACCTGAATTCCCGTTAAACTTAATGAAAACCCAATCAGGGTAGATAAGAATGAAAAGCCTGCCGATAGCAATGCCAAAACTTTTAAAGACCGAGAGAATGCGTAAAAAGTAAACATAGGGATCAAAAGGTGTGCGATAGAATAAAAGGAGCCTAGTAGGTTTACGGTTACAGTGATTGCAAGTGTTAGAATGAAATAAAAGAAAATATCATATGACAAAGGATTTCCAACTTGGATTTGATAATGATCTCGATCAAAACTGATAAAGAGAAATCGCCTAAAAAATGAAAGATAAAGAAAAAATGCCAAACAAACAGTTAAAAAATTCCAAGAAGATAACTTTACTTGCGAGGTAAGGATGTCACCAAAAAAAGAGGCTAGAAGGTGATTTTGAACATTTCCACCTAAGGAAAGGAGGATTTGAGAAAATGAAGAAAACAATACAAACAAAATTCCTAAAACAACATCCTCTTTTAAACTTGTTAGGTTTTTTGCCCAAATGATGGGAAGAATTAGGATGCATGAAAAAACCATCGGTGCAAAATCCGACTGCCAATCGAGAAAGAGAGAAAGTGCAACCGAAAAACTTACAGCTTGGGAAAGCGTAAGACCAAAGAAAGTCAAGTTTCTTAAGACGAGTAGAATCCCAAGTATACTTAAAAATACACCTAACACACATCCAATGATGATTTGGGGATAAAATAAACTTATAATATGAAAGATTTCATTCATGGTGATGACAATTTGGGGGTAGTTCACCTTGACTGACGTGATACAACTTTCCCTCATCGATTTCTAATATTTCATCAAATGGCGAATTCCAATCGTTTTCTTTGTTATGTGTTATAACAAAAATTGCTCTTTTATTCTGAATTCGATCTTCTGCAAGTATTTTTTGGAATAATTCTCTTGAGGAATGATCCAATGAATCCATCGGTTCATCTAGAAAAAGAAGATGAGCAGAGGTGAAAAGACTACGCAAGATTAAGACCTTTTGCAACTGTCCCCCACTGCATTCCGCAATATGTTTTTTTAATATCGGGGCTACTTGAGTCTGTTCTAACAAATCTATCTCAGAAGGCATAAATTTTCGCTTTGGGAAAAAACTGAGACCAAGGTTTCTTCCCA
The DNA here is from genome assembly GCF_003114855.1 of Leptospira ryugenii. Lineage (NCBI taxonomy): Bacteria > Pseudomonadati > Spirochaetota > Leptospiria > Leptospirales > Leptospiraceae > Leptospira > Leptospira ryugenii. Next base: position 53,161 of record NZ_BFBB01000002.1, on the reverse strand, counting down.
TAAGCAAAACATCCTCTACAGAAATGGGATAATCGATTCGCATTTTTTTTGACTGAGGAACATAGGAGATAGCCAAACTCTCTCTTTTCACAATCCTCCCATCAAGAGGAGGTATAAGGCCTGTCAATGTCTTAAAAATGGTAGACTTACCAACTCCATTTCCACCAAGCAGAGCATAGGTGGCTCCAGCTTCAATTTTCAACATTACTTCAGATACAATTGGAAAACCAGGTCGATATCCTACAGTGAGATTTTCAGCAAAAAGAAGGTTAATTCCAGCGCTCATTTCAAATTATCTTTTGCTTCCCTGATCATCTTTAGGGTAATCTTCAGCACCTCTTCATAAGAATTTGCCTCCGATGTTCCCCCAACGGACACAGGTACTACTAATACAACACTTCCTGGAACTTTCGATGAAACGTATTCTGCATACTTTGGATTATGGTATGGACCTAAGAGAATAATTTTTATATTTTCTGTATTCATATACGATATGACTTGGTCCATATAACGAACTGATGGTGGTACGCCTGGTCTCTCTTCTACAGTAAGATTCGCTAGAAATTTGAATCTCGACGCTAGATATATAAACTGGTCATGAAAAACAGCAACCTTCAATCCAAAGTATGGTTCCATCTTCTTTAGTTCTTCTTTTGTGAGTAAAAAAAGCCTCTTCTTTAAATCACTAAAGTTTGCTTCATAAAAATCGGCATTAACAGGATCAACTCTCGTAAGCGCACTTTTAATATTTAAGGCCATTTGTATCGCATTCATTGGATCGCTCCAATAATGAGGATTGCCATAAATATGCATATCCCCCATTGATCGATCTAAAGTCACCGCAGGCTCCCCTAAGATTTTTACACCAAATGATGTGTCACAATATCCTGGCTGACCTTTTTGTATTTTAATATTTCTCGATTGCTGCTGTAGATATGGTACCCAACCAACTTCTAAATCTAGGCCAACAACACATAATATATCGGCTTCGTTTAATTTCACTAGAAAATCCGGACGTGTCATTACAAAGTGTGGGTCGTCCGTACCCCGAATCATCCCGTAGACTTCGGCTTTATCGCCTGCCACCTGCTCGGCGAGGTATTTTATATCTGTCGTTGTTGCAACCAATTTAACCTTGGCTTCTAAAGCAAAGGAGAAGAATGGAAGCGCAAAGAAAAAAATTGCCAAAAAACGACTGAACATATCTACTCCTTTCTAATAACTGTGTGCAGGATGCGATCCTAAAATTGCGACTGTCTGAAAATAAACTCGGTATTCTCGCACTTCTTGGAAGTCGTCCTTTGAAAAATCTTGGATATACCGTCTTTCCAAAGAGCCTCGGATCTTACCAAATTCAGAACTATGAAAAGTCATTTGCAGTGATTGTGCCTCTATGGCATTTTTGGCGGGATCACCATCTTTTGTAGTCAAACTTTTGTCCGTAACATAATCATATCGCGCACCTACAGACCAGAGTTGGTGAAACTTATATTCCCCAAATACATAATACCCCCACTTGTGTTGTGTTGGAGGTTTTGTCGTCACAAAGGTAGTAGGATCGGTAGCCTCTGGGAACTTTTCTTCTTGGTACCAAACTTCGCTTTGGATCAGGATTTCTTTCAAATTGGATTGGTTCCAACGGAGTACGGAATCAAAGCCATACAGAAATCGTTCGTTTCTTCGATTGCGTGTGGGCTCAAATCTAAGTCCCGTAAATCCAAATTGTGTCCCCCAATTGTTTCCGAAATAATAAAAATGTTTTAAATGAAAATAAGCCATCGGGTTATTTTTCGGTTCACCTTCTGTATGTGCATGTCCCCACTTTTTTCCATTTGTAGCACCTATCACAAGTTCTTGGGTAATTTTTTTCCATGGGAAAAGCATACTGAATTCTGTTCCAGTATCCATTGCAGACTCCCAACCGATAAATTTTTCGTGAACAATGGGTGCCATTGTAAAATTTCGATCATGGCTGTGGATTTTATTTAATCGTCCAATATCCAAGAACATTTGGCCAACTTTTAAGGATGTGTTGAAAGGTAAAAAAGGGAATTGAACCCATGCCTCATGTACTTCATAAAAGTATTTTCCATCCTCTCCATGAGCCGCTGCCAGAAAGTAACCACGTAGCCATTGGTCCACAGCTCCTGAAAACCCAAATTCTGCCGTTCTTACATCTAACTTGTTGTTGATCCGTTCTGAATTTCCTCTGGGCTTATTTCTATCCCAGGCTCCTACAATATCGATAGCTACCGCAACATCCATCATCAAATTCTGTGCTGATCGATTGATTTGGTTTTGTGATTGCACTGGCGAGGTTGTACCTCGTGTTCCTTCAGATTTTTTTTCCTTTGCTTCTTGCTCAGCAAATTCTTTTTCTAAATCTGCCTCCCAATCCGACTCTTCTTTCTTTTTTTTATCCGAACTAAGGTTACTCAATTGAGAAACTGTTTGCTCATTCTCATTTGGTCTAGTTTGAGCATAAGCAACAAGCGAAAGAAAGACAAGTGCCAGAATGACACTTGCCCATTTAAATGCATTGGATTTTTTCTTCAAAATTTTACCAGAAAACGTAGACTAACGAATGTTTCCTGCTGTTCCAATATTTGCATTGTATATATTGATAGAACGAACGGTCGCTTTATTAATTCTCAATGCAATTCGGTCACCAGAAAAATCAAATCCTGTAACTGACTCTTCATCAAATTCATAAGTACCACGGTTTACAGAGGCACATGGACCATTCCAACCGAACATATGCGCGCCATTTTCATTGTGAATCTCAAGGCAGAGAGTTTTTTCTGTTCCTTGAGAACTTGCCCAAAGACCAGGCTTCGCTAGAGCAGAAGTTCCGTTTAATAATTTCTTTTTCAATTCAGTTGTAGTAATTTGAAATGTTGCACCACTTAAGCTAGTGTTAGATGGCATAATTACATCAATGGTGGAATCAGATGCATTCATCACATATGTAATCTGAATCGTTGCTTTTTTTTCTGTCGCAGAACCTGAGAGCCTAGACGCATCTGTTATGATGGTAGAATTGTTCCCTGAACCAACCAAGCCACCGATGAGCTGAACTTCGTTAGCGGTAAAACCAGCTAATTTTAAAGCTGCACTTGCAGGCCCACTGCACTGAGTGAAATCAAATCTAGTACCGTTGGTCGGCGCGGCAGATACGGCAGAGGTTGGGCAAACCGCGTTATTAGAAAGAGCTAAAAGAATAGCTTGAAGTTCCTCGTTATTGTCTTCGTCTTTCCCTTGGAACTCTGCGCAGTTAACGATGAGTCCTAATAGGACAAACAGCATTGGAATGTATTTTTTCATAGTTTCATTCTCCTATTGCCAAGTTATTGCAACACAGTTGCAAATGCAACTTCGTTTTACTTAGAACTAGGAGAATTTTTGCTTAGAAATTGTCGTTTCCTTTTTCCCGCCTAGGATCTGGAATCCATACTAGGAGAGCGTGCCTTACCAAATGGCTTTGGTAAGGCAAAGAAATTCTCTAGACTCCGACGAGTGTTCTTTTCTTTCCTTGGATTTTGGTAAGGTTGGAAGCAAGGATCGCGAAGCTATCCAATAGATAGGCTTCTGTGAGGGCTCTACGTGCCTCTCGGCGTTCTACCTTGACACGTCCAATGCTACGCTCCAAGAGCAAACTGACATGAAAACGGGCTGTCGACTCCACCACTTCGAAGGCTAGCTCATCTCTAAGTTTGCTAGTTTCGATCTCGGTGAATTCGCTTACAACTGATTCCAATTTTTTCCAAAGTTCTTTCAGATCTGAAGAAGCGCTAAAGCCGTTCATCTCTTCATTTACGTAGGCACGGAAGGCGCCGGTTTCAGACATTCCAGAAACAATTCCGCCAATGCAGGCAACTGTTTGGAGTTGTGTAGTTCCTTCATAGATGTTCGTAATGCGAACATCCCGATAGATCCTTGCTACATCATAATCCTCTGTATACCCAGAGCCACCATGGATTTGCAATGCATCGTAGGCTACGGTGTTGGCAAGCTCAGTAATGTAGTATTTTGATAGTGGAGTGAAAAGTGACGCGAGTTTTTCCCATTTTTTGAAATCTTCATCTTTTCGGATTTCTTTTTCGGAGATGCCTTTCATCTTTCCTCTCTCCTCTTTCCATCGATACAAATCTACGGATCGACTTGCTTCATAGAGAATGCAACGCATACCTGCCACTTCCCTTTCCATGCGGTCCAACATCTTTTTCACTGCTGGGATCTCTGCAATAGGTTTGCCAAATTGGATTCTTTCTTCCGCATATTTTTTTCCTTCAAAATAAGCAGCAGAGGCAATCCCCATGGCTTGCGCAGCGATATTCAACCTGGCTTGGTTCATCATCGCCATAGAGTATTTTACGAGTCCTTTGCCTTCTTCTCCGATGAGAATACCAGGAGAATTTTCAAAGACGACCTCACAGGTGGGCGAACAATGGAGTCCCATCTTTTTTTCAATAGAGGCAACATGAACATCTTTCGAATGGACAATAAAGAAAGAAAGTCCTCTAGCTCCGCTGGTTGTGCTACCTGTTCTTGCAAGTGTTAAAATAATGGAAGGCATGGAATCAAAGCCACAAGCATGGGTAATGAATCGCTTTGTACCTGTTATACGCCAAACTCCATTTGCATCTTTGATTGCTTTTGTTTGCAAGTTCGGAAGGTCAGAACCATAATTTGGCTCAGTCAAAGCCATAGCACCACAAAGTTCACCAGCAGCCATTTTAGGAACGTATTCATGAATCATCTCTTCTGTGCCAAAACGTTCTACAGTTTCTGCAAGATTCATACAACCCAAGGTAATGGCTAAGGCACCATCAGCTCTGGATACAGCCTCAGATAACATCGATTGTACGACAGAAGGAAGTCCTAATCCACCGTAATGTCTGTGAATGCCATAAGGAAGAAGTCCTGCGGACTTGATTTTGTCTATGACTTGGATCATTTCTTTCGGGAATGTAACCTTTCCGTCGGAATACTTTAAACCCACCTCATCCATAACTTTTGCTACTTGCGAAATTTCTGTTCCTGAAATATCTCCGGCAGCTTCTAAGGTCTGGCGGTAGTATTCGATAGCGTCTTCATAATTGCCAGGTGCGTATGCGAGCTCTTCTTTACCGGTTTTTTGGTAAGCAGTAAAGTCCTCAAAGTTGTCTTCATAGGCATCGACGATCTCTTTCCAATTCGTGATGGAATCAAAGTGATCTTTTAAGTCCTGATTATCGCTGAAATAATTGTTTGAAATCATTTTTGTCTCCGAGATCGATTCATTTTACTCAATGGAAACCGAACGCCCAGATATCTCCAGCAAAAAAAAAAGGAAAAATAGTTCGTTATCTAATCTTTTCTGAGTACTCCGAAATCTGCTGGATCTGGTCCTGCAAAGTCTTTGTGTTGGTTGCCACGACTTGGACAGCATCTTCAATGCTTTGGGCAGCCCGCATCACCTCTTGGTTGCCAAGGCTTTGTTCTTTTGCGATGGTCTCTAACTGCGAAGATAGTTGCTTCAATTCTTTTTGAGAACTTACCACCCTTGTGTTCAGGTCTTGCATCTCAACAACCTTCTCTTTAAAAGAACGTACTTTCTCTTCGATCGTTTGCAGTTCCTTTTGTTGGTTGTTTGCCATCTCTTGCGCACTCATGGCATTTTTGTTTCCAAGTTCTAGGTCTGACCTTGATTTTAAAATTGTTTTGGAAATGATGCTTGCGTTGTTTGCAGAATTTTCAGCCAATTTTGCAACTTCTTGAGCAACAACAGCAAACCCTCGGCCATGTTCCCCTGCCCTGGCCGCCTCAATCGATGCATTTAATGCGAGTAAGTTTGTTTGATCTGCAATCTCTTTCATGATTTGGTTTACATCTTCCACTTTTTGGAAACTACCACGGACTTCATTCAATGCATTGTTAAGAGAGATCATGGATTGTGTCACATCATTTGAAAATTTAGAAGATTGGTTAATTTGATTTGTGATGATGTCCACTTGGTTTCTAACTTCAACCACGATTGCTTCTAAGGTGTTACTCTCCTCATTTAACTTTTCTATCTTTAAGTATTGGTCTCGGACAAACTCAGCGGAGTTTTCTGTAGTTTGTGAAATCTCTGTTAAAGATGCACTAATCTCTTCAATCGAGGCGGCTTGGGTCTGTATCTGAGAGGTCAACTCCTCTGCAAACTTACCCAAAGACAAAACAGAAGAGTTTAGTTTTTCTGCTACCGAAAGCATGTTATTTCTTTGATCTTCAACAACTTTCGAATGTTTATCGGACTTTTCTTTTTCAATGAAGGCTTCATCCTTTATGGCAACGAGTAATTTAACCACCCGACTCATCACATAACTGATCATCATCAAGAATATCATCTTCACTACTTCCGTCGTGAGAGAAACAGTATAAGGCATGGTATGTGTGCCCGGAATATCCAAAAATTTAATTCCCAACCTTGCAGCCAAAAGGAGCTGGGAAATATTGATGATGGTGATGAGGATACCGACGTATAAAGTTTGTCGGTTGGAGAACAAAAAACCAGAGTAAGCAATAACAAAAATCCCTATCGTATAGTTGATCCCTGTTTTAAGATTTGTAGCGACCAAATCGATATCAAAAATTGACTGACCCAGAATACTTGTCCCCGTCAACAAGACATCAAAAATTATGAAGAGAAATGCATGAGGATTCTTTCTCTTATAGATCAAATAGCCTTCCACAAGAGCAGCCAAACCATAAAAGAAAGTTGTACTCGACATAAGAACCGTCTCATACATTTTCATGGTACTTAACGAGGAAGTGATTCCTAAGACATAAATAACAAACAGGATGGAGCGAATTGTATTGATTGTCTTCGCTGCGTTCAATTGGTACTGATCCATGCAAACAGGCTTCTATAGATTCAGGAAAAATACAAGCGAAAGCAGAAACTTATTTCCATTCTTGTGAAAAATAAATGCAACAATGTTGCAAAAATATTTGACAGATTCTGACTCTCTTTTTTCAATGCAACATAATTGCATCTGAAGCAGGTCCCTATGAAACAGAAAATCCCTGTCACTGTCCTTTCTGGCTTTTTGGGAGCGGGTAAAACCACTCTACTCAACCACATTCTTGGCAACCGTGAAGGCAAACGAGTTGCTGTGATCGTAAACGACATGAGTGAGGTCAACATCGACTCTCAGCTCGTTGCGCGAGGATCTGCCAACCTCTCCCGAACAGAAGAGAAACTCGTGGAAATGTCCAATGGATGTATCTGTTGCACCCTTAGAGAGGATCTTTTAATCGAAGTTTCCAAACTTGCGAAAGAGGGACGTTTCGACCATATTTTGATAGAGTCTACAGGTGTTTCCGAACCACTTCCGGTAGCGGAGACCTTCACCTTCGAGGATGAAAATGGCGTGAGCCTTTCCGAAGTCGCTAAGTTAGACACAATGGTAACCGTTGTGGATGCTGTGAATTTTTTAAAAGACTTCAAAAGTTTGGATTCATTGAAGGATAGAAATCTAGAAGCAGGAGAAGAGGATGACCGCGATATCGTTAGCCTTCTCGTAGACCAGATTGAGTTTGCCAATGTCATCATTGTAAACAAGATCAGCTTACTTTCAGAAGTAAAAAAACAAGAGTTATTGTCTATCCTGAAAAGTTTAAATACAGATGCACGTATTATCCTTACCGATTATTCAAAAGTCAATTTGGATGATGTATTGGATACAAATCTCTTCAACTTTGAGAAAGCACAAGAGTCACCACTTTGGCTGAAAGAGTTAAGAGGAGAGCATACACCAGAGACAGAAGAATATGGCATCAAGAGTTTTGTATATAAAATGCGAAAACCCTTCCATCCCAAACGGTTTTGGAAATGGTTGGAGACTGGCAAAAAAGGCCTAGTCAGAGCGAAGGGCTTTGTCTGGCTTGCAACCAAAATGGATTGGGTACTCATGTACAACCAAGCGGGGAATCTTTGCTCTTACAAACCAGAAGGCTATTGGTGGGCAGCCATCGACCCAAATGAAATTCCAAACGATCCACATGTCCAAGCAAACCTAAAAGAAAATTGGGAAGAGCCTTGGGGAGATCGAAGACAAGAAGTAGTATTTATTGGAAAAAACATGGACGAAGCATCCATTCGCAAATCGTTAGACGCCTGTTTGTTGACAGATCGCGAAATGAGTCTGGGACCTGAGGAATGGCTTTCTTTTGAAGATCCGTTCCCAGATTGGGATGCAAGCATTGCGGAAGCCAGTGAAGAATACCAAATGAATTCATGAACGTTTACCTCGGTGACCAAAAAATTTCAACCTATGGCCGAGTTCCAAAACCAGGTGATTCATTAGAAGTGCAATTTTCATTGCCTTGGGCTTGGAACACCAAGTCCAGGCTAAGGCCAAAGTCAATCCAGACTGGTTTGGTGATCGTATCTACTTTACCAAATATAAAGTCTAACGAATGTTCTATGCAAGTTTTGTCTTTGGAAGAGGAAGTGAACGCCAGAAAAATCAAAGCAAAAATCTTTCATGTAGCTTCAGATAAAAAATCAAACTGGAAAGCGGTTGTTTCACTACATCCATTTCTAAAGGCAAAGGGATATATCCTGGAGGAAGCAGAAAAGGACGATGTTGAAACATTTAAACAGGCTTTGGGAGTGGGAGTGAAAGGTTCCAAACGCATCGTTCACGGGCTCTTCGCTTTTTTGGATGGGAAATTGATTAAGTCCTACATCCCGAGACAACAGTATGGAATTCCAAATATCAAACGATTTCTCGATGCAATCCAAAGGTCATTCCATTGAAAACACTTAGTACCCCAGGGCATTTTGTCGAATCTACCTCAGCAGGTGTTTTGCATTTGATCCAAGAAAGAGGTGTTAATCTCTGCATTTGGCAGAGAGACGAAAATCCGCTTCTTCTTTCCTATGTTGATTTTTTATTAAAAAAAAAGTCCTTCAGCTTAGAACTAAATTCACAAAATAGAAGTGAATGGCGGTCTCTGCTTCCCGAAGATACGGATATCGAATCTGTCCAAGCATTTTCTGAAGAATTGGAAACCCTTGCGGATTTGTTTGAAGCTATCTCCTCACAAGTCATCTACCGGATCCACTTGATTAACAATGAAACCGACCCAGGCAATGGGCTAGTACATAAGTCCCCTGAGATCAAAGGCAAAAAGAGATTTGTCTTACGGATAGATGCACACTCACGGCTTTAATGGGAACAATGCATTCCATTCCTTTGCTGTTCGATAGTGTTTTCCCGTAATGGCTGTTAAAGCATAATAGGACAATTTTCTTTTTTCTGCCTGGTTTCCATTTACAAAGACCATCAAACTAGGGATAAAGTCAGTATCCTTTCGTTTGGCAACTTCTTCGAATGCAGGGCGATACACTTCCTCATCTTGAGAACTGATCGCATCTTTTAAAATGGCCTTTGCCTCTTCCCCAGGTATACGCCCTATTGCCAAAAGGAGCTGAGGCGCAAGTTTGGGTCTATCCTGTAACATTTGTTTAAGGGTTTGTAAGGAACTGGGATCCGCTATAGAGGCAATGGCTTCAATCGCTAGAACGACAAGTTTTGCATCAGAATCACGGACAGCCTTTTCTAAATGGGGTAAAGCAGACCGATCGCCGAGAATACCCAATGACCAACAAGCGCCGTATCGACCCTCACTACCTTTAGAATTGAGTACTTGGATTAAAACTGGTAGTGATTTCAAATCGCCTAACCAACCTAAACTTTCAGCAAATAAATCTCGGTCAGGTGTAGCCGGGTCTACTAAAAGTCGTTCGATGGTTTCCCTTCCTTCCTTATACTTTTGTCTACCTATGATCTTTGCCGCTGATCCCCATGCCACTCTATCTTGGCTGAATAAGATTTCTAAGGCTCTTTTACCCGACTCTTGGGAAGGTATGAAAGCTAAAACCTCGGTTGCGTAATAACGTGTTTCTTCCTCTTTTGCCTTGAGATAAGGAAACAATGTGGAGATAGCTTGGGTATCACCGATTTCAATCAAGGCAAGAGAGGCATTTTCTTTCCCTTTTGAGTATTCCTCACCTATGGCTTGCACCAAATGTGGAACTGCCTTTTTGCTCCGGACCCTTCCCAATGCTAAATAGGCTGCCGCAAGTGTGGGTGAACTATCTTTAATGCTGGCCACTTTGATTAAATAGGATTCCGCACTGGTTACTTTCAATTTTCCTAGTGCCATTGCGTACGTTTTGTCCTTTTCTCGATCCTTGTTTTGTTTGGCTAGTTCCAAAATTTGTGGACCTTGCCGAAATGCTTGTATGCGCACCAAGGTATCCACAGTTTGTAATCTTAGAGTGTGGTCATCCGAATTGAGTAAAGGAAGAACCTTAGGTCCTGCCTCGGGTCTTGCCATCCTTGCAATCGCGTCTAGATACACATCTTTCGGATTTTCTGAATCTGATTCTAATAACTTGAGAATGCCAGGAAGTGCTTCTTTTACTTGCATCTCTCCGAGAGCAATAGCTGAACCTGCCCGGATGCCTGGTTCGGGACTCTTCAAGAATTGAAGAAACGCTGGGATTGCTTTTTTTTCCTTTCTAGATCCTAAAGCAACCACTGCCTGGGAACGTTTCCAAATATCGGGTGATTTTAAGTCCTCTAACAATACTTCGTTGGGAATTTCTGATTCGACAGTTTCTTCCATCGTTTGTGCCTCTTGGCTTATAGAGGGTTTACAAAATAAAATTGATGTGCAAAATACAAGGGCGAAGGCTATCTTCTTTGCTTTCATGTGTAGTCAATACTGAGACAGATTCAAAAGAAATAATCAATAGGATTTCGAAAGAAAGTGTAAGGGAGAAAACCCCTACACTTTCCCTTTGGCATTATGTTTTTGGAACGGAATTTCTCACCTCTTGTAGGGAAGATAGTTCCTGTCTCCAAAGTTTTAGGTCTCTTTCTGCAGTTGCCTTTTCAGCTCCTAAACTTGGTTGTTTCTCCATCCAATATTCGATCATTTGGATGCGGGACTCCAATTCATGGATCTTGAAATCAAAGTAGGCCTTTTGTTTGGAAGCTGTGGGCCGAGAACTTGGTTCCGCGCTCGGATTGGAACCTGGCTCAGACCATTTTCCTCGTGACAATTCAGCAGCGATGCTCGCATCGACAGCGGTGAAGTCTTCTAACAAAACTTGGTTTTCCTTTTCTTGCTCCGCGGTTAGGCTGGGTCTCATCTCTCTTGGGATATAGAAATTGTTGGGGTATTTTGCCGCAAACTCTCTCCATTCCTCTTTAACTTGTTCTTTGCGATTTGGTTTTTTCTCCAAAGCAAAAGGCCATAGAGTTTCGGCTTGGCCTAGCTCATCATCATCTGGTCTAGGAGCATCTGAAAACTCTGGCTCATCAAACAATGAATTTGCGGAAATGGAATCCGAAGAGTCTTTCTCCCATTGTTTAGAACTAAATTTTTGCCCATTTTTTTCTGAATTTGCATCAAAGAGTAAATAAGCGAATAGGCCAACTGCTATAACAGCTAGCCCTCCCCATATCCATTTGTTTCGTTCGTTCATATAAATTCCTTATGCGAAGATAGAAACGACCCAAGAGATAGCTTGGCCGAATATATTTTCTGTTAAGAACTTTTTTAAGTCCACAGGATTTCGATTCAAAGAATCATAATACCAGGCTGTGTATTCACTCACCTGAGGGATTGAAAATCCGTAACGTGTGTTAATGGCCTTTATGAGTTCATTTGCAAATACTGCGTGACCAAACATATTTGGGTGCACTCCATCTAGACCAAAGACACCAGGTTGGTTTGGCAATGGCCAATTGGCTCTTGCATTTCCTGGAGAATATCCAGAGGAGCTTCGGATGGGTCTACCGTTCTCTTTTAGGTCATCAAAGATAACCTTTAAGTCAGCAACAGCAAATCTCATAGTTGCACCTTGGGCTTTGATTTCATTGTTCAACATTGTTAAAAAGTTTGAGATTGTGTTGATTTCTGTTGCATCTAACACTTGGTTAGGGTCAGAAACAGAGTTACGGAAAAAAGCCTTCAATCCAGAATAATTAGCACGGCCTTGAGGGTCTTGGTATCGTTCTAAGAAAGCAATTGCGGTTACGTTAGGGATTGTAAATAATACTCCGCCCTTCAAAGAGCCCATAGCAGACATTCGGCGGAAAAATTCGCGGATATCTCGTTTAAATCTGGCTTCATCTAAGCAGTCCAAGCTGGTATGCAAGGCAGTACAGAGTACATGGTTGGCGCCAGCAGTTCCGAATAGAAATGTAGGCTTCACTTTTTCCATAATTTCTGTCTGGGTTCCAGAACTACGTAAGCCAAATTGGTGGAATTTATCAGGCTCTTTGCAATCAGCAACAGTCACCCATCTGTATGTAAAATGATACCATGTTCTCCAATACCATTGTTTCTCTTGTTTGGTGGCAGTGACATCTTCACATTTTCCAGAAGTTCTAAGAAGTGTTGTATATTCGGCGCCAGTAATCCCAGCATGGCTAGGTAGACTAACCGTCGTTTGATTGCCACCAATAATTGCACCAGCGATGCAAAATACTCCACAATCCCACTTGAGAACGTCCTCTAAATTGACATAAGGTCCTTTTAATACGTTATAAGATACGGAAGCACCTGCTTGTTTGGAGACTAAAACGGGATAGGCCCAGTCTTGCGTTTTCTTTTCCACTGTTACACCAAAGAAACCATGGCTTAGCGAGTCGCCCACGACCCCCACCCGACTGAACATCTCAGTCTGGCTTTGGGCTGCCAAAGGAGAGGCGAGCCAAAGAGCCAGAAGAGCTCCGAATATTCCGATTTTTTTCATTTTGTCCTCTGAACGAAACATTTTTAACACATTTACGCTATTTGTTGCATTTTTATTCATTTTTGAACCAGTGTCAAGATTTTTCCTCACCATATCCCTAAAAAAGGAACAAAAAGTGTAAGCATTCCCAACCGGGAGGCAAATCGAGGAGCTAAAGACTACCTTTGGGTATAAAAAGGAGTTTGACCTAGACTATGTCTTATTGGATACAATGCACATCCATGCGTTCTTTATTCACAAGTTCCGCTCTTTTGTTTTTTGTGTTCTTCAAAACTTGCTGCACCTCCCCTCTCCAGGCAGAGAAGGGAAAAAAACAAACAACACAGCCTTCTTCTAGTTTGGTCTTGGAAGTTTTGGGGACAGTTTCCATGCAGTCCCTTTACCTCACCTATATGGCAATGGGCAGCCTTTCGGATGGATTTGTTGCACAAAGTTATGATGCAGAAACAACGAAAGGAGTAATGGAGTCCTATATTTCCATCACCGAAACAAGCTTGCAACAATTGGAAAAATTGTTTCGGGATGGAAACTTGAGCCAAGAAGATAAGAAAATTTTGTCAGAGATTATGAGTACGTATCGTTCGCTCGTCAAACAGGGTAAATCTTTAGTTGCTTATATCGATACGGGGAATGTAGACAATCTCAAGGAATTTGAGGAACACCGAAAAACAGTCACAGGAAAGATCGAGAGTTTATTGCATTGAGCTCTCGTTTCTTCTTGGTTGTCTGCTTAGAGAATCATAAAGAAATAGTAAGAAGAGAAAACACAAATACAATGCAAAAGAAATTAGTAGGCTCGAAAGTTTGGGATCCTTACTTACCTTAGCCAAAAATCCAAATCCAATCTTTATACTTGTTCGGTAGATTTCCAATCGAGCCAAAAACCCCATCAAAAAGAACAGGAGAAGTGCATGCCTCCCGAAGGGTGAAAACATCCAATACGCTACCTGAAAGCCGATGGAAACCCTTTGCCCTCTTTGGATCAAATCTAAGAAAAGAGTACAAAAACAGGCATTCCAAAAAACAAAGGATAGATTCCAGAAGAGTTTACTGGGCGGTCTTGGGATTGTGATGACAAGAGCAAACAAGAGAAATACAAATGCCAATTGGATAAGGGTATCTTTTTTGTTTTGTCGAAACCAAGCGGATAAAAAACCTAAAAGTGCACTTTGTACAGAAATGATAGTTGTTAATACTCCTTCGGGATCATAGTCAGGTTTCCAGATATGTTTACCAAGAAGGAAGCGGTCCAAATACGCTGATAAACTTTCTTTGGTCTCAAAACTTTCCCACTGAAACCCACCTAGCCTCTGGTTCCAAAATTCATTGCCAAGACTTAGAAGGGACAAAAAGAAAAAGCTTAGCCAAAAAGAAGGTCCGAGCTTTGCCTTGGGTAAAAGTAAATAGATGATAGCATAAACGAGTGCAATCCTCTGTAGAACTCCCATCAAACGAAACTCTTCCCAATTCCATTTTGGGAATAAGGATAAAAAAATACCTAATAGAAAGATAAGGAAAACGCGAAACACAGCTTTTTTCCAGGAGCGAATGGAATTCTCATTTGCTATTTGCAGGTAATAACTAAAACCGAGGACATATAAAAATCCAGGAAATACTAAATCTGCTAAGTGGATTCCTGTCTTTTCGGCATGTTGGAGTGGAGTGTACATCGCCCCCCAGGAACCAGGAAGGTTAACAAGTATCATAAGAAAGACAAACAATCCACGTAGGATATCAATACTCTGATCTCTCATAGTTTCGAGATACGATACAAAGAATAAATATGATTGGAAGTAAAAAAACCGGTCGTTGAATAGAATTCTACCAAACTATAAAAAGCTGCCTTTCTCTTTATAATTCTTTAATAAAAAGGATAATGTACTCTCTTCTACCTCATCCAACAAGATTCCGTTTCCTTTCAGATAGGCAAGTATATCCTCTCTTTCTTCTTCTGGAACAGAAATGATCTCCCGTAAGATAGCGGAGATGCGACTTGAATCTCTTTCTCTGGGAGACAGGCCTCTTTCAAGAGTTAGTTGGTAGTTCTCTTTGATTTTGCTACAAAATTGATCCCAGATGTGAACAGCATCTAAAATTTGCTTTAAATCATGTTTTTGTTCTTTCCCCATCCCCGATACTTCCACAGATTCCGAAAGAATCATCATTTGTAAATAGTAATATAGGGTTGGGCTGTGGAGGAGGATCTTTTTGATTTCATTGTCTCTTAGATTGGAAAAGATTCCCAAAAGAGCATCTAAGGTCATTGAGTTTTGGTCGAGGATATCAAAATAAGCTTCCCAAGTTTTAGGATCTAAATTTGCCAAGAGGTGGATCTTTAATGTAGGGTCTTTCTCCATCGACTCGGCCTCCGAAAGAACCCGTAAACTTTGTTCAGAATTGAGTAAAGATTTGATCTCGTTAAAATAACGCGAGGAATCAAAATTTCCTATCAAGAATTGTTTTCCAAATCCAAAATAAATAAATTTCACTAAAAGAGAGGGCGTGAACTGCGGAGAGTTCAATAAATTGATCGTTTGGGCATCCGATCTGCAGAGCCAAATGTATTCGAAAACTAAATCGGCAAAGGCATCATTTCCTTCCATCTTTTCCATCAAATGGTGCACTTCTTCCTCTTGGTGGAGTTTTTGGAAAAAATCCAAAAGTTCCCTCGGTGAAGTGTTCATCCAAAATTCAGAGGTCCGCCAGCTCACCCCATCATTTGATACGCATTTGGTGGATCGTCAAGAGGAATCTATCTCAAACAAGAAACTTTGTGTTACAATGCCAAAAGCTGTACCATCCTCGAGTAGACGTAGAATCACTGAGAGAACCTGAATCGTATCAATAAATTTCAACTTAACACACTCTTTCGACTTTTAAATTGCTTAGAGGCTTCTTTTCATTCGGGCATTGCCTGGCTTGTGCTTTGTACGAATAAAACAGTACATACTGTGCGTATCATTTTGTTCTAGAGGCCAAAATCTTGAGCAGAAAGGAGAGCCTGGCTCGGTTTATGTTCCTTTGTGGGATGGAATCCCTCCCTTTGGCGTGCAGATACAAAAGAATGTCTCTTCTTAGGCCTTCCTCGCTCCCACCAATCCGTTACACTCGTACTCCTCCTAAGAATCTAAATATAACGAGTAGAAAACGATGGTATTGTGGCAAAATCTTCAAGCCTACGAATCTCCAGCAATATCTCTGTTAGGCTTTAAAAGAGGGATCTAGTAGATTCTCACTTCGCAAGGGAGTCTGTTTGCATCCTATACCCAATAAAAACTTACCTTGTTCAGAAATTTCTATTTTTGAAATCCGAATGTCTTTTTTGGTGATTCCATTCGTCTATTCTTTCAGGGAATTGCTGAAAAGTCTTGCATACTACCTGGCACCAAACTTAGAATGGGAAGATACAAATGTCGGTAAATGCAGTCTTAGAAAAAGCGATTCTCTTTGTAGATGATGAACTTCTCATTCTACTGAGTATGAGTATGCAATGCAAACGTTACTTTGGTGATGAGATTCGCTATTTAACTGCCCAAAATCCACGGGAAGCCCTCGAGATTCTAAATGAACTGGAAGAAGAAAAGGACACAGAACTCATTGGAGTAGTTTCAGATTGGTCAATGCCTGGGATGAATGGAGGGGAGTTTCTAAAGTTAGTGCACCAAAAATTTCCAAAGATTCCAAAAATCATTCTAAGTGGACAAGCAGAAGAAAGCTCTGTACGAGATTTAGAAAAAGAGATCTCTCATTTTACTTTTGTAAAAAAACCCTGGGACGAACTTCAAATTGTTGAAATCATCAAAGGTGCGATAGACCAAAAAGATCAAACTTGATCTGAAATGGGTAGGGAAATCTGAAATTCGGTTCTCCCAGGCTCAGAAAAAACTTGGATACGACCCTTGTGCTTTTCTACAACTTTGCGAACAATGTCTAAACCAAGCCCAGTCCCCTCACCTAACTTCTTAGTGGTAAAAAAAGGATCAAATATCTTTGGTAGATGTTCAGGCAGGATGCCTGGACCATTGTCTATGATAGAAACAAACACATAGCCATTGTTTACAAAGGTAGAGACTTGAATACTCCCAGAAAATTTCATCGCTTGAAAAGAGTTAAAAATAAGATTTGACCAAATGTGCAAAAGATCATCCGGATAACACCAGATAGGAGGTATTTCTTGGTAATTTTTAACTAGTTCAACTCCCTTTTTAAAATGGTTTTGGTAAATTGTAAAAACGATCTCCAAATTGTCATGTATGGAAATCAATTCCTTTCGTTCCGACTTTTCAAAATGAGAATAATTTTTGAGTGCATAGAGTATCTTTGAAACTCGATCTATTGCCGTACTAATGGTTTTGGTGTTTCTTTGGTAAATTACCTCCCACATGATAAAATCCATGAGACTTATTATATGTTTGCTTTTGAAGAAATCGATAGGAAATTTAGATACATCACTTAGTCCCATTTCCACAAAATCAAATGAAATTCGCTTCGCCATATTTTGAGGGATGCCTTGCGATAAAAGGTACTCAAGATTTTGTTTCTTAAGTTTTGCATCTAGTAAACCTGTAAAAAAATCACCAAAGAGAACTGCTTCTTCCCTTAAATTTGAAAAAACATTCAATTCTTCTTCAGTCAATTGAGGTTTTAATTTCAGGAACTCTTCAAAACATTTTTGGTATTTGTATTTCCATTCTTTAAGATTTAAATTGGAAGCCTTTATTGCTCCTATCGGATTATTGATTTCATGAGCTATACCCGCCAAAAGTTGTCCGAGCAAAGCCATCTTTTCAGATTGAATCAACTGTGACTGTGTTTTTTTCAAATCATCGAAAGCGTGTTGTAACTCCATTTTTTGATTTTCAATGATCCGATTTCTGGAAAGAATCTCTTCATTGATTTTTTTAAGTTCTTCAACTTCTCGTAAAAAAGAGAGATCAATGATATTAAATACAATAAAGTTCTCATCCTGGTCTCGGTAACGTTTTGCGGTGACTTGGGCAGAAAATGGGCTACCACCTTTTTTTAAAGCTACTACTTCTAGGGACTTTTTACCCTCTTCATCTAAAGCGAGAGATTGGATCTCTGAAAAAGAACGAATAGATATCAATCGCCTGAAGTGGATGGAAAAGATATCTTGTTTTTCATACTGAAATAGATGTAAGAAGGCTTGGTTTACATCTACAACTTTCAAATCACGCTCTCTAAAAATTAAAATAGCTTCTTTGGTGAACTGATAAAAGGATTGGAATCTTTTTTCGGATGCAAGCAAAGCCTCTTCAGATCGTTTCCTTTCTGTGATGTCTCCCACCATTCCTAATAAAGAGATGGGAGAATTGTCCGGTCCAAATTCAAATTGTCCCATTCCCTCGACCCATCGAATTCGATTTTGACGGTCAAAGATTCTGTATTGAAAGAAATAATCCCTGTTATTTGTCTTAGATTTCAACATCTCTTCAATAGGTGCATAAGCAGATTCACGATCTTCAGGATGGATTCGGGAAAGCATCACATCTATACTGCCCTGGAACTCTTCTTCGGATAGATCATATATCTCATATACCCTTGGGCTCCATTCGATATGGTTTTTATGTACATCCCATTTCCAAAACCCCAAGCGAGAAACATCCATCGCCAAACGTAAGTTTCGTTCTCTTTCTAGAATCTTCTGTTCTTGTTGGATCTTTTCTGTTCTATTGACCATCGCACCAATGGCTCGTATCGCTTCTCCATTGATATTGTAGATGATAATGGAGCTATCTTCCATATGTAGATAATTGCCAGATTTTGTGCGATAACGGTACTCGATCTGCAATTGGCTTTGTTTTTGTGAATAGATGGCATTTTCATAATAATGAACGACCCTATCTCTATCCTCTGGATGGACAAATTGATAAGCTGCATCTAAGTTGAAGGCAGAATACTCTCCTTGGCTGTACCCAAGCACTTCTTCTATGGGGCCTTCCCAATGTACCTCTCCTGTGACTAGACTGATATCGTAGATGATGGATTGAGTGTTTTCGGCGATGGTTCGGTATTTGAATTCACTTTCAGCTAGTTCTTTATCTCGCCGGATACTCTCTGAAATTTCTGTTACGATAAAAACGAGGTATTTGATTTCTTTTTTATCATCTAAAATTGGAGATCCACTAACAGATAAATAGCGAACTACTCCCTTTGCATCAATGATAGCATGCCGAATATCCGATACTGGTGCTTTTGTCTTGGAAACAATCACAAATGGATGTTTCTCCTCTGGCCATGGTCCTCCATCAATAGCAGTATGCCGCCATTGTGGGGCATTATATTTGCGTTTTGTGATTAAATCAGTTGAGATACCTAGTATTGACTCTGAGGCTTTGTTTGCATAAATTATATTTCCGCTTGGATCGAGTACAGTGATGGCAGCGGGGCTTGATTCCATAATGGAATTCAGAAGATCTCTTTCGTCTCTTAATTCTTGTTTGATATCCCGTCTGACGATCTGGATGGAAGTCATCTCTGCAAGAGCCCTCATCGCCCTGTGTTCTTCTTGGAAATTGTCTTTTTCTTTTTGAAAAAAGACGATGATCTCACCCACTAACTTATCTTTTATCTTGATTTCTTCTACTATGCGAAAGAGTGAGTTTGGAGTTTCAATGAATTGTCCAACACTGATGCTCGGAAATCTTTGGTTGGTAAATTGAATTTCAGCTCGCGTCGCATGTAAGAACTTTGCTAAGAGGTTCAATTGGTTGGATAAAAAGATTTGAAAATTTCCTTCAATAAACTGAGAAAAGGAATAGGAGAGATTTATGACAAAACTTTCAAAGGAGAGATTTTTTTGAGGTTCCGCTTCCATATTTGTGAACTAGCCTAAAGGATGAATCAAAAAAAATCTTTGTTTTTCTTTCGGGCAGTGTGTTTCATTTGGTCTTTCATTCTTTCTATGACCTTTCTATCTTTTGTCAGAGAATAGAGGCGTAGACCACCTAGGTATGCTATATACAATTCGATGGCGATTTGGTGTAAGGTGTCTGTTCGTAGATCATTGCGAAAGTGTTCAATACAGGACTCCGTAGTCTGTAAAACATATTGAATCGCCTGATTTCTGTAAGGCTCAAATTGTGGCAGGTGTGAAATTTCTCCCGAGAATAGTGCGATAGGACAATCCTTTCGGGTGGTATTTCTTTGGTCTCGTATGATGAAGTTGATCCACTTATCTATAAAATCATCCATGTCTTTGGATTTTTCTAAGACCTTCCTCATTACGATGCCTTGTTGCCTGGAAAGATGTTCTAAATAGGCAAAGCCTATCTCTTCTTTCGAATCAAAGTGATCGTATAGCGATTTTTTGTACGCATTTGCGTTTTCTAATATTTCTGAGATAGCGGTGGCCTGGAAACCCTTTTCTCGGAACAAGGCAAATGAACTCTCTAAAATCTTTTCTTTTGTTTTCATAAAGTTTGTGATTCAAGGAAAATCATCTAGGAAAACTATAAAGTATCAACACATAATGCAAGAAAACTTTTCATTTACCTACTTCGCACATGCGTGTTTTTTTCTCGTAAATCGGATGCCATCGCATAGAAATTGAAGTAATGAGGTCTTTTCCTTGAAATCATTCTTTTTGAAATACCACCCTTTTTTTCTTATCTTGCTGCCCTGTTTACTTGCAGAGGTGATCGCAGGGATTACCTTCTTTTCTGGAAAGGTTTTAATCGCAGATTATCTCTTTCGTGAGGATGATCTCAATTTCGGACAGGCAGATTATGAAGCACTCATCCTAAGTTCTATTGAAATCTCTTACTTAAGTTTGGGTGTGGTATTTCTCTGGCCTACCTTAAAACGAAAGGTTCTCGATATGAAGGCAAGTACTTCTGATCTCTTTCGTGCCAAGACAAGGATCTACAACTTTCCCGGTTTTCTTATCCTTTCTGTTTGGGTTTTAGGATTTTTTCAACATGGCTTTTTTTTAATCATGGAACCCAATTTTGAACACAAGTTTGCTTATGTATTTGTAGCGACCCTTTCGACAATTGTCTCCGCCATTTTGATCTATTATTCTACTGAATTTTTAAACCGATTTTTATTGATCCCACATTGGTTTCCCGATGGGAAGATAAAAGTTCGATGGAAAATCAAAGCTCCAAGCCTCTTCTTAAGGTTTGGTGATAGTTTTTTGATTAGCGGGATTTTGCCCATCATTTCCATCATAGGAATCTTATACCTGTCTACTGTTTATGGACAAAATGAAGTCGGACTTTTGGAAAGACTCTTAACTGTCACAACGATCATTGGTGGCATATTTTGGTCTTTAGGTGCCCTTCTGACCATCTTAAACAGTAAAACCTTTCTCATCCCGATACAGAGCATGCATACTGCTCTAGACCACTATGCAGAAGGAAGATTTACGGAAAGGATACCTGTTCATAGTGATGATGCTCTAGGCGTCTTAGAAGTTGCTGTTAACCATATGGGTGAGGCACTTGAAGAAAAAGAAATTATAAAAACTGTTTTTGGACACTATGTATCTCCCGCTGTTCGAGACCTCATTTTGGGAGGAAAAGTAAATACGGATGGTGATCGGATAGAAGCCGTCATTCTTTTCTCGGACATTCGTTCCTTCACAAGTCTATCTGAAACTTTTCCTCCCGAACGGATTGTCCGGCTATTAAATATTCATTTCGGAAGAATTGTGGAGATCGTAAGCAAAAACAATGGATTTGTGGATAAATTTATTGGTGATGCTGTCATGGCGGTTTTTGACGAAGAACTTACAAGTGGAGCACATAGAATCAGTGCTTTGCGCGCCGCAGCTGAGATCTTAAAAGAGCTAGATACTACAAATGCGGAGATTGCGGAGCTAGGATTCCCTCCCATTCGGATTGGGATTGGTATGGCATCTGGACCTGTAATTCGAGGCAACATCGGCTCTGAAAATAGACGGGAAATGACTGTGATCGGTGATATTGTAAATCTTGCAAGTCGATTGGAGTCGGCGACAAAAGAGTTTGGTAGCCCGATTTTAATGACGGAATCAACATTTGATCCAAGTTATACGGATATCAAGTCCATCCGTAAAATTTCAGAAGAGGCCCTAAACATCCGAGGAAAATCTTCAACTGTAAAAGTTCTGGCATTCGATTTGGTCTGAGTGGCAGTCTAATTTAGGATGGATAGAAAGAGATTTTTAGGGATTTTGGGGCTCACGGGATTTGGTCTCTTTGTCTCCCAACATTTCTTTTCGTACTTTCGTTCACACAAAAAAGGAGAACTTTCCAACATGGCAACATCTTCCAATACAATCCTGGGAATGGCAAAGATGGGTTTCCAGTGGCAAACCGTCGACCCATTCCTATTCTGTGTGCACCATGAAGATTTTTATCCGAAAAGCAATGGGAACTTTGGACCTGATGCATCGCTTGTTGGTCGGGAGATTGGACAAGACTTTGCAGGAAAAGATGGATGGAGAATGTACCATGGCGAATCAATACCTGGATTTCCAAGCCATCCACACAGAGGTTTTGAAACCATAACTGTTGTTCGTTCAGGATTTGTAGACCATTCCGATAGCATGGGGGCCGTGGGGCGTTATTCCGCAGGAGACGTGCAATGGATGACGGCTGGTGCTGGTATCCAACATTCAGAGATGTTTCCACTCTTAGACCAACACAAAGACAATCGTTTGGAGTTATTTCAAATCTGGCTTAACCTTCCCAAAAAAAGCAAATTTGTAAGGCCACACTTTACGATGTTATGGGCTGAATCTATCCCCAAACTCAGCTTTCTAGATGAAAATGGAAGAAAGACTCATGTCGAATTGATTGCAGGACAGTTGGGCGGAGAGAAGGCCCAAAACCCTCCCCCTGATTCTTGGGCAAGCAATCCTGAACATTCCGTACAAGTATGGATCATACAACTCGAAGCAAAAGCAAAATGGCAAATTCCAGCGCATAACAAAAACTTGGGTAGGATGTTGTACTTTTACAGAGGGACTCAACTCACCTTGGATGGGCAAACGATACCTGACTACCACCAAGTTCAATTGATCTCAGATGAAAATATCGAATTAGAAAATCTGAGCGACAATCGGATTGAAATCTTGCTGTTGGAATCCAAACCTATCCAAGAACCAGTGGTGCAATACGGTCCCTTTGTGATGAATACAAGAGAGGAGATCCAAGATGCCTTCCAAGATTTCCAAAAGACAGGCTTTGGTGGTTGGCCCTGGAAATCTCATGAACCTGTACACGGAACCAATGCGGGACGTTTTGCACGACATGCAGATGGAAGAGAAGAGTTTCCTAGCGTCTAATACCTACTAGTATTTATTATAATACCCGCTCAGGAGGATGGAATCACAAAATCGCCCTTCAGCATTTGGATTCAGCCTTAAGTAACGACTGTTTGTATGCGGTAAAAAGAAAATCTCTCCTGATTGTAAGAGGGCTCCATCCCCCCATTGGTTCAGGGCTGATTCGTTTGTATCGATTATGCTTTGGCTAAAGTCGGTACTATTTAAGACGAGTATCTTTGATTGTTCCATAGGTATGAAATAGACATTTCCATCAGCAGCAAGGACTGCTCCCCTCCATTTTGAATTTCCAGAAATGGATGTAACAATTCTTGAAAACATTTCTGTAGACGGATCAAAAATTAGAATGGAATCCGAAGTTGAGGGAACCAATAAAATCTTTCCGGATGGCAGAAGAACACCTTGCCTAAATTTCCCAGTCCCCGAAATTTCAATCGGCAATAGCCGCACCTCTTCAGTAGTTGGATTCAAGACCAAAAGTTTTGTGGCGTCCACGGGAACCGCATAGATCTTTCCATCGGCTCCTAAGACGGCACCTTCCCATTGGTTGGTCTCAGTTGAATTCGTACTAATTGTACGCAAGGATTGTGTTTTCGTGTCAATGGCAAGTATCGAAGATACCGATATGGGCATTGCATATATGGTACCATTGGGTGCAAGAATTCCACCCCGCCACTTTCCTGATCCCGTGATAGGAGTATTTAGATAAGAAAGAGATTTTGAGATTGGGTCAAAGACGATTACTGCATTTGCGTTTCTGGGAATTCCGTAGATCTTTCCATCAGGACCCAGTACCCCTCCTTCCCACTTAGATGAGCTACTATCGCCAACAGAGATGAGTTCGAAATTGGATGAATTCGGATCGTATGACAAAAGGTTTGGTTGATTGAAGGGCATCCCATAGACTTGGCCATTCGTTGCCAACACGGCACCTAACCAGCGTGCGGTAACCATACCAGAAGCAGGCACGGGACCTTCCGAGATGGTAAAACTAGGAGTTCCCTTTGTTTTTGATATCTGCAGCTTGAGTTCTTCTTGTACGAGTTTCCATCTTTCCGGCTGAATCAACTCAAAGGGGGTCAAATCACAGGCTTTACGAAGAACTGCTTTTACACCACAATACGATTGGCTGTTTTCAGTTACCGTGAGAAGGCTCAGAATATTACGAAATGTTTTACCGTTCGGATCGCAAGCTTGTTCAGACAGAGCTTGGTTCGAACAAGAAACAAAGCCCCCAAGGAGAATTAGAGACAAAATAGAGTTCTTCAACACATCTTCGATTCTACTCGACTTGATGTCTCGATCGACTCTGCTTCCAAGGTGATACGATTTTTACACTTGGACTTTCTTCCAGTTTCCCCGAGTGAAAAGCCAAAGAGTAAAGAGACCCACAGATGATTCCGAAATCATAATGGCCCAAAAAACACCAGTACTTCCAAATTGTTTCCCCAAATAATATGCTAAAGGAATCTGGATGATCCAAAAAAATACAAAATTGATTTTTGTAGGTGTCATAGTATCACCAGCTCCATTGAAGGCCTGTCCTGCGGCCATCCACCACGCATAAATAAAATAAGAATAAGATACGATTCTAAGCCAACTGGCTCCCACTTGAATTACCTCGGCATCACTCGTAAATATGGCAATTAAGTTCTCTGCATAAAAATAATATACTAATGAAACTATGATTAAGTAAGCCATATTGCAAATGCCCGTAAACCATACAGATTGTTCTGCTCGGTCTGGTTTTCCCGCGCCTAAATTTTGCCCGACAAGAGTTGCGACTGCATTTGACATCCCCCAAGATGGCATCATGGTAAACATCATGGTTCGTAAGGCAATGGTTGCACCAGCTACTGAAGCACTCCCAAATTGAGCTAATATCCTCATAATAAAAATCCAAGAGGTCATACCTACAATCATCTGCCCGATTCCACCTACGGATGTTTTAAGGATTTGGATCACTAAAGAAAAATCAAGGCGTAGATCAGGCAGTTTGATTTGGATATGCTTGCCCCCACCAAACAAGCGATAAATCTGGTAAATAACTCCGATGCCACGTCCTACATTCGTCGCAATGGCAGCCCCCGTTATCCCTAGTGCGGGTATAGGTCCCCATCCGAAAATAAAAATTGGGTCCAAGAGGATGTTCAGACCATTTGCAATCCATAAAACTCGCATGGAAATAGCCGCATCCCCTGCTCCACGAAATACGGCATTGATTAAAAATAATAGAATTACGACAAGATTGCCACCTAATAGCCATTGCATATAGTGGTATCCTTCTGTCAGCGCCCAATCATCCGCTCCCATAAATCGGAGTAAATCTTTCGCATAGAAAATACCAGCGATCGCAAATGGTATAGACGCAAAGATTCCAATCCAAAGAGATTGCACAGCGGCCAAGGCGGCTTGTTCTTTTTCTTTTTCTCCAATTCGCCGAGCCACAATGGCTGTCACGGAAAAGGAAAGACCCATAGCAACAGAATAAAGCAAAAATAAATAGGTCTCGGTGAGTCCGACAGTTGCCACAGCGGAGGATCCTAAAGCACCGACAAAATAAATATCGGCGACGGCAAATACTGATTCAAGCACTAGTTCTAATACCATTGGAACAGACAACAAGAACAAGGCTCTCTTTAAATTTACTTCCGTATAATCAGCCTCCGAACCGGCAAGTGCATCCTTTAATTCTTTCCACAATGAGACACTCATTTTGCTCTCCTAATTTCCCGAACCAACTGTTCGTTAAGTAATCAGCTATTTTTCTTAACTTTTTTTCTAGTCTTTTTATTCGTACTTTCTAAATTTATTAAGTAAGAATCTAATCGATTCAATCTCTCTTCCCATAACATTCGTTTAAGCTCCAACCAAAGATTCGCGATCTGTAAAGACTTTACATTTAATTGACAAGGACGAAATTGAGCATACTTCTGCCGCTCGATCAAACCAGCCTTCTCCAAGACACGCAAATGTTTTGAAATCGCTGGTAAAGTCATCTGAAATGGCTTAGCCAGCTCGATGACAGTTGCATTTCCTTTTGACAAAATATTTAGGATTTTCCTGCGTGTAGGATCAGCTAATGCTTGGAATGTGGGATTGAGTAGAGATTCATCTGGTTCTAAATCTTTGATCACCTTACTTTCCCTTTTTTGCCCGTAAAACTAACATCGATATAACCAAAGATATACTTAACATATGGAATTCCCATCGAAAGTTTTTATCTTGATGTTTGTTAACATAGAAACGCAAACAATAGGTCCATATTAAATTCACTTGCCATACTTAGTAATGGTGATAGCATCAGAGAAAATCCATTGGTTGAGGTATTTTATGTCAGAATGGTTTTACCAAGAATCCCAGACTGAGTCTTTTTTGGAAAGAGAGTTTGTCTTCGCAAATTTTCTT
Organism: Leptospira ryugenii; assembly: GCF_003114855.1. Classification (NCBI taxonomy): domain Bacteria; kingdom Pseudomonadati; phylum Spirochaetota; class Leptospiria; order Leptospirales; family Leptospiraceae; genus Leptospira; species Leptospira ryugenii. The sequence goes on along the minus strand of NZ_BFBB01000002.1, from coordinate 26,654 downwards.
GAGGCATTCGCTTTTATGACAAAGGTAGCCATTCTTTCCGAGAAGAATGACCACCACCCCGATTGGAGAAATGTATGGAATAAAGTCTACATAAAGCTTAGTACGCACGAAGCGAACAATACTGTCACAGATAAGGACAGAAACTTAGCGGAAGAAATAGATCGTATCCTTTAAGGATTCAAGAACTCCTCAAACGACTTGGATGACGACATTCCCTTTCTTTCTACCTGAATCCACATAGCGGTGCGCGTCGACGATTTGTTCGAGCGAGAAAGTTCTATCGATCACGGCGGGCATTTTACCAGCTTTCAGGAGGGACACAATTTCTTCTAACATCTCAATTGATTCGGTTGCGACATCCCAAGACTCAACAGTAAGGTAAATGCCCTTCGGGGATAGATTTTTTATAAAATCCTTTTTTGAATATTTACCAACAGTATCAAAAATGACATCGTACGTATCCAACTGTGCATCTAAATTGCCTTTGCTATAATCATATACCTTTTCTACTCCCAGTTTTTTTACGAGAGCCATACCACTTGGACCGCAAACGGCACTTACCTCGGCTCCACAAGAAAGTGCATATTGTATACTTGCTACACCTACAGAGCCTGTTCCACCGATAACCAATACAGATTTCTTTGCTTTATGTATTCCCGCCTTTTTTAAGAAATAAAGAGCAGTCGTTCCACCAAACACTAAAGCAGCTATCTCTCCAAAAGAAGACTGTGCTGGTTTTTTGGCCTGAACAGAACTTTCCTTTAGGCAAATGTATTCTGCATATGTGCCCATTCGAAAGCCAGTCATTCCAAAGATCTCGTCACCTACTTGAAATTTAGTTACGTCTCTCCCCACCTCTTCTATAATGCCTGAAAAAACCAAACCTAAGACAGGATTTCGGGGCCGAGACCAACCCAAAACCAAACGCATTAGCAATTTTTTTAAACCAGAGACTACAAAACCTCTCACTCGGACATCTCCAGAATTAACTGTTGTTGCTTGAATTTTCACTAATATTTCATTATTTTTGGGCTGAGGTTTGGAGATCTCAACAAGCCTTAACACTTCCGGGGGGCCATATGTTTCGCAATAAATTACTTTCATTATTTCCTCTTAGCTTACAATGTAAGCTATTTACAACTGAAAATAATATTTACTTGTTTCTTGTCTAGAAAAAGATTACAGCGTAAGCCTAATAAGTCGAAAAATGATGAAACAGAAAAGAGAAAGAGAACCTTTAAATCGGCAAAGAATCATTGATGCTGGGTTTGCATATGCAGATCGTTTTGGATGGGAAAGACTCTCTATGAGAACTCTCGCCAGATTATTGGGCGTAGAAGCCATGTCTCTGTATAAACATGTAAAAAATAAAGAGGACATTTTGGACGGACTTTCTGATCGTATTTTGGAAAAAATCCAATTTCCTAAAGAGAGCCTTAAACCCAAAGAACAGCTTAGACAACTTTCCATTAGCAAACGAAATCTATTCCAATCTCATCCTTGGGCACTTAACGTCTTAGATAGTAGAACACAATTTAGTTTAACACGGCTCAATTTCTTAGAGCGACAGTTTTCGATTCTTCGAAAGACTGGGCTAGGCCCCACCGAGACTTACCGTATCCTTCTTTCGTTAGAAAGTTATATCTATGGATTTGTGATCCAAGAAAGCCATTGGAATTTTACTCAACTACCAAAGGGAAATGCTTCACCTCTTTTTCCCGTTGAAGGGATCCCAAACCACGAGTTAAAGGAAAGATTTCCTTATTTCACTGGATTCTTTTCGGATTTTTTGGAAAAGACAAAAAAGAGATCCATCGCCTCTATCTTAGAAGAGGAGTTTCTCTGGGGTCTAGATAAAGTATTGAGTCAATTTAGAATCTAAAAAAAAATCCACCGAGAATCTGATACGAGGATGAAAGTATCCTTCTCCCTCCTTATTCGCTTCCTGCACTTTTTTACAAAGGAGAATAGCACCTTACAAACATCACTTATTTCTGGTCTTTCAGTCTTTGCGTTTCTCGGAGTGCACCATCGGACTTCTCTGGGTTTGCCCAAACGTTTTCATTGATTTCTCATTCTTTACAAGCGATTCCAAAAAATGCTTCCAAATTCAGCAAAATTTCCACCTTCCCTCAAAAGCCTCAAACATTATCCTACCGCTTGTTAAATGCAATTCAGTCACAAGAATCACATTTTAATTTGAATAAATTATGAAATTCTGATAAGCAACGCCTAACATTTTTCCCCTTAATAAACTATATTTTCTTGCTTTTTAGAATTATTTTAATTAAAATTTCATATATTTATTATATTTATGGATCGGAGGTTTACTAGATTATGGATGGCATTTCAGATTCACATTTCCTTTTACAGATGGTTGGCGAAAACTATCCAAATGGTTCTATTAGCCTTATTGACCAGAATCTACACTTTATTTATACAAATGGAAGTGGTTTCAAAAAATTTGGAATCGATCCCTCGAGCTTCCTTCGAAAGAGTATTTTTGAAGTTTTACAACCTGAAGTATACACACCAATCAAAGCTAACCTACCAAAAGTTTTATCTGGCGAGTCAGTAGTCCATGAAGTAAGCACGCGAAACTCCCACTTCCTAAATGCCTACAAACCAATTGTAAACGCAGAAGGGAAAGTAGAAGCTTTCATTTTAACTTCGCAGGACATTACAGAATTTAAAAGATTAGAGGCAGAACACGTAAAGCTTAAAAATGTCATCCAAAAAAGTATCAATGAAATTTACATATTCGACCCTGAGACTTTTAAAATTGAATATGTAAATGATGCTGGCCTTAAAAACTTGAAATATAATTTTGAGGAAGTAAAACAAAAAACCATCTTCGATATCAAAACAAATATAAAAGAAGAAACATTCAAATCCTGGATCAAACCTGTATTAGATAGACAAACTGAAACGATTGTATTTGAAACTATCAACAAAAGATCCGATGGGTCTTTTTATCCTGTAGAAGTGCATTTGCAATTAGTATTCCACGAAGGCAAAAGCAGTATATTTACAATTGTTTTAGACATTTCTAATGTAAAACAATACGAAATGAATATCCAAGAAAAGAAAGAAGAGCTAGCAGCTACGATCGAAGAATTAAATGCCACAACGGAAGAGTTAAAAGAACAAAACGATCAGCTATTAAAACTTTTAGAGGAAAAAGAAAACCTCTTCAAAGAAATTCATCACAGGATTAAAAACAATCTCCAAATGATTTTGAGCCTACTCTACATAAAATCATTAAATACAAAAGACCCAAATTTAATTAATTTTATCCAGGATACAAAAAATAGAATTCTTTCGATTTCTTTACTCCACGAACAACTTTTAAAATTAAAAAGTATCAACAAACTTGATATCAACCAATATTTTAGCTCCTTGATACAGAACATTATGGCCTCCTATAAGGAACCAAATAAAGATTATAAATTGCACTTTGATGTGGAGCGATTTGAGTTATCAACTGATAAAATTGTCTACCTTGGTTTAATCACAAATGAAATCATTTCCAACATCTATAAACACGCCTATCCAAACCAACCGAATGGAGACATTTTTTTCAAATGTTTGCGAAATGGAAGCAGGTGTTCCTTTTCCATAGGGGACAAGGGCAAAGGAAAATTAGATTTTTCGAAAGCATCTAAATCATATGGAACACAATTGATTCAAATTTTTTCTGATCAACTGAACGCAAGGCTTACCATAGATACTACCAATGGATTATTTTACATTATTGAGTTTGAAATCGAATGAAAGATATTCTAATTGTAGAAGACAATGCGATCGTTGCTATCCACCTCAGAATGTTTTTAGAAATCAACGGTTACAAAGTTGTGGGTAAATTTGCAAAAGGCCTTGAAGCTATTTCTTTCATTGAATCAAGGATTCCAGACCTTATTTTGATGGATATTATGCTAGATGACGAGATCAACGGGATCGATATCGTTCGTATGATCAGAGCCTTTACACAAGTTCCTGTTATTTTTATGAGTGCCTTAACAGACCAGGAAACATTTGACCAACTAGAAAAATTATCTAATATAAAACTCGCCAAAAAACCGTTCGTCGAGGATACTCTTCTACAAATGATACAGAGTGTAACAAACAGTTAAATTCTTTCTTTCCTTCAACAGAAATTGATATGGGAAGAGGATAAATGAATTTATTTGGAAATCATTTTTTCATACGATAAATCTGAGGTCCTCTTCTAAGATGTTAGGTCATTCCCTTTTTTTTTGGATTCTATTTCTCCTCGAAGTGCTTCTAAACGTTTGGAATCTTGTGTTAAAAAAGAGGCAAGATTTAGGATTTTTTCTGCTTTTGCCAATTGGTTCGTTGATAGATAGAGTTGAGAAAGACGCAAAAGATTGGCCAAATGGCCTGGATTTCTCAATCGGATTCGCTCACCCATATCAATTGCTTTCCCATACTCTCCCGTTTGTTTGAATGTATAAGAACCTAAATAAATGAGATCTGTATCTCCTGGATTGTTTTCAATGTATTCAGATAGTATAGGAGATGCCTCTTTCCAACGTTTGGTTCGAATCAAAAGTCGTAAATAGGCACGAAGGATTTCCTGGTTTTCAGGATGTTTCTCATGTGCCGCAAGTAATGCTTGCAATGCAGACTCTGGATCACCTTGTTTGAGATAGCTACGCGCCTTTCGCATATTATCATATGCATCTTTTCGGATTGAACGAGTTGGTGTATTCTCCTCTTCTTTGAATCCCAATCGCATAAGGCTCAAGTCATCTGTAAGTTCACCCAATTCCAATATGGAGTCATAAATCGACTTTAGATCACCATTTCCTCGTTCTACGTGGTGTAAAAATAACTCTTCATCATGGTTGATCTTTCGTTTGCTCTCGGTAGTTCCGAATTCAATATCATCTCGCCCATCAGAACCTAAAATCAGAATGTCACCGTGGATTAGTTGAAGGGTTGAAATCTCAAGCGCACTCTCGTTGAAAGGAGTTCCCAATTTTCTTAACTCTGAATTGTTTTTAATAAACTCTGCTTTTCCATCACGATACAAAACAGACCAGGGATGTTCCGCATTGACATAGTAAACCAATCCAGTAGAGTCATCTATTAATCCCATGACCATAGAGACAAGCATAGAACAATCAAAACTCTCGAAAATATGGTGGAGCTCTTCATATGCACTTTTCATCCACCTCTCAGCATACAATTGTTTTACGGAGTCTACCACTGCGGTTCTTTCTAGGATGGATTGAACAGCAGCTCCCAATACTAGAACACCACCAGCTCCCTGTAGAGATTTTCCCATGGCATCCGCATTCAAAAAGAAAGTAAAATCTCTGTCTCTTAATTGGATAGTCCTGGCTATGCAAATATCTCCGCCAATTTCGTTCTCTTTCCCATGAAAAGTAAATGTTTTCTTTTGTTTTATGAGAAAATCTGTCTTTACTGTTCTACCGAAGGTTCTATTCAAACTTAATGGTTTAATAAGTAAAGATGTTAAAAAATAATCACCATCTTGTTGTTTTTTTAGAGTTTCGACAATTTGTAAGCTTGATCTCAACTCACTCGTCTTTGCTTCCACTAACTCCTGTAAATTCTCCCGAATTCTTCCCACTTCGCGAGTTGCTCTTTCAAAATTTTCAGCAAATTGTATAAATTCTTTGTCAATAGATAGAATAGGTAAGGATCCGCTGCCTCCTGAAGCCAGGCTATTTGCCGATTCATTGATCTGCTCCAGAGTCAAATTGATAGATTGAAAGAACATAAAAATTAAGATCGAAACCTCAAGAAAGGTCATAAAAATAAAGGATGCAATTTTCCAAAGATTGACATTTCCGAAAGAGATAAAGACGGCAAGTACGCTCAAAGAAAGTAAAATCAAAAATAGCAAGAAGCCAAACTTGCCTTTTAAACTCAATAATCCTGTATTTTTATGGATACTTATATCTTGGAAGGCGAGTATCTTTTTGATCTCTACTCTCTTACCACCTGTGAAATAATCAGAAATGATGTATGTAAATCCACCATAGACAAATGCGGCTGCAAGCCAACCTACAAATACAATGCCTAATTCAAATAAAGGATACTTTGCCACAATATAAGTGATAGACACCGAAATAAAAATGAAGGTCGCATAACGAAGAGCTGAAACCATATTTCTTTGGGGCAATCGGATGAGAGAATTGAGTAGATTTTCTAAGGTGAGTGTGTCCAAGTGGCGTAAGGTTTGGCTTTGTTTAATCCAACGATTCACCTTTCGGATTTCACCCGTGTAGCCTGCAAAGCCTATTCTTTGTAACAAACCGTACTCTACACTATGCAGAACTGCGGAGATCGCTGTTGCGATTAAAAAGACAATAACTACGATTTTGTGATTTTCATAGCTGAAATGTGGTATCAAGGCAGAGCCAAAAAAATAGGCATAAATAGCGCCAAAGAAGGCACCTTGTAAAGAAAAGGCAACTATCGCGAATGTATAGGATACATTGCGGAATATGAACTTAAAAATGCGATCGAAGAAACGGCCCATATAGATGGAGAATAGAACCACCTTTCAAAAACTGGGTCAAGCAAAGTTTTTTTCGAACAATCATTCTAAATAAAATTACCTGCATTTAGGAACAATTATCTGTATCCGTTTCCGATTCATACTCCGATGCCTAGCCTCTAGGTTACCTTGCGCAAAGACAGCCCATAGTAGATGCACAAGCAGAGATCATTTTTCTTTTTTGTTCTCTTTCCAAAGCCTGGTAACTTTGTATCCTAAAGACAAAGCGAAGCTATCCTGGACTTCCTGCTAAGTCCGTAAAAAATGAAGTTCCTCTTTTTTATCTTATACCTTTGGGAACTTTGGGCTTTTCTTAAATCAAATTTAGGTATTTTGAATCCATTCTGAGAACTACTTTGTTTAAAATATGTTATTTGATAGCTCACATGGCTCAATTTTTTTCTTCACTTTGAACTACGGGTACAGAAGATGAAAACATCCCTTCTAGATGAAATCCTCATTTCAAGAGAAAAGAAGAATGAAAAAACGGTCGCCCTCGTACGATTTGCGATTTTTTCAATAGCTTCATTCATAGATTGTCTATCCTATCAGGGTTGGATAGACTACACCAACATTGCTCCTAGTGTAGTTACTGTATATTTGGATTTTACTTTTTTGGGTTTTGCTGGAATCGTACTCTTTGTCCTCCATCATTTTCCCTACCAAGCATATCTTAAATTTTTTACCATTAGTTTAGATTACTTGATCATTGGACTTATGATGTATATGGACCCAACCATCCCAAAGGGAAATGGATTTATATATTTCCAGGCCCTTCTTGCGGCAATCTTTATCTACCAACTCAACCTTCTTAGGCATTCCAGGATCGGGACACTCTATGCTGCATCACTCGCTTTTATTTTTTTTATATTTCTTTCTCTGCAATTAGGTGGAGGCTACCCTGTCGATTTTTTACCAATGATATTTGGCTTGGCTGTGATACTTGCTACAGGTTACGTAACAACAGTTTCTAATATAGAAATGGTCAGGGAAGCAAATACAAAACAAATGATGGAGAGATTTCTCCCCTCTCAGCTAGTCAGCGAGTTTTATAAAAACAAAGCACAACTAGAACCAGGTGGAGAAAGGAAAGAGGTTAGCATTCTATTCTCAGATATCCGATCCTTTACAAAATTTTCCGAACAAAGGTCTGCAGAAGATGTCGTTTTATTTCTTAATGAATATTTGTCACGAATGACAGAAGTTATCTTTAGATTCAATGGAACTATCGATAAATTTATCGGTGATGCGATCATGACAATCTTTGGTGCACCTTTCAAAAGAGAGGACGATGCCCTCCGAGCTGTCAAAACTGCTGTTGCAATGATTCGTGATTTGGAATTGCTGAACCAAAAACTAAATCTCCCCCAGGAGAGATTACAAGTTGGGATCGGAATCCATACTGGAGAAGCAATTGTTGGTAACATAGGATCTGAAAGAAGGCTCGACTATACAGTCATAGGTGACACCGTGAATTTGGCTTCTCGTATTGAAGGATTAACTAAACACTACCAATGTAACATTTTGATATCCGAAGCAACCTACGAAAAAGTAAACGGAAAATTTTCAGCAAGTGAGGGTTTTGTGATCCGAGAGATTGACACCGTCATTGTAAAAGGAAAATCAAAACCCATCACAATTTATGAAGTTATATGTCTCAGTATCTGACCTTTGAATAGGCTTAGTGATGTAAAATACCTCTGTGACTGCAACAAGAGGAGATGCCTATTCTCGAAAAAAGGTTAACAATAGCATATTTGAAGGTATGTAGAAAATGAAAAAGGAAGGTTATTCCTATGAATCGAATTTTTCCTTCTAAAGCGCAAACTCCAATTCAAAAGGGATTTAAGAATAGCAAATTCGAACTTAAGTGAATAACTTGTGAAGGAAGTAGATTTATGTTCCGAGCTTTGCATACATTGTCACTGGTACTTGGTCACAAAGAGCTCATTGAATGTGCTACTGCTTACCTTTGTTTGGCCATCTAAAGAACCTGTTGCTGAGCCGGAGGAATACACATTTCCTGAAGGATCAACGATTACACCAATACTCAATGTAAAGAAAGCACCAGCCGTTCCCAATTGCCGCACCCATAGGCGACTTCCATTTTTATCATATTTAATCAAATAGGCATCATTCTGAGAGGAAACTTTAGCATCATCGCCGATTTGTCCATAGGTTTCACCAGATGCATATACATTGCCCGCACTATCAATCGATACTCCTCTTCCATAGGTATGCGTAGAACCATTCCCGCCTACTTGGCGAGTCCATTTTCGATTGCCATCGCTATCAAATTTCATGAGAAACCCATCATAATAACCAGCTCCACTAATTTTAGTTTGGCTATCTAAAGTACCTTCTGTGTAACCTACAAGATAAATGTTATTATCAGAGTCTGTTCTCACCATCCGAACATCAGTAGAATTGTTACCAAGAGAACCAAATTGCCGTGTCCATAGTCGATTTCCATTATTATCATATTTGGCGAGGAAGGCGTCCGTTTTACCGATATCACTCGTTTTTGTTTGCCCATCTAAACTTCCGGCAGTATTCCCTGTAATATAAACATTACCCAAAAGATCCACAGCAATTCCAATGGCAAAGGTAGAATTTGATCCACTTACACCCGTTTGTTTAGTATAGACCAAGTTTCCATTGCTATCATATTTTACAAAAAAACCATCAAATGACGCAGCTGAACTTGTTTTGGTTTGCCCATTAAGAGATCCGTTTGTATATCCCACTACGTAAGCATTTTCTAAACTATCGGTGGCGACTCCTCTTGCCTCCGTATTGAATGCTCCGCTCACACCGAATAACCTCGTCCAAAGTCGATTTCCGAGTGAATCATACTTAGTGAGAAAGCCATCAGTATTGGTCATCGCATTGCTAATTTTTGTCTCACTTTCAAGCGCACCGGTCGTTCTACCTACTAAATAAGTATTTCCTAGAGAAGCAGTCACTACTCCCAGAGCTAAAGTAAAATTATTTCCTGATGACCCGAACTGCCGAGTCCATTGTTTTGTTCCCTCTGCATTGAACTTTACTAGAACTGCATCATTGTTTCCAGAGTCATTTGCCTTTCCCTGACCATCCAAGGCACCTGTGGTGTGTCCACCGACATATACATTTCCAAATCGATCGGCATGGATCCCTTGGCTGAAAGTCTGGAAGCTGCCGGCCACTCCCAATTGCCGTGTCCATTCTTTATCACCAATGGCAGTACTAAAGACGACAAGATTGGCTTGGGAAGAGACAGCCGTGGTAAAATTTTGCGCGGTAATAGTGACTGGAGAACTATTTTGTTTCTTGGTTGGAACACCAAAGATAGAACAAGAAATTCCATCAAATGACAAGCCAGGAGGAAATGCACTCTCAGTTCGACAGAAAAAAGATCGGTTTAAAACGGTGGGTACAACTCGAACAGTTTGATCCTTATTCATCGTGATGATATCGTTTGAATAAGACAATTGGAGAGAAAGAGAACCTAATATAAAAAACAAATCCCCATACATCGTAGATTTATTGTTCAGGTTTGGTAGGCAGTTACTGAAACAAATAAAAGTGAGTAGTAGGACGGATCTCTGCATAAGAAATTTGAAATTTCTCTCTCCTATTAGTATCGATCCAAAATCGAAAATTGAATAAGGATTTTTACCCATTTGAGAAGGTAAAGGTAGAAAAGGGCTTGGACTGGTCCAACTTCGGGCGATTCCACTTTAGTAGCTGATCTCTGCAGAGTTACTACTGACTATTGCTCAAAAATGCTAACTATTCGTACCTCAAGCGAACCAGATAAAAAATAAATCACTTGAGCATGACAGGTTTGTAAAAATCTAACCTTCTACTATACAAACGGTGCAATTGGCAAATGAGAGTATGCATCTGTAGTTGGATTAGGTCGCAGAGATCGTAATCAAATACAAAATTAAATTCATCTTTTCAATAAATATTTCAAGTTAAAGACTTTAAATCGGTTGGCAAGTTCAACTATCTGACAGTAAGTAATGAGGCTTTTTCTAGAATTTATGTCTTTCTCTCTTTCTTCAGAGACTGGACGTTAACAAAAGGCGAAAGACTTTCCTATCTAGTAAATATAGTCGTCTTTAAGCCGACTGGATTCCCATACTGGGCATTGTGTCACGAATATGGAACAACCATTCTGTATTTGGGGACTGGTTATTGGAAAAACCCATACCAATTTCCTATGTGGTAAATATAGTCGTCTTTAAGCCGACTGGATTCCCATACTGGGCATTGTGTCACGAATATGGAACAACCATTCTGTATTTGGGGACTGGTTATTGGAAAAACCCATACCAATTTCCTATGTGGTCAAGGGGATTTCATGTTTACTTTGAGAAGATCAACATAGAGGAAAGCGATTCGATTTATCGGATCGCCCAATACATCGCGTTCGGACTCTTTCACAATAGTCAAATCCAAAAGGTAGATTCCAATCAACAAACATTAACATTTCGTTACAAAAGCAATGTTGAATCCATCACAAAAGAGAAAACTTACGAAAGTCTAACGATGCCTATCGATGAATTTCTCGCCCGCATGCTTTTCTTTCTCCCTAACAAGCATGAAAAGTCAGTTCGTTACTATGGCATTTACGTGAGACCGGCAAAGAAGATCAAACTCGAATCTCTGGCTAAGAAATCTTCCTGGGCAGAAGCCATCAAATCTTCGTTTGAGATAAAAGATCCACTCGCCTGTCCAGTTTGTAAGAATGCAATGACTTCAAAAGTCATCTATTCCTTCCAGGCATCAAACAAAGAGAAGGAGCTGAAAAAGAAATACGCTTTGATCGATGGATATTTTTACCAAAAACGAACTCGAGATCCTCCAGAAGCATTCTAGAGGAACCTAGCCGTCCGATCTCTTCGCCTCAGCCTTTATAGCCCAAAAAAAAGCCAGAATCTGATGGCTTGGTCTCTATTTATCTCATTGAAAATTATGTCGCATTTCCTCGATTTTTTCGCGAAAATATAATCGCCTTTAAGCCACCAGGCTTCCCATAATTGGCATTGTGTCGCGCAGACGAAACAGCTGTTCTGGATTTGGGGACTGGTTACTGGAAAAACCCTCACCAAAGTCCTATGTGGTAAAATTTATTTTATTTCTAAATTTTATTTACAATTCATAAAGGCTACCTTAAATAATTATTTGTAAAAATAGGTATTCAATCTGAATTCAATTTTAATTTGGAAAGACTTTGCAGCGTATGCGGGTTCATCTTTCTCTACACGCCGTCATAGTCATTTTTTTCATCAAATATGTTTAGGCATTGATGGCCCTTTTCGGCTTAAAGGAAAAGATGAAAAATGGTATACCTATCAAAGTGCTTATATTCCTTCGGGAACAAGTCACGAAACGATAAGTTCTGATACAAAATTTATAATTCTTCTTATTGATCCATTAACATTCGGTCTCCATTTATTTTCTGAGGTATCTCTCAAAGATGGTGAGCCTGCCTGTGATTTATCTAAATTTATTTTATCTTCAGATATAAATGAATATTATAATATTTATCTGAGTGAACCAGAAAATTTTCGTTCTAAGTTGATCAATTTATTGGGCAAGAAAGGAATGGGGAAGAATTTTTCTACTGATAAACGTATTGTAGAGAGTATAAAAAAGCTTTATGTTTCTTTAGATCGACTAACGCTAACCGAACTTGCTAAAAAAGCAAATATATCCACAAGTCGATTCCGTCATCTTTTTAAAGAGGAAACAGGAATTCCTCTATCTGCGTATCAACTTTGGTTAAAAACGAGAAAGGCCATTTTATATCTCATTGAGAATCAAAAATTAATAGAAGCCGCATACGAAGGAGGTTTTTCTGATCAGGCACATTTTAGTCGAATTTTTCGCAGATCCTTCGGATTAAATCCGAGCGAGTTCCAAAAAAATAAATCTTTTTCGATTAAAATTTTTAAAGAATAGCCTTTTCCTTCAAGAACTGTATTTAAATTTTTGTTATGATGGGTCATGAGTAAATCCAAGAATCCATTTTGTATTAAAACAATTTTCAAAAAAATATTTTTAGGTTTCGGTCTATTCCTCATTATTTGCTTTTTATTACTCGGTGTTTTTTATTTTGATCATAAAAACAAATCAGAGTTAGTTGAGAAGGAGTGGAATTTGCGAAAAATTCCAATTCCTTTACAAATAGGAACAACAGAGACTCTGTCAATATTACCTCTCATCAATTGGCATGGCTCTAACTCTGATTTGAAAATGGAGTTGGGAGTTTCTTACTTAATTAAAATAGATAATCACAATATACTCTTTGATTTAGGTCAGAATAAATTGGAAGAGGATCCTTCCCCCCTTGAACGTAATATGAGATTACTTAAAATAGATCAGAATGATATTGATTCAATTTTTATATCACATGGACATTTTGATCACGTGGGAGGCAGAAGATGGGAAAAAGAAAACTCATTCTCTTTTGGCAATCATCAAAGAGACTTAAGTAATAAATTGATTTTTGCATCATCTGCACTTCAATACCCAGGTGCTGTCGTGAAAGAAATTCAAGAACCTTCCCGGCTATTTGAGGGTGCCGCAAGTCTAGGGCCTATTCCAAGAAAACTATTTATTGGTAGAATCGATGAGCAGGCGTTAGTCATCAATGTAAAGAATAAAGGTCTGGTGATTATTTCAGGATGTGGTCACCAAACACTGCCAAAAATTTTACAAAGGGTGAAAGAATCCTTTTCTGAACCGATATATGGAATCATAGGGGACTTACATTACCCTGTACCAAGTGGAAGGTTAAATATTCTTGGTTTAAATGCCCAACTTTTATTTGCTTCAGGGTCAGATCCATTTAAACCTATATCATCCGAAGAAATAGATTCTGAAATTAATTCATTGAAAGAATTAAATTTGGGAGCCATTGGTCTTGGTGGCCATGATAGTAGCGATGAAGTGATTACCAAATTTAAGGAAACCTTCGGACAAAAGTTTCATACTATCCTTGTTGGAAAATGGATACATATAGCCCAAACATTCAAGACTAAATGAAAGAATCAGTTATACTATTATAATTAATTTAAAAATGAGTAAGAAAAAGGAGATTCATATGAATTTTAAAATGCCAGCAAATTTCAAAAAGGCTTACTTTGCAGAACTAGATAAGTATAAAACTGCGCTGAATGAAAATCGGAAAGAGGATGCATGGCTTTATTTAGAAAGAGCGCATATCATTGGTCAATACCATCCAGTTCCTCATACAGGGATACATTTTCGTATGTTAGTTTATGCTCTGAAAAATTGGGAAACAAAAGAGATTGTAGGCCAAGTATTGCGACTGTTAGTCGGATGGTTTGGGAGCCTTATGAATCGTGTCCCAATCGGGAATACTGGAAGTGCTAATATGCCAATCCTTGCACGAAAGGCTATTCCAGAAGATCTTTTGGGATTACTCGCCAATGCAGATACTAGTCGTACAGGTTTAGCAGGCCTTAAGTGAAATTATCAATTTAGTTGTAATATGATTCTATTCAAAAACATACAATTGTTAATACCTGGTATCATTCTGACCGCTTCCGTCGCATGGGTGGCGAGTTCATTTTATCAATTAATAGGAAATGTTTTACCTACGATGACGATTTCAATATTAATAGGCATTATATTGGGAAATATTTTCAAGATTCCGAATATAATGCAAGCAGGGATACTTTTTTCACTGAGAAATATCCTTCGTTTAGCGGTAATATTATTGGGATTTAGGATCACTTTTCAAGAAATTATCGAAATTGGTCTAGCAGGAATCGTCATTGATTTGTTAATTGTCATACTTACTTTTTTTTTCGCGATGTGGTTGTCATTAAAAGTTTTTAAATTAGATCGGGAATTGGCTTATTTGATTGCTGCGGGTTCTTCTATATGTGGCGCATCGGCCATTCTCGCCACGGCTCCAATCTTAAAATCTCAGAATCATAATAATACAATCGCAGTGGCACTCGTGACAATTTTTGGGACAATGTCTATGTTTTCCTATCCACTTCTCTTTCAATTTGGATTCCTACCTGGATTTGATGAGATCAGCATGGGCATTTTTGTGGGCGCTTCGATTCATGAAATAGGACAAGTGATATCAGCAGGATTTGCCGTTTCGACAATTTCAGGAAATACGGCCATACTAGTAAAATTAGCAAGAGTTATGTTACTGGCCCCCTTTTTATTTATTTTAAGTTTTTATATAGCAAAAAAATCAGAATTTAAATTGAACAAAACAGAACAAATTAAATTTCCATGGTTTGTTTTGTTTTTTATTATGATCTCTTCGATAAATTCATTTTGCCAAATACCAACTAACATAAATGGAAGATTAAGTGAAATTAGCATGAATTTGATGTTGGTTTCTATGGCAGCTTTGGGATTAGAGACAAACCTAAAAAAAGTATTTCAAGTCGGAGCTAAACCAATGTATGTCGGCTTCTTGGTTACATTGTTTTTGTTCAGCATCGGTTTTATTTTAACTACTGTTATTTATTAATAGAAGGATTTAAAAATTAAAATGATCAAAACAATTGTTATTATATTTATACTTCATTCAAATTCGTTATTCGCACAGGATGGAAATTTATTATTTGGAAATTATTTTCCTCCTGAAAAAGATCGAGTAATAGAGCTTTATCCTTGTGAAGGAAAAATTTGTGGTAGAACCATTTGTATCAGAGATAATTTCTATAAAGAAAATGAAGATGGACTACCTGGAACACCGCTATTAGATTCAAAGAATGAAAATCCATCATTACGTTCTCGTAAAAAACTCGGGATTGTTTTTATAGAAAATTTTGAGTCTGTAGGTAGAGGTATTTTTAGAAATGGTACTATTTATAATCCTCGGGACGGAAAGACATACTGTGGGAAAATGACTCTTACAAATGAAGGGAAACAATTAGAACTTCGAGGAAATCTTTGTATGTTACCATTTATCGGAAAAACAAATACATGGCAAAAAATAGACAAACTTAGTTTAGATGAGAATCGGTGGGAATGTTTAAAAAGATAAAAATTTTTAAATCTAATCTTTCCTCGCGCCAGGAATCGGAAGCGAAAATCCCTCCCTATCAAAGATATTCGCCTTTAGGCCGACTATCTTTAGATCGCGGGCTTTGCGCCACGAAGTTTGGAAGATCTGTTTAGAACAGTGTCTTGGAAAGACTCTTACTATGTTCCAATTCGGTAAATTTTTAAGATTTAATTCTTTTCAAACTTATGCTTAGATAATTGGCTCATAAAGAATACAAGGAGTTGAGCGACCCTTTAAAGTTACGGTATCTATTTCTCTCACTTCTAGATTGCTTGGTAATAAATTTTTAACTCCTTCTGTGAGAATTAGGGATTTCGAATATACTTTGGTCATACCTTCAACTCGAGATGCTATGTTTACTGTATCACCAATCACAGTATATTCTTTACGAGTATCACTGCCAATATTTCCGATGATTACTGGGCCACTATGTAATCCAATCCCTATTGCAAAGGTCGGTTCCCCGTTAGCAACTTTCAAGTTGTTATGGGCTTGAAGTCTTGTAAACATCTTATGAGCAGCGAGCACAGCACTTAAAGCATGATTTTCGAGAGATCTAGGGGCTCCAAATACCGCCATAATTCCATCACCAATGAATTTATTCACGGTGCCTCCATGCTCATTTATACATCGCACCATTTCACTGAAATATTGATTCAGCATTGTGACAACTTCTGTTGGAGTGTGTTTCTCCGAAAGAGATGTAAAATTTCTAATATCAGCGAAGAGGATTGTGACCTCAACTTCATCCCCACCCAAACCCGAATTTCCTTTTAAAATATCATCGCGCACCTCTGTCGAAACATAACTGCCGAAATGTTGATTAATTTCATTCTTTTGTTCGCGTTCATGTATTTCATGATCCCGGATTGCGCCTGTGATAATTCCCAAGAGAAATAAAAATGGAATTTCTACATGATGTTCAATATGTATCGCTACTTCAGTGCCATGACCTACAGGAAATTGCATGATGAAATAGTGCAATAGGGCTGCGAACCCTCCAGAAATAAAACCTAAGGCGAGCCCAGATGTTGATGCACCATAAATTACAATAACATAATATAGACGCAAAGTGACTGCTTGAGAAAATATATCCAAAAATAGAAAACTCATATAATGAGCTATACTTGCGATTATAAGTCCAATTCCGGTAATCCAAAATTGACTTTTTGTAGGCCAGCGCAAATGGGCGTGCGTATCTTTGCCGAATATTTTCATGTGCTCCTTTTTTTTGATATTGACTTTGATTCAATAGGAAGTGAAATCTCTCCAAAGTTATTTCGAATTAATTTCTTCCAGCGAAATTGCCGCCAACGATAGAATATTGCAGCAAAAAGACAGACAGGAATTGTCATCCAGCCGGCTTTAATTTCAATCCGATCTATAAATCTTGTTAAGTTTGCATCTGGCGTTGACTGAATGATAATCCAGTGATCCCAAATCTTTGCAACCTGTCCTTGTCCATTATCACGCAGAATGAATTCATCTGGAGTGTTGACTTTAATGAGCTCAATGCGTATGGATTGCGTGCCGAAAGGTATTACCCCGAAAATTCGCAATTTTACGAGATACTCACCATTGCGCCAAACTTTTGGATATTTTTCGGGTTCAATAGGTTCAAAAATTAAAAGCGGGTGGGCAATGAATTTTAGAGTATTTGAAAGTTTAACATAGCTTACTATCTTAGCAAAAGACGAGTTAAATTTCGATTCAACATTTATTATCATATGAGCTTACCGATTCAGCCTTATAAAAATTTCCTGCAAATCAGGTGGAATCGGCATTGTTTGCATGATACCAATGTTCGCTCCACCAGTATTTCCGATAGGTACACGACCAAAAATTGATCCAATGCCCGCAACTAAAATCCGAAGAAGCTGTCCCCGAACTTCGTGTGAGTCATGGAGTTTGAGACCAACTTTTAGCATCCACCAATGATTGACTGTGTGTGGGATCGCATTGCGCTGACCAAGTATATGTGCTCGTTCTAGGTGGTGGAAACACATTTTGAAATCGGCAGTATTGAACAGATTTTTCGCGATCTGCATTTCAGCATCAAATGCGGATTTCAATAATTTATTCATAATCTCCTCCTCCTACATCACAAACTTCGTTTTCAATTTCGATTTCTATAGTGGTATGTTCGATATTGTAACTTTGTGCCACGGCTCGCAGAGATTTTTTAATTTTAATTCGTTCTGCAGGCGTTGACTCTTTTGCAACAACTGCATGGAGCGTCATAATATGATGCTGTCCGTCAAGACTCCAGATATGCAAGTCATGTAAGGAGGAGAGCGTTGTTACTTTTTCTAATTCAGCCTGCAATTTGTTAATATCCAAATTTTCAGGTGTTTCTTGTAAAAAAATACGACTAACTTTGTTTAGATTCTTAAAAACGTTAATCAGAACCCAAATTGCAATCCCTATAGAAATCAAAGGGTCAAACCACACTACTGGAAAAAATAGCATGAGTATACTGCCGATTAAAACGGCAACCCAACCTAACACATCTTCCATGAAATGCAAGAATACTGCTCTTTCGTTTAAACTATTGCCTCTCTTCATACGCATCGCCGCGATACCGTTAATCGTAATTCCCAAGATGGCAAGATAGAACATGCCTTGCGCATTTGTTGATTGAGGTTCAATTAATCTTTTTACCGATTCTGTAATCATAATGATGGAACCGATAGTAAGGACGATAGATATAACCAAAGACCCTAAAAGGGAGAATCTCTTGTAACCGTATGAGTATTTAATATCCCGAGGTTTTTTTGAGACCTTTTGTAAATACCATGAGACCGCCAAAGACAAAGCATCGCCAAAATCATGAAGTGCATCAGAAAGAATTGCTACACTGTTGGTATATAGTCCGCCAATAAGTTCAATACCTGCAAATAACAAGTTTAAGACGAATCCGATTGCAATATTTTTTCCGGCCGTATCCTGATCGTGTGAATGTTCGTGACTCATTTGATTTCCTTCTGAATGTAATTGAATAAAAAATAATATTGTTTATTTATATATACACTGAGAAAAAACTCAAATCAAGCAATTCAAAAGTAATTAAGACAATAATTAAAAAACCTTTACTATAATTTATATAAATACAATTGAATTGCATCTTTCCTTTTCATGAGCTTTTGATATCATTTAAATTTTTACTTTACAATTTTTTGCCAGAAAGAAGATGTAAATATGGGTTCGGTAAGTGCCAAAATACTAGTGGTTTTTTCTTTAATATCTGCTACTATGTTGGCATCTAGCTGCAACTTATTTTGCGAGTTGAATTATCTTGATAAGATTGCAACTTCATTGCAATTAGATGTAGAGCCATGTCATAACTCTGAAGGAGCTGATGACTCAAAAAGTTGTGAATGGGATTCTGGCACACTGGATTTAACTCAAAAAGATAAATTCAAAAATTTTTCAATCTTCTTCTCATTACTTCAATACTATACTGTATCTTTTATTAAACAGGATATTAACCAGAGAAAAGGTTTCCCTGCGTTCGTTTGCTTTAAAGTATTTTTCCATATCCCCTCGGATACTATCACAAGTATCAACTCCATCCGTATCATCATTTAACCTCCGTTATTAGAGTGAATTCTTTTGGTACTCGGAGGTTTTTTGTATGTACTCATATTTTCTTAGATGGAATTCTTTTTCTATAAAAAACATTTCTATACGGATAACATTCGTATTTCTCGTCGCTTACTCTTTGATCTACGGTGAATCGAACAAAAAAGAGATAAGTTTAAGTGAAATTTTAATTTTGGCAGAGAAGAATTCACCTTTGCTTATGTCCATGAATTCTGATTTGGAATCATTGTATTATCGAAAAAAACAGGAAGGTATGACTCAGAATCCTTCCGTTACCATTGACTATGGACAAAGGAGAGCTGCAAACGAATCTGGATCGGAATACTCCTTTCAATTTGAACAACCGATCTATTATCCTGGCAGAAAGGAACTCAAACAGTTGCTTGTTGATAATGATGCAAAGATAAAGGAAGTTCAATTTGAGGAAGCTAATAATTCTATTCGCTTGAATTCAATTAAGTTTGCGTATCGTTATTTTATTGCAGATAAAAAAAGAAATCATGTTAAAGAAAGAATTCGAAGACTTTCCAAGATGGAAACTTATATAAAGGCAAGACCATTTATCACCCCTCAAGCTAAGACAGATTTATTCATAATAGAAAGAAGACTATTAGGTTTGAAAAAGCATTTTAACGATTTGGAATTGGATGCTTCCAAAAATTTTGAATCAATGAATTTCTTTTTACGAATGGAATCAGCTCCTATTCTATTTCTACCATTTTTTAACGACGGTATCAAGTTTGATCAAGCTGAACTTCTTAAAAAATCTATGAATCAAAATCCTATGATTCTTGCGGCAAAAGGGGAAATTGAAAAAGCAAAAACAGAGCTTCGGATAGCAAATTTGGAAAAATACCCAGATTATGCACTAGTCAGCCAAATAGGAGAAGACCGTTCGGGAGTATCCAACCGTTTCTTTGATCTTGGATTGAAATTCAGAGTCCCTCTGTGGGATCAATATCAGAATAAGGTCGGTTCGGCGGAAACTAACTTGGAAGCTAAAGCCAAGAAACTTTCCTACCAGGAAGATTTGATTCGCATGACTTTTAACCAAGCATATCTTGATTATGAACAAGCGAAATTAAATCTTAGATTATTTAATTTATCCAAATTGGATGAAATTGAAAGAGATTTGAATTTTGCTGATCTGGAGTTTACCAAAGCTCGTGTTCAGCTAATCAGCTACTTGGAATTAGAAAATCAACTTCATGAGACGCATCATGCTATTTTAGATGCCCAACTAACTCATATAGAAGCTTTTTTAAATCTTTTATATATAACGAATGAAAAAGATATCGTAGGAGTATTAAAGAATGTTAACCAGACTTTTGAATACAATTTTAAATAATGCCTTTTTATATTTAGGCATCATTTTATTTCTTTTTGTTTATGCATTTTTTGGTTTAAAAGAAATTTCTATCGATGCGGTTCCTGATATTACGAATGTTCAAGTTATAGTAACTACCAACACTAGATCACTTGATCCTGAGCAGGTGGAAAAGCTTGTTACTTTTCCACTTGAAACCGAGTTGTTGGGTCTGCCTAATTTGATTGATGTTCGTTCTGTTTCAAAATTCGGTCTTTCCAATATTTCTTTGATCTTTAAAGAAGGCACTGATATTTATCTAGCTCGCAATATGGTGTCTGAAAGAATATCTAGTGCGAAAGATCGGTTACCAAATGGACTTTCTCCTGAAATTACTCCGAATGCTACGGGACTTGGTGAAATCTTCTTTTACTCTGTAGAAGCAAAGCCAGGTTCTAAATTAGAACAGTTTGCAGATAAAGATAGATTGTTATACCTTCGGACGGTTCAGGATTATACGGTTCGTCCTCAATTAAAAGCTTTAGTTCCAGGTATTGTCGAAGTGGATTCAAATGGAGGTTATGAAAAGGAGATACATATTGATTTGATTCCGTCAAAAATGAATCAGAGGGGAATCACGATTAATCAGTTGACTGAAACACTATCAACGTTAGGTGAAAATTTCGGAGGAGGAGTCATCGAAGAAAATGGTAAGATTGCCATTGTAAGAACTTACGGTTTGAAAAAGAATTTAACGGAAATATCCAAAATTCCAGTCAGAAGAACATCCTTTGGTGAATCCATTACTATCTCCGATATTTCAAAAGTGAATGAACACGGAACGTTCCGACTAGGAGGAGCTTCTTCGGGAGGAAAGGAAATAGTTCTTGGAACAGCTCTTATGTTAAGGGGAGAAAATAGTTATAAAGTAAACGAAGAACTGAATCAAGCGATAAGTAGACTTGATCTACCTGAAGACGTAGTGGTCAAAGTTCTTTTAGAACGATCCTTTTTGATCAATTCAACGATCCATACAGTATTAAAAAACCTAATTGAAGGGGCGATACTTGTTATCGTTACACTCTTCTTTATTCTTTGGAATTGGAGAGCGTCATTGATTGTTGCATCTATAATTCCAGGATCAATGTTACTTGCTTCCCTTTGTATGAATTACTTTGGAATTTCTGCAAACTTAATGAGTTTGGGAGCAATCGACTTTGGTCTCTTGGTGGATGCATCCATAGTAATTACCGAAAGTGTTTTATCTAGATTTGAAAAAGAAGTTTATACTTCCAAGGAGCAAAAAAGAAATGTCATTTTAAAATCCTCCATAGAGGTTTTAAAGCCAGTTTCATTCGGTGTGATTGTAATTATACTAGTGTATCTTCCCATTTTAAGCATGGATGGAATACCTGGAAAAATGTTCCGACCGATGGCGGAAACTGTGATTTTAGCTTTAGTATTCAGTCTTTTTTTAGCCATATTTTTTCTTCCCCCTCTATTGTATTTTTTTATCACACAAAATCTTAAAGCCAACCATTCAGTAAAAGAAAGTAAAGTTATAGAGTGGTATCGGAGCTTTTTACCTAAGATAATAGAAAGACCTAAAACACTCATTATTAGTTCCGTAGTTTTTTTTATTCTTACGAGTATCGTTTATTTCCGACTTGGAACTGTCTTTTTGCCAAAACTTACGGAAGGTGATCTAATGTTGGTTATCGTTCGTGAAGGTGATATAGGTTTGGAGGAAAGTATTTTTGAACAAAAAGATGTAGAGAGACTGCTTGGTGAACTTCCTGAAATTGAAAGTATTTTTTCAAGGATTGGAACAAGCTCGGTTGCGAATGATCCTATGGGTCCATTCAATGCGGATACATTTATCATTTTAAAGAAAGAGATTCTTCCTGAATTATTAAAAACAGAAAATTGGGAAAAGTTTTTAGATAAAATTCATTCTACCGTTCGAAAGAAATATCCTAACTCGGAACTTACTCTTAGCCAACCATTAGAAGCAAGATTTAATGAATTATTGGAAGGAAGTAGAGCAGATATTAGCGTAAGAATTTTGGGTAAAGATTTGAATACCTTGTTTCAATTACAGGAATCATTAAAGAATACCCTGGAAAAAATAGATGGAGCAGAAGAGGTTGAGCTTGATCCGATCATGGCCCTTAGAAAAGCCCAAGTAATTGATTTGGTGCCTGATTTAACAAAACTAAATTACTATAATATTCCACTAACGTCTTTTAATACTACAGTTGAAGCTGCTATGAGTGGTTTTGAGGTAGGAAGTTATTATGAGGAGGAAGTAAGATTTCCTATAAAAATGTGGCTTTCTGAAGAATTTCGCAATAAAGAATCGGAGATTGCCAATATCAATATCGGAACGGATGACGGAGGAATGATACCTATAAAGCTTATGTCTTCCATAGAAAGAAATGAAAAGGTAATGACGATATCAAGAAATCGTTCCAGGCGTTTTGTTGCAGTCTCTGTCAATCTTCGAGGTAGGGATTTAGAAGGATTTTATGAAGAAGCAAAACTGAAAGTTAATTCTCTAAAAATTCCAGAAGGATATTCCGTTTTTTGGGGAGGGCAGATCGAAAATTTATCAAGAGCAAAAGAAAAATTATCTATCATCATTCCATCAACTCTTTTTATGATCTTTGTTGTATTATATATAGGACTCCAATCTTTTAAGCAGGCACTTCTTGTTTTTTTCTGTGTTCCATTTGCGTTAACAGGTGGAATTTGGCTACTTTACTTGAGAGGGATGGATTTAAGCGTATCAGCTTTTGTAGGTTTTATTGCCTTGTCGGGAATTGCTGTATTAAACGGTCTCGTTAAATTGGACACCATTCATAGGATTCGTAATGAAAAAAAAATATCTGTGAAAGAAGCAACCTTGGAAGGTGCAACTAGTCGAATCAGACCTGTTGTTATGACCGCACTCGTTGCCTCATTCGGTTTTTTGCCTATGGCAATCGGATCGGGGCTTGGTTCAGAAGTTCAAAAACCTTTAGCGACAGTTGTCATCGGAGGAATCATTTCATCGACGATTCTTACCTTGATCATCTTACCCGTATTTTACTATTGGTTGGAAAAAGAATGATGAGTTTGTTTGGATTATTTTCGATTCGACAGTCGATGTTATTATATTATAAAAAGGATTAATCAAAATGAAAAAGTTGCCTGATTTTGAAACAAAAAAAGAAAACTCATGTTGCTCTGATGAATCAGATTGCGTAAGTAGTGAGTCTTCTTATAAAGAAAAGGATTCTTCGGATAGTTCAAATTACCGAATGTTTTTTCCAGTGATCGGATCACTTTTCTTTTTGGGTGTGGGAATCATCTTAGATTATCATTTTTCTAAATGGTTCTCAGGTTGGGTTAGGTTTCTTTGGTACATACTTGCTTATCTTCCCGTTGGCTTTCCTGTTCTGAAAGAAGCCGTAGAGTCAGTTTTAAAAGGCGATCTATTTACCGAATTCTTTTTGATGAGTATTGCCACTATGGGGGCATTTTATCTTTCGGAATATCCTGAAGGGGTAGCGGTCATGTTGTTTTATTCCGTTGGGGAGATATTTCAAACACTTGCCGTTAAAAAAGCAAAATTGAATATCAAACATCTTTTGGATCAAAGACCAGATATCGTAAATGTAATTGTCGGCTCTGATATTACGGAAAAGAAAGCCTTTGAAGTTTCTATCGGAGAAATAATTCAACTCAAAGCTGGTGAGAAATTGGCTCTAGATGGAATTCTGATTTCCGAGGTAGCAAGTTTTAATACTTCTGCTTTGACTGGGGAAAGTAAGCCAGATACGAAAAGAGAAGGCGAAGCAGTGTTCGCAGGGATGATTAATCTTGGAAACCTATCGAATATTAAAGTTACAGCCAGTTTCAAAGATAGTAAACTTTCAAAAATCTTAGAATTGGTGGAAGAAGCTGTAAACAAAAAAGCTCCCACTGAAAAATTCATTCGTAAATTTGCAAAGATATACACTCCCGTGGTTGTATTTCTTGCTGTAGCTATTTGCATAATACCTTACTTTTTAGTAGAAGAATATATTTTTAATCAATGGTTTTATAGATCATTGATATTTTTGGTTATTTCTTGTCCATGTGCTTTGGTTATATCTATTCCATTAGGTTATTTTGGTGGAATTGGTGCCGCATCGAAAAACGGAATCTTAATAAAAGGATCAAATTATTTGGATGCTATGGCTTCCATCCAGAATGTCGTTATGGATAAAACTGGAACTTTGACGGAAGGAGTATTTGAAGTTCAGGAAGTGAAGATTGAACCTAATTTTGAAAGAGAAAAAATTTTAAATTATGTGAATGCTATAGAAAGTAAATCCACTCATCCCGTAGCAATGGCAATTCGTAACTTTGTAGGTAAGATCAATGATAGTCTTGGATTGAAGGATATAGAAGAAATTCCAGGTTTTGGTATGCATGCCAACATTGATAACAAAGAAATTCTAGTTGGGAACTTCAGATTATTAGATAAATACAAAATTAACTATGATGTAGATACTGCCAATTTTAATTCTACAATTATTGCCATCGCTATAGAACAAAAGTTCGTTGGTTATATTTCTATTTCGGACAAAATCAAAGAAGATTCAGCAGCTACAATACAGGAATTGCACAAACTGAATGTAAAAACGCTTATGTTAAGCGGTGATAAATCATCCGTTGTTGGTTTTGTTGCAACCAGAATCGGAATAGATGAATTTTATGGAGACCTTT
This sequence comes from Leptospira ryugenii, assembly GCF_003114855.1. Taxonomy (NCBI): domain Bacteria; kingdom Pseudomonadati; phylum Spirochaetota; class Leptospiria; order Leptospirales; family Leptospiraceae; genus Leptospira; species Leptospira ryugenii. The sequence goes on along the minus strand of NZ_BFBB01000002.1, from coordinate 1,379 downwards.
TGCCAGAAGAAAAAGTGGAAAAAGTTAGATTGATTAAATCTAGAAATGAATCTGTCGCTTTTGTAGGAGATGGTATTAATGACGCACCTGTAGTGGCGTTAAGTGACGTGGGTATTGCAATGGGTGGTTTAGGAAGTGATGCGACAATTGAAACTGCTGATCTAGTAATACAAGACGATAAGCCGAGTAAAATACCTATGGCAATCAGAATTGGTCGGACTACTAGAGGAATAGTGTGGCAGAATATTTGTTTAGCATTTCTTGTTAAGGCAATTGTTCTGATACTTGGTGCAGGAGGATTGGCGACAATGTGGGAGGCTGTTTTTGCAGATGTAGGAGTTGCATTTCTAGCTATTTTGAATTCGATTAGAATGCAAATGAAAAAGTTTTAAACAAATAACTATTGAACCTATCTCTCTCTTTATTGATCACGAGAGAGATTTCAAATTAAAAACGATTGGAAAATTTGAATGAATTTCGGGATTTATAAAGGAAAAGGAGTAACCATTCTTCAATTCTATTACTTCCTCAACGTTTTTTCTGATTGTTCTTAATTCATTCTCTTTCCTTGATTTCAATTCTTCAGAATTAAAGATGCAGGCAATTGGCATGGAATGATCTGTTCCCATTTTAACAGTTTCTTGAAATAAATATATTCGCCTTTAAGCCGACTGGCTTCCTATAATGGCGAATCTGTCACGAATTTCAGGAATCTTTTCTGGATAGGGAGACTTGGTATTGGAAAAACTCTTATTAAGTTCCTAAGTGGTTGGTGATCACTTAATCTTAGCCATTGCAATATTGGGACTGTCCGGGTTCACTCGAAGAGACCGAGTCGCTGGGTGAATGACTACGTCCATATCCCCCATTGGTATCGCACCAAGAAGAACTTCATCACCGAGTATCATAGCTCCAAAAAACGCATTGCGATTTTCAAATTCGATTCTGACTGGTCCCGCATAGGGAACTAAATGCCGTTTTCCATCCGCTAGTGTAACTTCCCTGTTTTCTAAGGTTTTGAGATCCAATTGAATTGCTAAATGTTCAGGAATGCACAAGCGCAAAGCTCCACTGTCTACTAACGCCGAACATTCGATTTTTGCCTGGAGGGGCAATACAGGATTAGATAACTTTATATTTGCATAAACCAAACCCATAAAATAACCTCGGATGGATTATAATTGATTCGAAATTTTAAAATTAGTCAATTCCATTTGAAATCGATACATTGGCCTATCCAGAAAGACCAGATAAAACAAAAAAACCCCACCAAATACTGGCGAGGTTCTCTATGATCGTTCCCCGAACCCTGAGTAGCGAAGCGTATCGAAGGGTTCGGAAAAGACATCATTTACAAAATACAACGTAGCGTGACAGAC